>NZ_CP117416.1:5065000-5260882 GCF_028606985.1 Paenibacillus kyungheensis | reverse complement strand
GATCAGGAACTTGTTGCAAAATACCTGGCTATTTTATTTAATCCTTTGGTTTGTGATGATTGGATTAGTTGGTTGTACGGTAAGGCAAAATGATATACAGACTGCGGCTATCATCTTGCGGTTTGATAATGATCGGGCTCATTACACCTGTAAATTGAATCGCTAATTGTTCACTTTCGATCACTTTTAGCACATCCAACATATATTTGGAGTTGAAAGAAATGCGTAATGGTTCACCTTCAAAACGAGCGACTTCAAGCTGTTCCGTTACTTTACCAAGCTCGGAAGAACTGGAGGAAATTTCAACAGCTCCATTGTCCAATGTTTGCATACGCACGATATTGGTTTTTTCTTCGCGGGAAAGCAAGTACGCACGATCGATTGAATCGGCTAATTTTTTGGTATCGATAACGATTTCTGTTTTGAAATTGGTCGGAATGATTTTGGATGTATCCGGATATGTTCCGTCCAGTATACGGGAATAGAAAAGCACACGATCAATTTTAAATAATACCTGATTATCCGCTACAACGATATCTAATAATGTGTTTTGGTCAGGAATAATTTTACTTAATTCGTTTAACGTTTTACCAGCGATAACAACATTGCTAAAACGTACTCCTGTATCTTCGCTCATATGAACAGTACGACTTGCTAAACGATGGCGGTCTGTAGCAACGAACTTTAGTTCACTTTCGTTTAGATTCCAAAGTACCCCTGTCAAAATAGGCGTTGTTTCTTGTGTAGAAATAGAGAAAGCAGTCTGCTTAATCATATTTTTGAGCAGATCGCCTGGAATAGAGATTTGTTGATTTTCTTCGATGCTTGGAAGAACAGGGAATTCTTCTGGATCGAGTCCTACCAGCTGGATATCTGTAGCACCTGAACGAATAAACGTTTGAAAACCGTCACGAACTTCCATTTCGATTTCAGAAGAAGGAAGTTTTTTGATAATTTCTACGAAAAATTTAGCAGGTAAAACCACGCTGCCTGCACGATCAATTTGTACGATCGTTTTGTCATTGTCTTCAGCAGGAATAAAGGATTGGATCGAAATATCTGTATCACTTGCAGTTAATGTGACACCTGTATACGAAACATCAAATTTGATCCCTGTCAAAATAGGGATTGTAGTACGGCTCGAAATGGCTTTGGAAACATGTTGTATCGATTCATTCAAATAACTTTTGGAAATTTGGATCTTCATGGTTTCACTCCTAATCAGCAAGGTTCATCTTTATCACAAATGTTTTGAAGTCATTTGATGAATTTCAGAACGTGTTTTTATTAAGAAGATATATATTAAATCTTTATAGTAATCGTAGTAGGGGCAGTGGATATGTGGATAACCCCTTCAAACCCACGTGTAAGTAAGCCTATCCACATGTGTATAGATTGTGTATAGGCTTGTGACTTATTCAGGATGGATTTTTAATCTTTTCCGTTAAGTTATTCACAACTTTGAACAACTCCTGATCAATCTTAAGCGTTCTTGAAATTTTCTCATGCGCATGGATTACGGTAGTATGATCTCGTCCCCCGAAAGCTTCCCCAATCTTAGGCAGAGAATAATCTGTTAATTCCCGTGATAAATACATCGCAATTTGGCGTGGATAAGCCACAGCTTTGGTTCTTTTACGGGCTTTAAAATCTTCCATTTTCAAATTATAAAATTCGCCAACTTTTTGTTGAATATCCTGAATCGTAATCATTCGTGGACGGCTGGACGGAATAATATCTTTGAGCGCTTCAGCAGCGAGATGAGAAGTTACATCTTGATTGGTTAGTGACGAATAAGCGACAACACGAATCAAAGCACCTTCTAGTTCGCGAATATTCGTATCAATCTGATTAGCAATATAGACCATTGCTTCATTCGGAATATCTAAATTCTCCGCTTTCGCTTTTTTCCGCAAAATAGCGATGCGTGTCTCTAGATCTGGAGGCTGAATATCAGTAATCAATCCCCATTCAAACCGTGAACGAAGTCTTTCTTCAAGTGTTGGAATTTCTTTTGGCGGTCGATCACTAGAAATAATGATCTGCTTACGTTCTTCATGCAGTGCATTAAACGTATGGAAAAATTCTTCTTGTGTCTGTTCTTTGCCCGCTAAAAATTGAATATCATCAATCAACAAAATATCAATATTGCGGTATTTGTTGCGGAAACTTTCCCCGCGGTTGTCACGAATAGCGTTAATAAATTCGTTTGTAAATTTCTCGGAAGAAATGTATACCACTTTGCTATTTGGATTATGTTCCAAAATATAATGTCCGATTGCGTGCATTAGATGAGTTTTGCCCAGTCCTACGCCGCCGTACAAAAATAATGGATTATATGCTTTGGCAGGTGCTTCGGCTACCGCTAATGAAGCAGCATGCGCAAAACGATTACCAGCACCAATAACAAATGTATCAAATGTATATTTGGTGTTTAGCATATTAGCAAGTGGTTCTTCTCGCATCGAAATAGCAGGTTGCGATTGAGTCTGTGCAGGTAAAAGCGATTCCTCAGGAAGTGCTTCTTCGATCACAAACTTCACATCTACTTGTCTTCCCAAAAATTCAAAAACGGTTGAACTTACCAATTTGGTATACCGGCTTTCAAGCCATTCTACAGCAAAAGTGGTTGGTGCTGAAATTACAATCGAGTTCTCAGTAAAAGTCAGCGCTTTGGTTGCTTTGAACCAGGTGTCAAAGCTAGGCTTACTCAGCTTTGTTTGAATAATGGATAATATTTGCTGCCATAATTCGGAAGTATGGCTGTCCACAGACTGTCACTCCTTTTAAACTTCCAATGTGTGGCTGAAGCCATGCGCGGATATCGGAAATATTGAAAATGATAATTATAATGAATGGCGTAGAATTATCCCCAGAATACCAGAAGGTGGATAAATTAAAAAAAGAATAAGAAGAAATTGTTCACAACTTTATCCACAGGCTGTTGATAATTTTTAGGTTAGAATAATCTATTCACAGTCAAAAACAATATAATAATACCAAAAAGAACCCTTTATTTCAACGAAAACCGATAATTTATCCACAAATTCAATCTGTTGTGTATAAAACTTATGCACACCACTAGATATTGTTTATAAATTGTTTGGAACAAACTTTTTGGTTGTGGAAAAATTTTTGAATTATACACAGGCAGATTTTTAGAAAGTGTATAACTGTGGAAAAAAGAGTAGAAAAAGAACCCTGTGGATAAACCGAAAAATGAGGAGTTTTTTGCTTGAAAATAAGCATGGTGGATAAAGATAATTTATGTGACATATTCCCTCTTTCTACATATAAAGAAAATAGGGCAAATGTAATAAATGAAATTTCATTGACTTATATAGACATTTCGTGTTTAAATGTATAAGGGAATTTTTATGTGAATAGAACCAATTAAATATGGAATATAGATTTCCTGCAAGGAGGTGCACAATATGAGACCAACATTCAGACCTAACGTAAGAAAACGTAGCAAAGTACACGGATTCCGTAAAAGAATGAGTACTAAAAATGGCCGTAAAGTGCTGGCGGCTCGTCGCCTTAAAGGCAGAAAAGTCCTAAGCGCGTAAATTACTTTAAGACCACTGCGGTGGTCTTTTTTTCTTTACACTCAAAATAATGATAAAAAAGTTTTTCATTTACTATATATAAAAGAAGTCTACTATTCTTGTTTTGAAATTAAGGGGAAATTACGGTGCAAAAAAAACTGCGTTTACGGAACCGAGCAGATTTCAGCCGTGTATACCGTCATGGTCGTTCTTTTGCAAACCATCAATTTGTGGTGTATTGGTTTCATAAAAAAGATATTGAACAATTTCGGATGGGTGTGTCTGTCAGTAAAAAGGTAGGGAATGCAGTTGTCCGTAATCGGATGCGTCGTATGGTGAAAGAAATTGTGCGTCATCATGCTGCTGAGATTGTACCGCAGATCGATATGGTATTTATCGTACGCAAAGGTGCACTTTCTCTACAATATAAGGAGCTTGAAAAAAGTATCCTCCACGTCCTACGTAAATCTTCTTTAATTAAGCGTTCACAACGGTAGTGCTTTCAGTTTATTTGTGTTGCTAAATATGGTATGATTTGCAGGGAAATGGAATGGCTAAGAGAGGGGTTTTGAAGTGTCGTTATTGAAGATTCGCAGAGGAAGATGGATGCTCCTCATAGCTGCCGGATTGATGATGGCTATTTTAGCGGGTTGTACACCGACTAATATGGCAACGCATTCGACAGAGGATTTACAGAACGGAGGTTGGTGGCAACGTTACGTCGTGTACTGGTTTGCCTACGCTTTAGACACTTTCGCTGATTGGTTTGGCGGAGAATATGGTCTGGCGGTTTTGGTTCTGGTGCTTATCGTACGTACATTGATTTTGCCATTGACGTTAAAACAAGTCAAAAGTTCTAAAGCAATGCAAGCAATTCAACCGCAATTACAAAAATTGCGCGAAGAATACAAAGATGATCCACAAAGACAACAAGCTGAAACAATGAAGTTATTCCAGGAAAATCAGGTTAACCCGGCTGCCGGCTGTTTACCATTGATTATTCAGATGCCTGTTTTTATCGCTTTGTATAATGCGATTATTTACAACACAGGGCTTCGTGAGCATACGTTTTTATGGTTACAACTAGGTGAACCGGATAAATGGTTTATTTTGCCGGTTATCGCTGCAATCACCACATTCCTTCAAACTAAAATGATGATGAGTATGAACCCGGCACAAATGCAGGGTCCTATGAAAATTATGATGTATATGTATCCGATCATCATTTTCGTCATGTCTTATCAATTCCCATCAGCACTTCCGCTGTACTGGGTATACAGTAATATTTACACAATCGTACAGAACTATTTCTTGTATCGTAACAAAAATACAGTCGTTACTGATCTTGGTGCAGTTACAGATACAACAAGTGCTGCTCGCAAAATTGCTAACAACAAAGCTCGTAACAAGAAAAAATCGAAAAAGAAACGTCGTTAAGAAATTCTATTGGAGCGCTGTTCCCCGGGGCAGCGTTCTAACTATAGATGTAACGTATTATCGATCTATCGTTTTTACATTCTGAGCACCACAAGGGAGGGCCCAATTTCGAAATGACCACAGTCATTACGTCTGGAAAAACCATTGATGATGCTATAGCAGAAGGGCTTACTCGTCTAAGTGCGAGTAAGGAACAAGTGCAAGTGCAAATATTGCAACAGCCGTCAAAAGGATTCCTGGGTCTATTTGGAGCGAAACCTGCCAAAGTAGAATTGACACTGTTGTCATCTAAGCCGACTGTGCAGATTCCTTCCAGCCCTGCTGTCCCTGTCTCCCTGGAAGATCGTTCTACTGCATCTCCATCAATTACAGAGATAGCAGACAAGGAAGGCAGTGCATCTACTCATTCTCATGATGAAGCCATACAATTCGTCAAAGAAGTCGGTCAAAGTATAGGTCTTGAATTAGAAGTTGATATTAAGCGCAATCGTGATGGATATACGATGAATATCTCGGGTAATGATCTGGGGCTACTGATAGGTCGCCGCGGTCAAACGTTAGATGCTCTTCAATATCTAGTAAATATTGTAGCCAATCGTTATTCAGACAAATATGTACGCATTTTGTTAGATGCTGAAAATTTCCGCGAACGTCGCCGGAAAACATTAGAAGATTTAGCAGATCGTTTGGCAGGTAGAGTGATTCGTAGTGGAAAAGAAGTGGTACTGGAACCTATGTCTTCGCAGGAACGTAAAGTGATTCATGCCAAACTTCAAAACCATGCTCGTGTGAAAACGATCAGTAAAGGCGAAGAACCTAATCGCCGTGTAGTGATTACACTTCGATAATGAGTAAACGTCATGCAATGATTTTTTGCCTTTGGGCAGAAGATCATTGCTTTTTATTTAGTTAGGAATATATTGATTTTAATTTTGGAGAAAGAAAGGTGAATCATCATTATGATAAGTGATACTATTGCTGCTATATCTACTGCTGTCGGAGAAGCCGGGATAGCAGTTATTCGTGTCAGTGGACCACAGTCGATCGGAGAAGTGGATCAACTTTTTCGAGGAAAACAAAAATTAGTTGATGCTGATAGTCATACTGTACATTATGGATATATTATCGATCCTGATTCAGGTGAAAAAATGGAAGAAGTACTGGTGACGATTATGCGTGCACCTCGTTCATTTACTACTGAAGATGTGGTTGAAATCAGTTCGCATGGTGGGGTTGTGTCTGTACGTCGTCTGATGGAGCTTTTACTGCAACAACAGATTCGAATTGCAGAACCAGGAGAATTTACCAAACGTGCGTTTTTAAATGGACGGATCGATTTGTCGCAAGCTGAAGGTGTAATCGATTTGATTCGTTCCAAATCAGACAAAGCTTTTTCGGTAGCATTGCGTCAGGTGGAAGGGAAGTTATCTCGTCAGATCAAACCACTACAACAGATATTAATCGAAATGGTTGCTCATATTGAAGTGAATATTGATTATCCTGAACATGATGTAGAATCAGTTACTTCTGATTTTATCAAACAAAAGTCACTTGAAGTGATCGGTGGGATAGATGAATTATTACGTACCGCTAATGAAGGTAAGATTCTACGTGAAGGCATTACAACCGCAATTGTAGGGCGACCGAATGTAGGCAAATCTTCACTGCTTAATACACTAGCGCAAGATAACCGCGCTATTGTTACGGATATTCCGGGTACCACTCGTGATGTTATAGAAGAGTTCGTAACGATTAACAATATTCCTTTGAAATTGTTAGATACCGCTGGTATTCGAGAAACGATTGATGTAGTAGAAAAGATTGGTGTTGAACGTTCCCGTACTGCTGTAAGTGAAGCAGATCTAATCTTACTGGTACTTAATCACAATGAAGCTTTACATGAAGATGAAATTCAGTTATTAGAACAATTGAAAGATCGTCAGGTTATTATTATTGTGAATAAAATGGATCTGTATCGTCAGTTGGATCTGGTGAAATTGGAAGAGTATTTCCCGAAAGAAAGTATTGTTACGATGTCTGTGAAAGATCAAAAAGGTATTGATAAGTTAGAAGAAGCGATCTCAACATTATTTTTTGGCGGTAAATTAGAATCCGCTGATCTGACGTATGTAAGTAATGTGCGCCATATTGCACTGCTCAAACAAGCGAAACGTTCGTTACAAGATGCGTATCAAGCGTCTGATGATATGATTCCAATCGATTTGATTCAAATTGATGTGCGTCTAGCATGGGAACAATTAGGGGAAATTATAGGCGATTCTGCTCCAGATTCGTTGATTGATCAAATTTTCTCGCAATTTTGTCTGGGAAAATAAGTCGTTATACAGCGTTTTGTAACATAAACATTTAAAAATTGCGTTAAATTTACGATTTTATCACATGAGTGTGGTTGTTTTACGATATACTTGAGTGTAGGCTTGAGTATGATTCAATCTGACGTGAGCTATAAATAATATAATGTTTAGTTGTGCAGCAAAACTGTATGACTTGAAATATAGAGGAGGTACACTCCATGACATATATGGGTGGAGAATATGATGTTATTGTAATCGGTGCAGGGCATGCAGGTTGTGAATCAGCACTTGCGGCGGCACGTATGGGATGCAGTACATTGATGATTACGATTAATCTGGATATGGTGGCATTTATGCCATGTAATCCTTCTATAGGTGGACCGGCTAAAGGGCATGTGGTACGTGAAATTGATGCGCTTGGCGGCGAAATGGGACGCAATATCGATAAAACATTTATTCAAATGCGGATGTTAAATACAGCTAAAGGTCCTGCTGTACATGCGCTACGTGCACAAGCAGACAAATTTTCATATCAGCATACGATGAAAGAAACGATGGAAGAAGAGCCTAATTTGACGCTTCGTCAAGGTATGGTAGAGCGTCTTATCGTTGAAGATGGACATTGCACAGGAGTTATTACGAAGACAGGTACAACCTATAAAGGTAAATCTATTGTATTGACAACAGGCACGTATTTACGTGGTAAAGTGATTATGGGTGAATTGGCTTATGAGAGCGGTCCGAACAATCAACAACCTTCGATCAAATTGTCAGAACATTTGAAAGAGTTGGGTTTTGAATTGGTTCGCTTCAAAACAGGTACACCACCACGTGTACATCGTGATAGTATTGATTTCTCCAAAACAGAAATTCAACCAGGTGATGATAAAGTTAAATTTTTCTCTTATGAAACCGAATCGTCAAGCAATGAGCAAATGCCTTGCTGGTTAACATATACTTCTTTAGAAACGCATCAAATTATTAGCGACAATCTTCATCGTGCACCGATGTTCTCGGGTATGATCGAAGGAACAGGGCCGCGTTACTGTCCGTCTATTGAAGATAAAATTGTTCGTTTTAGCGATAAACCAAAACATCAGATTTTCCTAGAACCAGAAGGTAAAAATACGTCTGAATATTATGTACAAGGTCTTTCTACCAGTCTGCCTGAAGAAGTGCAGTTGCAAGTATTGCGCTCGATTCCGGGATTGGAAAAAGTAGAAATGATGCGTAACGGATATGCAATCGAGTATGATGCAATGGTGCCTACACAATTGTGGCCTACACTTGAAACCAAACAAATGCCTGGATTGTTCACAGCTGGACAAATCAATGGTACATCTGGTTATGAAGAAGCAGCAGGTCAAGGGATTATGGCTGGAATCAATGCTGCACGCAAAGCACAAGGTAAAGAAGGCGTTGTATTAGATCGTTCACAAGGATATATCGGTGTATTGATCGATGATCTGGTGACTAAAGGAACTAACGAACCTTACCGTCTACTGACTTCACGTGCAGAATATCGCTTGTTGCTTCGTCATGATAATGCCGATATGCGTTTGACTGAAATAGGACATGATATTGGTCTGGTTAAAGAAGAGCGGTATCAGAAGTTTTTGGATAAAAAAGCTAAAGTAGAGCAAGAAATTCAACGTCTTAGCAAAACAAAAGTAAAACCTGTCGAGATCAATGAATTGTTAGCAACGATCGATTCGTCTACGCTACAAAATGGTGTAGATCTACTAACAGTGCTTCGTCGTCCAGAAGTATCGTATAGCATTATTGAAGCAGTATCACCTTCACCTGAACCATTAACAGAAGATATGAAAGAGCAAGTTGAGATTCAGATCAAATATGCAGGTTATATTGAAAAACAACAATCTCATGTCGAACGTCTGAAAAAAATGGAACAAAAGAAATTGCCTGAAACGATTGTGTATGAAGAAGTAAAAGGATTAGCCACAGAAGCTCAACAAAAAATGGCTAAAATCCGCCCTTTATCAATCGGACAAGCTTCACGGATATCTGGCGTAACACCAGCAGATATTTCAGTTCTACTTGTATATCTAGAACACTATAATCGGGTAACCGCAGCACGGGGGTAAGGAATGGATCCAATTCAACAGCATTTTACTGACACATTAGCAGCACAACATATTGCAATTAATGAGCAACAATTAGAACAGTTTGAAGGGTATTATCAAGAGCTAATTACTTGGAATGAAAAAATGAATTTGACGGGCATCACTGAACGAGATCAAGTGTATAACAAGCATTTTTATGATTCAATTTCTCTTGCTTTTTATATGGATTTGAATGAAATACAGACACTTGCTGATATCGGATCAGGTGCTGGATTTCCAGGTATTCCGCTTAAAATTATGTTTCCACATATCAAGCTACGGATTATCGATTCGCTTAATAAACGGATTCAATTTTTGCAAAGTGTAGTGAATCGTCTGGGACTACAGGATGTAGAATTGATTCATGGCCGTGCAGAAGAGTGGGGACAAAAAGAAGGTTATCGTGATCATCACGATCTAGTAACCGCTAGAGCAGTTGCTAAGCTTTCGGTATTGAATGAATTTTGCTTACCGTTTGTAAAAACAGGTGGTACATTTGCAGCGATGAAAGGGATCGATCCTGCTGAAGAAATTCAGCATGCTTTTCGCAGTCTAGGATTGTTAAAAGGAAAAGTTCGTGAAGTTCATCATTTCCAATTGCCTGTAGAAGAATCGGATCGTCATATTATTCTTATTACTAAAGAAGCTGCTACACCAGCCAAGTATCCGCGCAAAGCAGGTACACCGATGAAAGAACCTTTAGGCTAATATGTGATAGCTTGATCATGACTAGAATAGTCTTTGTACAAAAGTTGTATAGCATTGTTTCACGTGGAACATGCTGTACAACTTTTTGTTATGTTTGAATATAGATCACTATAATTTTAGTCACAATTTTTGTTGTTCTATCATAGGATTATGGGTTGAAAAGTGCTAAAATAATATAGATGGAAGTACAAGGAAATTAGTTGAATGTCTTATTCGTATTATCAAGTACATCTGTTATTCAGGTGTTGCTATCATGAGATTAGGTGGTCTTATACCGAATGAAAGAACAATTTTCCAAATTGTTTGGCTTGACTGAACGCGCACATGGGGAAGAAGTCAAACAGATACCGGTTGCGAATATTACAACTAGCCCGTATCAACCCCGTACTATTTTTGATGATGCTAAAATCGAAGAATTGTGCCAGACGATCAAAACTCATGGTGTAATTCAGCCTATTGTTGTACGTATTCGTAATAATAAATACGAAATTATTGCAGGTGAACGACGCTATCGGGCGGTTACCAAATTAGGTATGCCAACGATTCCAGCTATTGTTCGAGAGTTCAATGATTCACAAGCAGCTTCGATCGCATTGATCGAGAATTTGCAACGTGAAGGATTAACAGCGATCGAAGAAGCGATGGCTTATCAAAAATTAATTGATCTGCATGATCTGACTCAGGAAAGTTTGGCTCAACGCTTGGGTAAAAGCCAGTCTACGATTGCGAACAAAATTAGGCTTTTAAATTTACCTGATGTGATCAAGCAAGCATTAATGGCTCGTCAAGTTACTGAACGACATGCTCGCGCTCTATTATCGCTTGGAAGTGAAGAGTTACAACTTCGTGTATTGAACGACATTATTGAAAAAGAATTGAATGTAAAACAAACAGAAGCTCGTGTAGCTTTTTATAAAGAAAAAACAAATACTGTTAAAAAATCTAAACGGATCTCGTATACCAAAGATGTAAGACTAGCATTGAATACAATTCGCCAATCGATTGATCTTGTGTCTGGATCAGGGCTCGCTATTAATACATCTGAACAAGATCATGAAGACCATTATGAAATTGTGATAAAGATACCAAAACGCTAACAGCGAAGTGCTCTATACACACTTCGGCTGTTAGTATAGAACGGAATAATCATTGTTATCATCAAGCGAATTTCATAATATTGGGGTGAATGAGTTGTCGAAAATTATAGCTATAGCGAATCAAAAAGGTGGCGTTGGTAAAACAACCACATCTGTCAATCTGGGAGCTTGTCTGGCGACTTTGGGTAAGCGGGTTCTGTTAATCGATATTGATCCACAGGGGAATACAACCAGTGGGGTAGGTATCAATAAAGCAGATGTTGAAAATTGTATTTACGATATTATTATTAACGATGTTGCCCCGAAAGATACAATTAAAACAACTGTAATCGAAGGATTGCATATTATTCCGGCTACAATACAACTTGCAGGAGCAGAAGTTGAATTAGTGCCAGCGATATCACGAGAATTGCGCTTGAAAAATGCGATCAGTCAGGTCAAACAAGATTATGATTATATATTGATTGATTGCCCACCATCGCTTGGTATTTTGACGATCAATTCGTTAACCGCAGCAGACTCTGTTTTGATTCCGATTCAATGTGAATATTATGCTTTGGAAGGGCTAAGCCAGCTATTAAATACAGTGCGCTTGGTACAAAAACATTTGAATACTGATCTTCAGATCGAAGGCGTATTGTTAACGATGCTAGATGCACGTACCAATCTAGGTATTCAAGTCATTGAAGAAGTTAAAAAATATTTCCAAGATAAAGTATACCGGACTATTATTCCGCGTAATGTTCGCTTGAGTGAAGCACCTTCACATGGTAAAGCGATTATTACTTATGATCCTCGTTCTAAAGGAGCAGAAGTTTATTTAGAGCTGGCAAAGGAAGTGGTTTCTTATGAGTAAACGTCTTGGTAAGGGGCTAGATGCGCTGATTCCTTCATTATCTGTAAATGATGACGATAAAATTATAGAAGTTAGCTTAAAAGAATTACGTCCTAATCCATATCAACCGCGTAAACATTTCGATCATGAGTCGATTCAAGAATTAGCAGAATCGATCAGTCAGCACGGGGTTATTCAACCAATTATTGTACGTAAAGTGTTAAAAGGATACGAAATTATTGCCGGAGAACGTCGGTATCGTGCTTCAGAAGTAGCCGGTAAAAAGTCGATTCCGACAGTCATTCGTAGCTTTACAGATCAACAAGTAATGGAAATAGCATTAATCGAAAATGTACAGCGTGAAAACTTAAATGCACTGGAAGTAGCTACTGCTTATCAAGCTCTGATGGAAGAGTTCAAAATGACGCAAGAAGAATTAGCGACCAAAGTTGGTAAATCTCGTTCTCATATTGCTAACTTTTTACGATTATTATCACTGCCTGATGCTGTCAAAGAACATGTTTCACGTGGAACATTATCAATGGGACATGCCCGTTCATTAGTCAGCGTTAAAAAAGAAGAATTGATTATTGCTTTGGCTAATAAAGCTATTGAACAAGCTTGGAATGTACGCCAACTAGAAGAAGCAGTTCAGAACCTAGACAAAAAGAAAGAAGATTCAACTAAAAGTAAAATCAAAAAAACAGATCCTTATCTGGTAGACGTTGAAGAAACATTACGTGACCGTTTTCAGACGACTGTTAAAATTAAACATAGCAACAAAGACAAAGGCAAAATCGAATTGAATTATTACAGTAAGCAAGATTTAGAACGATTGTTAGAAATGCTAAATCAGATGTAAGCAGGAGGATGCTACATTGTCAGCTCAATATCATGAGACTCAAAATGTAATCTATCTAGATCATGCAGCTACATCTTTTCCTAAGCCGCCTGAAGTGAGTCAAGCGTTGTTATATGCGTTAGAACAAGCTTCTGCTAATCCTGGCCGTGGTAGCCATCGTATGGCTGTTCAAGCGAGTCGTGAATTATTTAATTGTCGTAAAACATTATCCCAACTTCTAGATGTACATAACCCTATAGATATTGCTTTTACAGCCAATACTACAGTAGCTCTGAATATGGCTATTCAAGGGTATCTAGAAGCAGGAGATCATGTGATATCGACCATGACAGAACATAATTCTGTACGTCGACCTTTAGAAGCGCTAAGACGTAGTATCGGTATAGAAGTGACCTATATTGCTGTGAATGCTCAAGGGGATATTAATTTAGCTGAAGTGAATCAAGCCTTTACGCCGCGAACGCGGCTTTTGGTATGTAATCATAGTTCTAATCTATTGGGTAGCATATTACCGGTTGCTGAATTGTCTAGTATCGCTCATGATCATGGAACCAAAATTTTGGTCGATATCGCTCAGAGTGCAGGTCATATCCCTGTATCGTTATCATCATGGCAAATCGATATGGCTGCTTTTCCAGGTCATAAAGGATTGTTAGGGCCGCAAGGAACAGGCGGTTTATATATAGCACCTGATATGGATCTTCATCCCTGGATCTATGGAGGCACTGGTAGCCAATCAGAAGAGATCAATCAACCGACTGTAAGACCGGATCGATATGAAGCAGGAACACCTAATACGCCCGGTATAGCAGGTCTACATGCAGGTGCTCGGTATGTGTTAGAGCGTTCAGTGCTTACTATTGCTAAAGAAGAGCAACAGTTATCGCAAATGATGATCGAAAAGTTATTAAATATCCCGAATGTACATGTTTTGGGACCTGAACTTGGCAAAGAACGTACAGGTATTGTATCTTTTATAATGGAGCATAAAGACAGTGCAGAAATCGCTTTTCGCTTAGATCGAGAATTCGGTATAGCGGTACGAGCAGGAATGCATTGTACTCCACTTGCTCATATATCAGCAGGGACTTTAAATACAGGGGCTGTACGTGCTAGTGTTGGATATCGATCTACCGTAGATGATATCGATCGTCTGATTGAAGCCATTCAATATATTCATCGTACGTAAGATCAGAGATGGATGATTCAATAAATAAGATGTTCTAACTAAGCTTATTAGAAAATATAAATAGCAATAAAAGAAGGAAAGAGGAGAGCAGACAACGATGGCGGAATTGAATGGACTGATAGCAGAACAGTTGTATTTGTTTGTAGGAGGTATAGCTGTAATCATGATTATCTTATTGATTATTGCTATCGTACAAGCAGTCAAATTAAGCAAAATGCGCAAACGGTACAATCAGATGATGGCAGGTAGTGGAGTCGAAAACTTAGAAACACTATTGCTAGACTTGAAATTACAAATGGATTCGATAGAAGATGATGAACAGAACAAACGTGATCGTTTTCAAGCGATCGAAAATCGTTTGCGTCAAGTACCGGCACATATCGGAATGAAACGATACAATGCTTTTTCTGATCATGGTAGTGATCTTAGCTTTTCACTAGCTATTCTAAATGATGAATCAGACGGTGTTATTCTTACAGGGCTTCACAATCGAGATAGCTCGTATATGTATGCGAAGCCGATTGTTAAAAGCGAATCTACCTACAACTTATCTCCTGAAGAAAAAGAAGCCATTCAACTTGCAAAATCGCCAACACCAACCAAATCATAAGTAAGGCTTAAAAGTCTTATTACCGCCGTCGTGATCACAAAGATGCTAATATAGCTCTTATGTTTACGGCGGCGATTTTGTATCTATAGACAGATACGTGTAAGCTTTAAGAAAGAGAACGCATAATTTGTAGGGACATCAATTGTAAAAGGGGGTAAAGAAAAAGATGAATGATATACTGGTGATTGCTTTTGATTCTACGCAACAGGCATTACGAGCAGAGATGTTACTGGAATACGCAGATATTGAAAATGATATGTTCCCTACACCGAAAGAAATTACCGCTGGTTGTGCGCTATGTATACAATTCCCAGAAACAGATTTGCAAGAAGTCGATCATATTATCAAAGCAGAACAAGTCGAGATCCGAGGCATTTTCAAACAAAAACAACAGACATATGAGCAAGTTGTGTTATAGGAGGGTGAATGAATGAAAGGCTTTTTAAATCAAGAAACAGGTGGACAAGATATTCAGCAATTAACAGAAACAGCTACAGATCAAGTTAGCGGATTTACGAGCGGGTTATGGAAATGGGCGAGCGATACAGATATGTGGTGGCAATTTTTATTTTCCAGTATTCGTATAGTTCTGATTTTTATACTGACTCAAATCGCTATTAAAGTTATAAGCAAAGTGATTGAGCGTTCTTTGCAAGGGAAAGACAAAAGTAGGCTAAGAACGAATCCAAGACGGTTTATTACGATAGGTGAACTATTAAAAAACGTTGTTTCTAGTGTGTTTAATTTTATTATGATTATGTTAGTGTTGAATGAATTTGGATTTAATTTGACACCGTTATTAACAGGAGCCGGGGTAGCAGGTCTAGCGATCAGTTTTGGTGCACAAAGTATTGTTAAAGATATTATTACAGGATTCTTTATTATTTTTGAAGATCAATTTGCAGTAGGCGATGTGATTCAAGTAGGAACGTATAAAGGAACTGTACAGATGGTGGGATTACGTACAACCCGTCTAGTCAGCTGGAATGGTGAAGTTAATATTATTCCAAATGGTTCGATTATCAGTGTAACGAACTTTTCACTTTCTAATTCGTTGGCTGTTGTAGATGTTCCATTGAAATTAGAACGAAGTATGGACGATGCGCTGAAATTGGTAAAACAAGCGGTAGAAGAATTGAAAGACGATCATCCAGAAATGTTGAAAATGCCAGAAGTGTTAGGGATTCAATCGTTAACAACAGCAGAGTATGCGATTCGAATCGTTGCCGAGTGTCAGCCGAATTCACGAGCAGGAGTAGAGCGCGCGGTACAAACGGCTGTCAAAAAAGCACTGGATCATGAAGAAGAGCAACGGCTATTGTTAGAAGCTCAGCAACAAGAGGAAGAAGCTCGAAAACAAAAAGAATTAGAAGCAGCCAATACTCCGTTACAAGGTGAAGGAGAACTAGAATCACAGGCGAAAGATAAACGAGACGAAAATATATCAAACGATCAATAAAAGCGATAAGAATAATCAATATAAACATGTGGATAAGTGTGATAAAGTATAAGATTATAGGACGATAGAGAAAGTAATGCGATCAGGAACGGTGGAGGGTGAAGAAATGGAACGTAAGGTTTTTCAATTGGGCGATATTGTGCAAATGAAAAAGCCACATCCTTGTGGAAGTAATGAGATGGAAATTATTCGAATGGGGATGGATATTCGGATAAAATGTGTAGGTTGTAAGCATAGTATATTAGTACCTAGAGCCAAATTTGAGAAAAATATGAAAAAAGTATTACGCTCGGTAGATAGTGAAGTTCAACCAATGAGTGAATAAGCGACTGAAGAAAATATAAAGTTATCAACAGCATACAGATCAAAAAGAGTGAAATCAAAGGTTATCCACAGTGGATAACCTTTTTTATTTGCTTTTTAGTAGGATTGTGCATAACTATAGAAATCAAAAAGATAGATATAACAGTGAGATAGTAGAATATAACAGGAGACGATCGAAAGCAAGTTTTATAGTAGATTATGGCTCAAATCTAGTCATAAATCAGAGGATAAAGTATAGAACGTAGTTGATTTTATAGATTATCAGCAAAATTAAGAGGAAATAGATACAGGAAGAGTTCCAGCAAAGAAATGAGATTCCTAGCGATAAATCCTATTAAAATAAAGGATATTCATCAAAATCTATAAAAATGCAGAGCCTGTATAAAGCTTTGCCTAATGGCAACAAAGACTCTAAAACTGTTATAGTACAGATAGATACAGTAACAATTGAGCGATAATATGTATAGTTAAGTTGGATTATGACCAGGTACCAATATAGGCGGAAAATGCTGTTCTGTAAAGGGAAATCTATTCTTGCCAACCTAAATACAATGCAGTATAATCAATTTTGTTGTCAACTCAGACAAGGAGAGGTACCCAAGAGGTTATAAGGGGACTGACTCGAAATCAGTTAGGCGCTTCAGGGCGTGCGAGGGTTCGAATCCCTCTCTCTCCGCCACTTTTACTTCCATATTATTTTTGCAACTTACATATCGTTTACTAAGCTCTGTCGCAGAATTGCGATGGAGCTTTTTTAATTTATATCTATAGTAATAAAGAGGAAGTTATAAGAAGCTGAACTAAATTTTGTTTTCGTTAAAATAAAGCTTGTATTCGTATCTTATATTTTGGTATAATCATATAGTTCGAGTCTGTGCTCGTTCCTTGCTCCTGACATTGATTAGGGGCCTTAGTCCAAGAGGAGGTGAAAACTATGCGCAATTATGAAGTGATGTACATTCTTCGTCCTGAACTGGAACAAGAAGCTGTAGATGCAGCTGTTGAGAAGTTCAAAGGCATCATCACAAACGGCGGCGAAATTACAAAGCATGATGTAATGGGTAAACGTCGTCTTGCGTATGAGATCAAGAAAATTCGTGACGGTATCTATGTATTGGTAAACTTCCAATCAGCACCAGAAGTTGTTGCTGAACTAGAACGTCTTATGAAGATTTCTGACGATGTTATTCGTTATCTCATTACTGTTGACGTTACTAAATAATCTGCTTAAATTGTAAGAACCGTTCGAGGAGGGGATTGGATTGCTAAACCGTGTCATTTTGATCGGCCGGTTAACCAAAGACCCGGAGCTTCGCTATACACCCGCTGGTGTAGCTGTAACCCAGTTTACATTAGCAGTGGATCGTCCTTTTACGAGCCAAGGTGGAGAGCGCGAAGCGGACTTTATCCCGGTCGTCACTTGGAGACAACTGGCTGAAACTTGTGCTAACTATTTACGAAAAGGTCGCTTAACTGCGGTTGAAGGCCGAATTCAAGTACGTAATTATGAGAATAATGAAGGAAAACGTGTATACGTGACTGAAGTTATTGCTGATAATGTTCGTTTCCTTGAATCTAATCGTGATGGTGGCGGCAGTGGAGGATCATCCCGTGAAGAGTCTTCCAATAATTCTAACAATAGCGGCGGCGGTAATAACCGTAGCAACTATAATAGTAATAATGGAAACAACAACTCACGAGATAACCAGGACCCATTCTCTGATGACGGTAAACCGATAGATATTTCCGATGATGATTTGCCATTTTAATGAAAGAAAGGACTGAATGATATGAGCTTCAATAGACGCGAAAGCGGCGATGGAGAAGGCAGACGTCCAGGTGGACGCCGTGGCCGTAACAAACGTCGTAAAGTATGTTTTTTCACTGTAAACAAAATTAAGCACATCGATTATAAAGATACGGACTTGCTTCGTAAATTTATCAGCGAACGTGGTAAAATTTTGCCACGCCGTGTAACAGGTACAAGTGCTAAATACCAACGTATGTTGACTATCGCGATTAAACGTTCTCGTCAAATCGCATTGCTACCTTACACAACTGAGTAGTATATATTTATTACTATTATAAATATATGCAGATAAATCGTTGATTTGTCTGTTTCTATAGCGCACAGAATCATGTCTGGATTTCGAAGATGTGATCCTGTGCGCTTTTTATGTTGTAAATATGCTTTTTGAAGTATAATTAGCAAAACCATCAACCTGTGTCATAGTCGTTATCAAACGTTTAATGAAGATAATACGGGTCTGTCTGAAAAGAGGAATGGATGAATGGCGAGAAAACGTAAAATAGCTATTGGAGCTGCAATTGCATTAGTTGTCGTAGCTGGAAGCCTTTTTTTGTTGCGGAAACCGATCTCTGCATTGATGTTCGATTGGTTCGTAGCGGGCAGTATTGAAGATCAATTAGCACAGACATATCAACCTGTACGTCAAATTGGCGGCGAGCAAGAAGCTACCGAAGCACTACCTGTACTGACAGAGCCGTTTTCAATGTTATTGGTTGGCAGTGATCAACGTGATAACGAGACTGCACGTTCAGATACCCTTATCTATGCTGTTATGCGTCCTCTGGAATCTAAAGTGCTACTCATCTCGATTCCACGCGATACGTACACTGAGATTATAGGCAAAGACAAAAAAGATAAAATCAATCATGCCTTTGCATTTGGTGGTATCAAGATGACGATGGATACGGTTGAGAATCTTATGGATGAAAAGCTACAATATTATGCCACGATTAATTTTCAAGGTCTTATTGATTCTGTAGATGCCTTAGGAGGCATAAAATTACCGATAGAAGAAGATATCGTAAATAAAGATCCTAACCATGAGCAGTTTACTATCAAAGGCGGTAAGCCTATTTATTCTGGACAAGAAGCACTTTATTATGTTCGCTATCGTGAAGATAGTGATTTTAGACGTACCAAACGTCAGCAGATTTTTTTACAAGCTCTGGCAGACCAAGCGATACAGCTTAATCAGATTGAAAAAATTCCTCAATTGTTAGATATTATGGGTACTAATTTCAAAACAGATATGCGCCCACAAACGATTACAGGCTTAGCAAGTCAAATCTTACGTACCGGCAAGCCTGAAGTGACTTCATTTACGATTGCTGGTGATGGAGAATATGTAGATGGTGTATATTATGAAGTGCCGCGTGAAAGTGAAATTAAAGAAGCGAGAGATTTGATCGATGAATGGATGAAATCAGACGCTTCTGATTCCGATATAAATAATAGAGATTCAGCCGATGGAGCTACCGACACTGCGGGTTCTCTGATTCACTAGCTTGCTTTATTGTCACGTCAATATCGCTTAGAATAAAAGAGAATCCTGAAACGAAGTATGGGCTGAAACGTACTGTACAGGATTGAGCACAAGCCTATTCATACCAAAACAATGATTCATTATAAGATCATGCTCGTGGTCTTGAGATTATGAGAGGAAGGATTTTTCATGAATATTGCGTTTTTTCTGCTACCGAAGCAGGAGGTCGTTTGTGTCACCCTTAATTCGACACTACGTCAGACGCTTGAAAGAATGGAATACCATCGCTATACGTCAGTGCCGATGTTGAATAAAGATGGAGGATACGCAGGTACAGTAACAGAAGGCGATCTATTATGGTTTATGAAAAATTCCGAAGGCAAAGTGACTTTTGAGAACGCTTCTAAATTTCTAATGTCGGATGTACCTTTGCAAAAAGACAATAAGCCTGTATCCATCGATGCGAATATGGAGGATTTGATCAATCTAGCAAAAGTACAGAACTTTGTACCTGTTGTCGATGATATGAATCGTTTTATTGGTATTGTTAGACGTAGTCAGATTATAGAATATTGTGAGCAATTTGTACGTAGTGGGGAGTATAACCCTGAAAAATCAAGAATGGCTAAGAATATGAAAGTTACGTAAGCAGTATCGATAAATCGATGTGTGTTTATTAGCGTTTATGCTATAATTATGAGTAAATCTTTTTTAGCTAATTGCTGAATAACATGTAGGTAAGAGGTGAATGTTTTGAAATTGCGCTGGACATCGGTGGCATGGAGTATAGCTTATTTGCTTCTGTTGCTGTCTTTATTAACGTCATTATCCATTATAACGATATTTTTTCTGATTGTGCCTGTAGTCGTGCTGTACTCGACACTATCCTTGCGCCAATTCATTATGCACCTGGTTCCAGTCTGGTTGATTACGATGATCGTAGCGATTCAGCTAGAAGGTAGGTTAGGCATTTATGTAGCGATACTGGGCATATTCTTTATGGTTCCAGGTATTGTAATGGGACGGTTGTACAAAAAGAATGCATCTGCACTTCGAGTAATATTTACGACTGGAATTACCACGCTAGTCGAAATGTTATTGTTATTAATTTTTGCTACAGTAGTCTATAAGTTTAATCTAGCGATCTATGTAAAAGATATTGTAGAGCTATCTGTCGCTCCGATGCGAGCTATGGCGGATATCAATCCAGATATCGCTGATATCTTCTCGCCTGAATTTGTGCGTGGATTGTGGAATTATACATTACAGATGATTCCATTTGCTTTGATTATCAGTTCATTTACAATGGTTGTGATTACACATGCTATTTGTCGTCCAATTTTGGAAGGCATGAACTACTCTGTTCCTAAATTAAGACCTGCGCGTGATTGGAGATTACCTCGATCATTGATCTGGTATTATTTACTTGCTGTATTTTTAGAATATTTTGTAGCTACAAATATAACAGGTGTATTGGCAGCGTTTGTTCTTAATTTCATGCCGCTGATACATATTGCTTTTACGATTCAAACGATTGGCTTTGTATTTTTCTTAGGTCATCATCGGAAATGGAATTCGTTTCTTCCGTTTCTGTTAGCTTTAGTTGTGGTATTGATTCCACCACTTCGTATTGTTGGTATTATTGATCTAGCGTTCCCGCTCCGCGAATATATTACGAGACCGAAACGGTAAGGTGATGAATGATGCCTAATTTTTTATTAAACCGCTGGCATGGTTATCGAACAGTATGGGCTTCATTGCTTATGCTTGTTCTGGTCATTTTGCTGTCTTGGTTCAATTGGATGATCGGACTGGCTGCACTTTGCTGTGTGATTTTGTTCGGTGTATCTTTACTTCGTGCAGAGCTTACGTTTCGCAGGGAATTGGATGAGTATATCGCGGGATTATCTTTTCGGATTAGACGGGTAGAGGAGGAAGCGGTCAGTACGCTTCCTTTTGGTCTTATTTTATATGACAATCAGTATACGATTGAATGGCATAATCGTTATATCGGTAGTATGTTTGGACGCAAAACACTGGTAGGCACTTCGCTTGAAGAATGTTTTCCAAGGTTTGGTGATACGTATCAGCAAGCCAAAGAAGAAGCGCGCAAAGAGTCTTCAAAAGAAGTACGCTTTGAATTGCCACATGGACATTTGACGATCGAGTTTATTATTTTACCTGATGAACGATTGATTTATTTGCAAGATGTAACGACATTTGCAGATTTGCGTGATCGTCATGAAGAAGAACGTCTGGCACTTGGTATTGTATTTTTAGATAACTTTGATGAAGCTTCGCAAGGAATGGACGATCAACAGCGTACCAGTCTGATTGCGCGTGTTGCTACACGAATTACCGATTGGGCCAAAAACTACGGTATCTATGTAAGACGATTATCCTCCGAGCGTTATTTATTGCTACTTAATCAAAAATCTTTGCGCGAATTGGAACAAAGTCGATTTGTGATTTTGGATGAGATTCGAGAAATGACTGCTGATCTTAAAGTGCCTTTAACGCTTAGTGTCGGAGTAGGATTCGGGGCAGGTAGCATCAGTGAGCTGGGTGAACTGGCACAATCTAGTCTGGATATGGCTCTGGGACGTGGCGGAGATCAAGCCGCTGTCAAAGCAGATCAACGTCTATCTTTTTACGGTGGTAAGTCTAATGCGGTAGAGAAGCGTACAAGAGTGCGTGCGCGTGTGATTGCTCATGCTCTACGTGATCTGATGCTAGATAGTGATCAAGTGCTTATTATGGGTCACAAAATACCGGATATGGATGTGGTCGGTGCAGCTATCGGCATGTTGAAAGCTGCTGATATGTACGATGTAGATGCGTATATCGTACTTGATAAAGTCAATCCATCGATTGAGAAAATGATGGAGCGTATTGAGCTGGACGAACGGTTATCTGTACGCTTTATTACACCGGATGAAGCACTGAATGCGATGTCTGAACAGACATTGTTAGTGGTGGTTGATACGCACAAATCGTCGATGACGATTGAGCCGAAGTTGGTTGATCGAGCGAAGCGTGTTGTGGTTGTCGATCATCATCGTCGCGGGGAAGAATTTATCAATGATGCTGTTCTGGTATATCTAGAGCCGTATGCTTCTTCTACTTGTGAACTTGTAACCGAACTATTGCAATATATTCATGATAAAGTACAATTTACAACACTGGAAGCTACTTCGCTTCTAGCTGGGATTATTGTAGATACCAAGCATTTTGCGCTACATACCGGTTCACGTACATTTGAAGCGGCAGGATTTTTGCGTCGCAATGGTGCAGATACCGTATTGGTACAACGAATGCTCAAAGAAGAATTAGGCGACTATATCGCCAAAGCTGAGATTATTAAGCACGCCAAAATTATTCATAACCATGTTGCTTTGGCTGTAACTGAACCCGGTCATCAGGTTCCACAACTGTTGATTGCACAGGTGGCAGATTCGCTACTTAATATGAATAATGTACATGCTTCATTTGTGATTAGCGAGCGAATGGATGGCTTAATTGGAATTAGTGCCCGTTCTCTTGGTAAAATGAATGTACAGGTCGTGATGGAACGATTAGGCGGTGGCGGTCATTTGACCAATGCAGCCGTTCAGCTTGAAGGTAGTATTGAATATGCGGAGTCACGACTTCGTGAAGTACTAGATCAAATGGAAAAGGAAGAGGGGTTATTTGAATGAAAGTTATTTTTCTTAAAGACGTAAAAGGTAGCGGTAAAAAAGGTGAAGTAAAAGAGGTGGCAGACGGTTACGCACAAAACTTCTTGATCAAAAATGGTCATGCTAAACCAGCAACAGGCGGCAATGTAAAAATTCTTGAAAATCAAGCAGCCGCTGTAGAAAGACAAAAACAAGAAGAAAAAGAAGAAGCAGAAGTTCTTGCGAAACAACTTGAAGCATTGACGATTGATCTAAAAGCTAAATCCGGTGAAGGTGGACGCTTATTCGGAGCAATCACAAGCAAACAAATCGCTGAAGCGTTGAGCAAAAAAGGACATAAAGTCGATAAACGTAAAATTGAATTGGATGAGCCTATCCGTACATTGGGTGTAACACAAGTTGCTGTAAAATTACATCATGATGTTAAAGCAACGCTCAAAGTCCAAGTTACTGAGGAGTAAAAATGGGCGGCGAAATGTTTTACGATCGGGTTCCGCCACAGAATTTAGAAGCGGAACAGGCGGCACTCGGAGCGATCTTGCTTCAGTCGGAAGCGTTAATTACAGTGATGGAACGGGTAGACAGCGAAGATTTTTACGATAAATCACACCAACTGATCTATGAAGCAATGGTTAATCTCGGTGAAGAAAATCAGCCGATAGATCTGATTACATTAACTTCTTTATTACAAGATCGTGGACAGCTAGAAGATATCGGTGGCGTTAGTTATTTGGCGAAGCTTGCTCATGCGGTACCGACAGCGGCTAACGTCGATTATTACGCTCAAATTATCGAAGAAAAGTCGATGTTACGTCGCTTGATTCGAACAGCAACACAGATTGTTAGCGAAGGGTATGGTGGCGGCGAAGATGTCGGCAGTATGCTTGGCGATGCCGAACGACGGATTTTGGAAATTTCTAATCGTCGTACAGGTAGTGGCTTTATCGCGATTCGTGATGTGTTGATGGAAGTATTTGAACGGGTTGAAATTTTGCATCAAAATAGTGGTAATACGACAGGTATTCCGTCTGGATTCGTCGACTTGGACAAAATGACGGCTGGATTTCAGCGAAGCGATCTGATTATTGTAGCGGCTCGTCCGTCGGTAGGTAAAACGGCATTTGCACTGAATATTGCGCAAAATGTAGCGGTACGTGCCAAAGAAACGGTAGCGATTTTCAGTCTGGAGATGTCAGCGGCACAGCTTGTCCAACGTATGATCTGTGCGGAAGCGAATCTGGATGCGAATGTAATGCGTACCGGTGAATTTAAAGGTGATGAAGATTGGGCGAAGCTGACGATGGGTATTTCTTCGTTGTCTGAAGCAGAAATCTATATTGATGATACACCGGGCATTACCGTTTCAGAGATTCGTGCTAAATGCCGTCGTTTGAAAAAAGAAAAGGGTCTGGGTATGATCGTGATCGATTATCTTCAGCTTATCTCTGGACGCGGTAAAGCCGGCGAGAACCGTCAGCAAGAAGTCTCTGAAATCTCGCGTACGCTAAAGCAAATTGCTCGTGAATTGTCTGTACCGGTTATCGCACTGTCTCAGCTCAGTCGTGGTGTAGAGCAACGTCAAGATAAACGCCCGATGATGTCTGACTTGCGGGAATCCGGTTCCATTGAGCAGGATGCGGATATTGTGTCTTTCTTGTATCGAGATGATTATTATAATGCAGATACAGAAAAGAAAAATATTATCGAGATTATTATTGCCAAACAGCGTAATGGTCCGGTAGGTACGGTAGAATTGGTGTTTTTGAAAAACTTTAATAAATTCGTAAACTACGAACGTGTTCAATCGGATATGTTCGCAGGATAGCGGTACAACATATTATTTCAATAGTAAGTAGTGGATAGAGGAGTGTAGAAAGTGCCTTGGATTCTTGAAGATACAGCGGGCGTTATCACATTTGCTGATTTTTTTCCTTTAACTACATCAGATTTGCCACACATCTCTGCTAAATTAGGTTGGGAAGCATCATTTGATTGGAATATTTACTTACAATCTAACTCTATATTTACTGCTTTGAAGTTAGTCGACAGCCATGGAATGATTCATGGCTGTTTGGCATATCGAAAAGATCAGGGCAATTTATTTGTAGAGCTTGCTTTAGTAGAAAAATCTCCGCAACATCAACGTACAGTTTCCTATATTAATATTGGTAAAGTGCTGTTCGCTTGTGCGTATAAGATTAGTTTTGATGCTGGATTTGATGGGTTTGTAGTACTTACACCCAAAACAAACTTAATTGATTATTATGAACGGGTATATCGTGCTCAGTTTATTGGAAATATAGATCATTACTCGCGTTATTTGCTTGATCCAGCTATAGGGAAATCTTTGATTATGTTATACTACAGAGAGAGGATGTGATGCCAATGACAAACAAAATAAGACGTGGAACTTATGGATATTTTGCTTTGCAAAAGGCAAGATCAGCTATACCTCGTAGATACTCACGCCTATACGGTAAATCCGAGCAAGAAACGAATACTATTCACACCCTTACTATGCATGCCCCTTTATCTGAAGATGGAGCCAAACAAATTGGTTCTAAGATAGAAGAGTTACGTAAACAAATGAATATCAATATATAACAAAAGAACTGCTCAGGCGGTTCTTTTCTTTTGTAGATAGGCTTTTTAAAGACTGACTTCTTTTTGAAAGGGTGTGTAATATATGAAAAAACATATCCATATCAATCTATCCATCGAACCTCACGAAGTACCTGATCTGCGGGAAGCGGTAGGATGGGAGCGACGAGAGCGACGAGAGCAAGATTATCCTGCTTTATTAGAGCGGTGTCAGTTTTATGCAGGAGCGCGAGATGAAGCACAGCGATTGATTGCATTTGGCTATATTTCAGGTATGGGATTGCAACATGGGTATTTAGAAGACATTCTTGTTCATCCTGACTATCGTTATCAACAGCTAGGAACTCATCTGGTACATACGCTATTACAGCAAGCTAAGCATCATCAAATTGAAATTGTAACCTGTACGTTTACAGAAGAACACGCTTCTTTTTACCAAAAATGTGGTTTGACGTTAAGTAAAGGTGGAGTATGGAGAAGTTAAGTGATCATTTCCGAACGATAATATTTTTAATTGAATGTATTGTTCGCTTTTCATTTGACTTTAAAAAAGCAGCCTGTTACACTGATAATGGTGTTGAAAAGCTTACATTGCTTTAGTAAGTCTTTGCGTTACAGCACTGCTATGCCCTTCCGCTGCGAAACGGATCATTATGATTTGCACACGTCTGACCGTTCCTCGCAAGGAAGTTTTCATGCTGTCTGGCTGTTTGCAATATATTCGCTGTTGATCAGTTGTTTTTTGCAACGGACAGCTCAAATTCACGGTGTATAAAAACACCTACGGAGGAATGATTTCATGTCAACTGTAGTCGTTGTGGGAACGCAATGGGGAGACGAAGGAAAAGGTAAAATTACAGACTATCTTTCGGAGAGTGCTGATCTTGTTGCACGTTACCAAGGTGGTAACAATGCAGGTCATACTATCCTAATTAATGAGAAAAAATTCAAATTAACTATGATTCCTTCTGGAATATTTTACGAAGATAAAGCTTGTGTAATCGGTAACGGTATGGTTATTAATCCATCCGCATTGATCGATGAAATTAACTATGTGCATGACAATGGCTTCACTACCAAAAACTTAACGATTAGCGATCGCGCTCACGTAATTATGCCGTACCACATGGTATTGGATATTTTGGAAGAAGATCGCAAAGGTCCTAACAAAATCGGTACTACACGTAAAGGGATTGGCCCTTGTTATATGGACAAAACAGCTCGTTCGGGTATTCGTATTGCTGATCTGATGGACCCGGAAGAATTTGAAATTAAATTGCGTCATCAAGTAAAAGAAAAAAATCAAGTGATTACACAAGTCTATGGCGGCGAGCCTGTAGATGTAGAAGAAATTTTGAAAGATTACTTAGGTTATGCTGAAATTCTTCGTCAGTATGTACAAGATACATCTGTTGTGTTGAATGATGCGATCGATGCTGGCAAACGTGTTCTTTTTGAAGGCGCACAAGGTGTAATGTTGGATATCGACCAAGGTACATATCCATTTGTGACTTCGTCTAATCCTTCTGCTGGTGGAGTATGTATCGGTTCTGGAGTAGGTCCTTCCAAAATCCAACAAGTTATTGGTGTAGCGAAAGCATACACAACTCGTGTGGGTGATGGTCCTTTCCCTACTGAATTGTTAGATACAACAGGTGATACTATCCGCGAAAAAGGTCATGAATACGGTACAGTAACTGGTCGTCCACGTCGTGTAGGCTGGTTCGATAGTGTTGTAGTTCGTCATGCACGTCGTGTAAGTGGTATTACTGGATTGTCTTTGAACTCTTTAGATGTATTAACAGGTCTGGATACAGTCAAAATCTGTACTGGCTACAAATACAAAGGCGAGTTTATTACTCACTACCCTGCAAGTCTCAAAATGCTTGCTGAATGTGAAGCAGTCTATGAAGAAATGCCAGGTTGGAGCGAAGATATTACTGGCGTGAAGACATTGGACGAATTGCCAGAAACAACACGCAATTATGTTACTCGTGTCTCTGAATTGACTGGTATTCCGATTGCTATCTTCTCTGTAGGACGTAATCGTGAGCAGACAAATCAAGTAGCACCGATCTATCTGTAATTATTAGCTACTATTATAGTAAGTCACTTATAGAAATCATAATTAATAGAAATAAAATAGAAAAGGCATCCGCGAGGGTGCCTTTTTTGTCGTACTGTGATTCCTATCCATCAGCAAACAAATGTTAATGAACAGTAAAGTTGAAAATTTTGTCGAGATTATGGTAAAGTAAACGGGGAGTAGAAAAGGTTAATTTTTTGACACTTTTAGATGACAATTTTTAATAATTACTACTTATAACTATAACAATTAACTGAACTTCACTAATAACGTATCTAACCATGAATAGGGATAAGGATAAAAGGAGACGGTCATGAAAGGGTTTAGAAGCAAACTGGGGATGGGGAACACGCCCAAGCAAGATCAGTCGCGTGATCCACAGTTAGAAGTGCAGAACGAACAGCAATCAACCGATCAATCAGAGACGCCATCAGCATGGTATACCATTACAGTCGATTCGATCCGCAAGGGGAAAAATAAAATGCGTCGTCGTCTGATGATTGCTGCTGGAGGTCTGGTAGTAGTTGGCGGGCTTATTTGGGCAGGCAATCATTATGTAACAGCAAATACGATTCCTTATTATGTGGTATCTGTCAAAGGACAGGCTATCGGTACGATTTTGCATAAGGAAGAATTACAGCAGTTATTTACAACGAAGCGGGCAGCATATCAGAAGAAGTATCCAAAAGCGACGATGGTACTGAATACCAATGGCATTACAACTACAGAAGAACGTGCTTACAAAGCACAGGTCAATTCTGCAAACACACTCAAAACACTGGATGGTATGCTTACTGCCTATGCTAAAAGTGTAGAAGTGAATGTCGATGGCAAAGTGATCGGCATTGTTAAAGACCAGAAAGTGATCGATGCCGCTCTAGAACAAGTGAAAGAAAAGTATACGAAAAAAGCAGAATCGGCTAAAGCTTCTACCAAAACATCTACTAAAGCTTATCCAAAACAAGTCACAGGCTTAGAATCGGTGACATTAAAGCAAAAAGTATCTACTGGTGAAATCAAAGCCAATCCTAATAAATTGTTAAGCAGTACACAGTTAGCGAAAGTCATGACAACAGGTGTAGAATCACCAACAACTTATGTGGTACGTGAAGGTGATACGATCAGCTCGATAGCATCAGATCATGATATTACTCAAGAAGAGATTTTTGCGAATAATCCCAAAATTGATGAAATGGCGATGCAGATCGGTGATGAATTAACATTAACGGTTCCGCAACCGCCGATTACAGTCACTACATTTGAAGATTATTCCGAGCAGATTGTGACAGAACCTTCTGTAGAGATTCGGAAAAGCGATAGTATGCGTGAAGGTGAGTCCAAAGTGGTAGCTCAAGGAAGTACAGGACTTAAACGGATCGATTATCGGGTAACCAAACAAAATGGTCAGATGTTACGTGAAGAATGGTTAGGTCAAGAGGTGACGAAGAAATCATCACCTAAAGTAATCATTAAAGGAACCAAAGTAGTACAAGGGGAAGGATCAGGTAATTTTATCTGGCCGGTATCTGGAGCAAGTGTAACCAGTCCTTTTGGACAACGATGGGGCAAAACACATAAAGGGATCGATCTTGTCGGCAGTTCTTCTGTTATGGCAGCAGATGATGGTGTCGTCAGCTATGCAGGAACAATGACCGGTTATGGTAATGTCATTATTATTAATCATAACAATGGCTATGAGACGTTATACGGACATTTAAGCCAGATTGATACCAGTACAGGCGCTATTGTCGAGCAAGGACAACATATCGGTGTAATGGGCAATACAGGGCATTCCACAGGAACTCATTTACACTTTGAAGTACACAGTGGTGGTGCGATTCAGAATCCACTAGGATACTTACCATAAATCGAATAGTAGAATTCTATACAGCTTCTATATACTTTTGATATAGAAGCTGTATTTTTGTATATATCTATTGAAATTGCATAGTACTGATGATGTCGTGGAGTAAAGGGATATGTTAAAATAAAACCATAACAGGCAGGCATGGGGTGAATAATACAGATGCAAGGGAAAATTCTGGTTGTCGATGATGAACAACCGATCGCAGATATATTGAAATTTAATTTGGAAAAAGAAGGTTATGAAGTCATCTGTGCATTTGATGGAGTAACGGCTGTTGAATTAGCATTTGCAGAAGAACCGGACTTAATCTTATTGGATCTGATGTTGCCAGGAAAAGACGGGATGGATGTATGCCGTGAAATACGTACACGTATGCATATGCCTATTATTATGTTAACTGCTAAAGATGCTGAGATTGATAAAGTGTTGGGATTGGAACTCGGCGCAGATGATTATGTCACCAAGCCATTTAGTACACGCGAATTGTTAGCACGTGTCAAAGCACAGATTCGTCGTCAGCAGAAATTAACAGCAGTACCAACTGCACCAGCTGCCAAAGAAGAAGAGAAAAAAGGGCTTCGATTGTTAGAGCTATTTATTGATACAGATATGTATATGGTCTATAAAGAAAATCAACCGCTTGATCTGACACACCGAGAGTATGAATTGGTGTATTATATGGCGAAAAATGCAGGTCGCGTCATGACGCGTGAGCATTTGCTTCAAGCTGTTTGGGGATTCGAATATTTTGGAGATGTTCGTACAGTCGATGTTACAATTCGTCGATTACGTGAAAAGATTGAAGACGATCCCAGTAAGCCCGAATACATTTTAACGCGTCGTGGTCTTGGTTATATGATGCGTAGTCCAAAATCAGGAGGACTATAACGTGAAGCGCAGATTTCCGTTGCTTCCAGGGTTCAGCCGTACGATTCAAGCACGGCTGATTATTATTTATGTACTGCTTATTTTGATTGCGATGCAGTTGATTGGCGTCTATTTTGTGAGCGCGATGAAAAACTCGTTAACCAGTAATTTTACACAGGATCTACAAGAACGTGCTGAATTGCTATCGGTACTTGCAGCAGATAAATGGTCGGGTAGTGGTGAAGCAGGTTCTAATGCGATCAATGATCTAAAATTGATGGTTGATAATCTATACAATATGAGCGGCACAGAGATTCAAGAAATTCAGGTACTTGATATCAGTGGTCGGGTCGTTATTTCCTCCTTACAATCAGGTGCCGATCTGGAAGGTCGTCGTAATACGCAAACCGTAGTTAGTCGTGCATTACAAGGAATAAGCGATAATGAAGAATATATTATTGATGAGACAGGAGAGCGCAAGCGTGTTGTTGCCAAGCCAGTAATTAGCGGTGGCAAAACAGTAGGTGCTGTCTATATTGTTGCTTCTATGAAAGAATTGTACAGCACGATGAAGCGTATCAATGGTATTTTCTTATCCGGTATTCTGATTGCGCTCGCTTTAACAGCTGTGCTTGGAGTGATTCTAGCACATACGATCACACAACCGATCAAAGAAATGACCCGCCGAGCCAAAGAAGTAGCAGAGGGGAATTTTGATCATCAGATGACCGTCTATAGCGATGATGAGATCGGTCAGCTAAGTGAAGCATTTAATTATATGACCAGTCGTCTGCGAGATGCACTTGCGCAGAATGAAGAAGAAAAAGATAAACTGGCTTCGATATTGAAAAATATGAGTGATGGCGTTGTAGCTACAGACGAACAAGGTCGCGTTATTTTACTTAATCGAGTCGCTGGAACGATGATGAATGTTAGTGAAGAAGAGATTGTAGGTAAAGAGTTAGCAGACCTTTTGCACCTGCCTGAAAATGAACGTACCAAATTGTTAAACGGCACACTTCGCCGTACAGTGCTCAAATTAGGCGAGGAATATGAAGGTAATTCTTCGATTGTACGTGTTACCTTTAGCCCGATCCATCGCCGTAAAGAAAGCATTACTGGTATTATTGCCGTATTGCAAGATGTAACAGAGCAAGAAAAGTTAGAAGGCGCTCGGCGTGAATTCGTAGCTAATGTATCGCATGAATTACGTACTCCGCTGACTACGATTAAAAGTTACACGGAAGCATTGGAAGATGGAGCGCTAGAAGAACGTGCGCTGGCAGAACGATTTATCGGTGTAATCCAAAATGAAACGCAACGTATGATTCGGCTAGTCACTGACTTGCTTCATTTATCACGCTTAGATTCTAGCGAAGCGATGTTACGCAAGCAACGTACGGATGTGCGAGAACTGTTAGAAGATACGATTGATCGCTTTTCTGTACAAATGCAGCAAAAAGATATTCAATCGGCTACCGATCTCGATATTGATGTTGGTAGTGTATGGATAGATCGAGATCATATGGATCAAGTACTCGATAATCTAGTCTCTAATTCGTTAAAATACACACCGGATGGTGGTAAAGTGACACTGGGTGCTTATAGTACAGAAGATGGTATGGTTGCGATAACGGTTACCGATACAGGCATCGGGATTCCTAAGCAAGACTTGGATCGGATATTCGAACGCTTTTATCGAGTAGACAAAGCACGTTCTCGCAATATGGGAGGAACCGGATTAGGGCTTTCTATTGCCCGGGAAATGGTGCTTGCTCATGAAGGTCATATTTCCCTTGAATCAGAGTTCGGACAATGGACCAAAGTCACTGTTACGCTACCTTTGCATGAAGAAGGAGATGGAGTACATTGAGAGAAAATATCAAATCCATCTTACTTGTAGGCTTAATCGTAGTCAGTTTGGTACAGAGTTATTACCTGATTTACCGGATGCCTGGAGCAGATTCGGTGGCTAATTCGGAAGCTAGTTATGTGCAGACTGAAGATATGGGTCCACGGACTACGATTGAAAATACTATTTTTCCAGATCAGATGATTGTGCATCTTAAAAATAATAAACACACGGTATTCTATCCGGCATCATCGAATTACAATGCGATTTATAGCCGTCTAAAAGGTAGCAATTTTAGTCAGTTTAGACGATTATCAGTGCAGACGGTTAATTGGAATGAAATTCGTAATGATGCCGGGTTAGAAATGACATTCAGTAGCGGAATCCCTGTAAGTCTGTTGGAACGCACATTGGATATTAGCCCAGACTCATTATTTGAAGGCGATACTGTTAACCGAATCTGGATCTATAACACAACGAACAGTACCAAACCACGCGCTTTCTTTTTTAGTGCTAGTGGAGATGTAGTCTATGAAGCCACAGATATGGCATGGACGAATACAGATATTCAGCAGATGATGATAATGAGTACAGATTCGATCAATTACCTTTATCAAACAGACGGTTATTATATTCCGCAGACAGCGCTGAATATTCAATCACTGACACTCAAGCTTGAAATGTATACAACAGAACAGATGCAGCGTAATCTGTTTTTTGATCCAGGAGCAACCCGTAATATTAATGAAGAAAATGGAACCGAAATTTATACCGATAGCAAGCGCAGTCTACAGGTCGATACCAAGCAGAAATGGATGACCTATACCGATCCGACAGCACCAACAACAGGAACGAACAATGTTTCGGATAATGTATTATCTGCGATCGATTTTGTTAATCAACATGGTGGATGGCCGGGATCCTATATGCTGATGATGGATAATAACACAAATGATGATAAAGAGTTTATTTTCCGCCAGTATATTCAGTCGTATCCGATTGTAGATACCGACAAATTAAAATTCGGCTATATGAAGCTTGTAATGGAGCATGGAACAGTATCTTCTTATGAACGTTCGATGTTGTATACCGGTGCTAACAATCCGCCAATCAATGAATCGAATATTACACGAGCCAAAGTGATCTCATTACCGGGCGGCAAAGCATTACAGAACTTGATCAAAGCGCAGATTCCTGCTGATCAGATGATTCGTAATATTTATCCAGCATATCGTCCTACACTTGGTAATGGAGTGATTGTGCTGAGTCCGGTATGGATGGTTAAATTGCAAGATGGCAAAAGTATTGTACTGAACTCAAGCAATACGAATACAAGCATGAAAAAATGAACATGATTTGGGAGGTCCACGATGGATTGGGGAAGAGCAAAAAGCGTACTGATCTGTGCTTTTTTATTGCTAAACGTTTTACTGGGATACCAGTTGTGGGTGGATGTACGTGATCAAGCCCAATCCAATCTGGACTTTACCTCTTTAAGCGATAACGCGCAGCAAGCGATGGAAGAGAAACATATTCAGGTCACCGCACAGATTCCAAGAGATACACCTATTTTGTCCAAAATCATTTACCAGTATAACGGACAAGATGTTATAGAGACTCCGATTAAGCTGAAAAGCTCTGTCGATAGTCAATTAATCTTTAATGAAGACGAATTACGTAATCAATTAGCAGACGAAATTCCTGATATCGAAAATTATCGGTATGATCCGTTAGTGAGCGAAGAAAGTGTATTTATGCTTCATCCGCTTATTAATAGTGATCTTCCTCTATTTAATATGAATTTACAGTTGTATTATAGTAATCAGAAGATTACTTCGTATACAGAGCCTCAATGGACAGTAAGTGCCAATCAAGATCAACCGAAGCAAGAAATTATCTCTGCATCGAATGCTCTTGGAAGCTTAATTGAAAAAGAAATACCCGAAAGTTCGGTAGTGAAAGATATAGCGCTCGGCTTTTACGGGCAGACACTGGACAGTACGCATCAGCTCGCTGTACCGGTATGGCGTATTGCTCTAGATAGTGGAGCTTTTTATTATGTACAAGCAATAAATGGAGAAGTGATTGTTCCTCCAGCGGCAGAAAATAAGGAGTAGAGTAGACACATGGGAATACAGTTTACAGTCTTATCAAGTGGATCAACAGGCAATGCGACTATTGTTCAAAATAAAGATGCAACCATCCTGATCGATGCTGGATTGAGTGCACGTCGAATCGGTGAATTATTACAAGAACGCGATCTTACCGGTGAACAGATTCATGGGATTCTGATTACACATGAACATTCTGATCATATTAAAGGATTAGGAGCTGTTGCTCGAAAATACGAATTACCGATCTATGCAAATGAAAAAACATGGGGCGCGATGGAACGTTCGATCGGCAAATTGTCACCAGAGCAAAAGCAAATTATGCAAACAGGCGATCATCTTACATTCGGTTCGATGCGAATTGAATCGTTCGGGATCTCGCATGATGCGGCAGAGCCTGTAGGTTATTTTTTTACAGATGGAGATGAAAAGTTAAGTCTAGCTACTGATCTTGGATATGTAAGCGATAAAGTCATGCAAAGTATTGCTGGTTCTGATGTATTAGTGCTTGAAGCGAATCACGATATTGAAATGCTACGGATGGGCAGATATCCATGGAATACCAAACGACGGATTCTTAGCGATATCGGTCACTTATCGAATGATGCAGCAGGCGAAGCATTAAGTGAACTACTTACACGCAAAACCAAGCGTACTTATCTTGCTCACTTGAGTCGAGATCACAATATGATGGAACTTGCCAAGCTAACAGTACGTGATGCGATGGAGAGTAGAGGCTGCTTTTATAAAGATCACGAATTTAAGCTATGTGAAACATATTATGATCGTCCAACACCATGGGATATTATAAGCGACAAATAAATTCAGTTTCAGAAAATGGTTATTTTTGGTAAAATTGAAATCATATAATTAATCTGATTAGCATAGACAAGCAAAGGGGCGATCAGCATGAGCTTATTTGATGATGATTTCTACAACACCAAAGTATCACGGCGATCCAAACGTAAAATGTCTGTGCCATTTTCATCTTATCGAAATCGTTCCTTAGCTGGACGTTCCAGATCGTCTTCTACGATCAAAGTAATAGCGATTAGCTCGATCAGTAGTGCAGTAACAGTAATAGCGATCATTAGCTTATTCGGATGGTATAGCAGCAGCTCCTCTTCTTCTGTTGTCGCTAGCAGTATCGTTCCTACGACGACTCAACAAACAGACGGTAATCCATATGAACAGTTAATTCATGTCGCGAATGAAGTGCGTCCGGCGATGGTGAGTATTGTGAATTATCAAGATGAGTCGTCTACATTGAATGAGTCTGCACTTGGATCAGGAGTTATTTTCCGCAAAGAAGGCAGTAAAGCTTATATCGTCACGAATAATCATGTCATTCAAGACGCAGATCAAGTCAAAACAGTGCTAAGCGATGGAACCACATTAGCCGCGACTGTTGTAGGTACAGACTTTATAAGCGATATTGCTGTGCTGTCGATTAGCAGTAAAAATATCGATACGATCGCTCAATTAGGCAACTCGGATCAGCTTCAATTAGGCGAGACTGTGATGGCTATTGGCAATCCACTAGGATTTAATGGTACGATGACATCAGGAATTATTAGCTACAACAATCGTCTGATTCCAGTATCGCTTAATCAAGACGGTACGTATGATTGGGAACAAAATGTGATTCAGACCGATGCCGCGATCAATGAAGGCAATAGTGGCGGAGCATTGGTCAATTTGAACGGACAAGTGATCGGCATCAATACGATGAAAATCTCGGATACCGGTGTCGAAGGACTGGGATTTGCAATTCCGATCAATGAAGTCATGAAGAATGTCGATCTTTTGATTAAAAATGGTAAAATTAGCCGTCCATACCTGGGCGTATATACAACAGACTTTGATAATAAAAATGCATATCGTTTGTTCGATGAACAAGAAAAAGATTACAAAAAGCCAGAGTTACCGAAAGGGGTAACCGACGGTATTATTGTCGTCGAAGCTAGTGGACCTGCCAAAGAAGCAGGGATACTTGCCGATGATATTATCGTGCAGTTGGATCAACAAAAAATCACTTCTACACTTGATTTACGCAAGTATTTGTATAATCATAAGAAGGTCGGTGATTCGCTTGAGATCACCTATTATCGGGATGGCGTGAAGAAGGATATTACTCTTCAACTTCTGTCCAAGCCTGATTGATCTACTTGCCGATATAGATATTGAACCAGTAAAGGAGCTTGACCCTATTGATGTATGTCGTATGTAAAGAACACATTGAAAAAGCATTGGAAGAATTCGTAGATGAATTGGAAGAAGCACCGGATGTTGTCGATCTAAAAGAGACCGAATTTTCGGACTGGGACCCGCCTGCAAAATGTAGTTATTGCGAACAACATGCTGAATTTTTGGTGGTCTAACCAGAGCAGGTAACAAGATCGCAACTATTATACAGTGACTTAGGTATTCATGAAATGGCGTTGTATAGAGAGAAATAAAGTGAATGTAATCATGAATTTATAACTAACAGGCATTCTAACCAGCACGTACAGATCATGAACGGATCAAAAGGGGGAGGAACCGTAAGCGCGGTTCCTTATTTCCTTTGGTCTGAACAGAATGTATGTGCTTTTTATATGAGGCATAACATTTTATATTTTGACGTTACTGTCATTATTTTTTAACTTTGCTGAGATTCTCTGAATAGCGTACTTCTATATAATAAAAGAATAGAAAATGGGTAAATAAATGAGGAACATGTACAGAAAGGGTAGAAGAAATGAATAACATCTGGGCACTTTTACATAAGGGGCGGTTACGTCATGTCTAAACCGCTTCAACAGCACCGTTACATGTCAGGACTGGATGGGTTACGTGCTTTTGCTGTCATGGCAGTAGTATTGTATCACCTTAATATAGATTGGGCGCCCGGTGGATTACTAGGTGTCGGTATATTTTTTGTATTATCCGGTTATCTCATCACAGATATTCTTGCAGGGCAATGGGAACGTCATCATCGATTCGATCTAGTCGACTTCTGGATTAGACGCGCAAGACGCTTATTACCTGCTATGTTCGCAATGATCATCTTGGTCGTGTTATGGTGTCTGGTCGTAGATCATTCACGTCTGCCAGCACTGATGGGAGATGTACCTGCGGCATTATTTTATGTCAGCAACTGGTGGTTTATTTTCCATAAAGTATCGTATTTTGAAAGCTTCGGCCCGGCTTCACCACTCGGTCATCTGTGGTCGCTGGCTGTCGAAGAACAATTCTATCTAATCTGGCCATTGCTACTTGCATTAGGGCTGAAATTCCTACCGAAACGTGTTAATCTAGCAGGTTGGATTCTGAGTCTAGCTGCAATCTCAGCACTGTTAATGGCTGTATTATATGAACCGGGTAGCGATCCTAGTCGTGTCTACTATGGAACAGATACACGTATCTTTGCACTATTGATCGGAGCGGCGCTTGCGATTGTATGGCCAAGTGCCAAGCTCAAAGCTCGCGTCTCTTCTCAAGCACGTACCGTACTAGATGTTGTCGGTGTCGGGACGTTATTCGTACTGGGCTGGATGATCTGGCATACGAATGAATATCAGCCATTTCTATATCGTGGTGGAATGGTGCTTATCGCCATCATCACAGCACTGCTGATTGCCACATTGGCTCATCCAGCAAGTCGCCTTGCGATTGTGCTCGGTTGCAAGTCTTTACGCTGGTTAGGCAAAAGATCTTATGGACTGTATCTGTGGCATTTCCCGGTGATCACACTCTCGACTTCACAGATCAGTACAACAGAACCTTCGATTATCAAAAGTATTGTACAAGTAGCCGTCAGTCTAGCCCTTGCAGAGTTATCGTGGCGATATATAGAACAACCGATTCGATACAACGGCTTCCGCAGTATTCGTCTCAAATATCGGTTACAGCATATGGGATCTAGAGTCTGGTTGCATGGAGCTGTCATTTTGGTTGTATTCGTACTGGCTTCAACAGCAATCAGTCATCTTATTTCTAATAATGAAGATACGGCTATCGCACAACATGCAGCGCAACCTTCAGCAACGGTGATCACACCTGCGCCTAAAAATGTATCTTCTCATCCAGCAACAACGGATCATACCAATCCAGAATCATCCACTGCAGGAGATTCAACCGATCCGTCCAAAGAAAGTTCAACAGCAACTACAGAAGATTCACCAGAAAGTAAGCAACCAACAACAGAAACTAGTAAAACAGGTACTGAAGAAAAAAAATCAAATTCTACGCATAAAGAACCGGTTAAAACGACAGAAGTCGATACCATTTCTGGCAAAGGCATCAGCGCAATCGGCGATTCTGTGATGTTAGATGTCGCTCCTTATTTGAGCGAAGCGATGCCAGGTATTGTAATCGATGGCAAAATTGGCAGACAGTTAACCGAAGCATCTGGAGTCGTCCAACAGCTTTCACGTAACGGACAACTGGGTCACAAAGTGATCTTAGAACTTGGAACGAATGGATCATTTACCAAAGAGCAATTAGACGATCTGCTCGCTGATCTGAAAAGCGATAGTGTGAAGAAAATTATTGTAGTGAATACACGTGTTCCTCGCCCATGGGAAAGTGTAGTCAATCAGGCACTTAGCGATGCCGCCGCAGAAGATTCACGCATTACGATTATCGACTGGTATTCCGCCAGTGCTGGACAAGATTCATACTTTGCTCCAGACGGTGTCCATTTGAATCCATCGGGTGCGCGTGCATATGCTGCATTAGTCGTCAAAGCATTAAAATAGTTATATGGAACAAAAAGGAAATAAATCCATTATTATTTTAAAAAGGTATTCACAACCTATTACTAAATGCCGATAAAAGAAAAGATGGCTTCATAAGTGCTCCCTGCATGCCGACTGAGATACAGTTAGCGTGCGGGGAGTTTTCAATTTATCAGAGTATTCAGATGAGTAGAATAATGAGCCTATACATATAAGTAGCAAAAGGATATCTAAAGGAAAACGTTATGCGTATACAAATGATTAATGATTATAAGTATTGTTTCTTGTATTAGAAAGTCTTAAGTACGACATTTTGTATAGAGCCCAAATGCCCCATGAAGATGATTAACAGTACAACTTTAACTAAACTAAAATAAATTTACTAATATCAGAAACATGAATCCATTTTACGGATTGAAATCTTCGCTTTGTATCATCAACAGACTATACAGCTCTGAAATGTTCGAAATTAGAAGCCTTATTCTTTGCGGAATAGGCTTTTTTTATTTTGGATATGAATTGAAGTTGCTCTAGATGAATTTACTTACGTGTATACTTCATTTTTCAAAATAAAGATTACCAGCTACCGTACTGGATCGCTAGCTGTGATCACGGTAGTACGGAAGTATCTAGTCATTTTTTGTATATGTTGTTACAAAATACGAGTAAGCAGTGTCTTCCTTGTGGCAAAACGTATTATTCATACAGCCAAAATGAAGGGAGTACACACATGGATATTCAAGGAATACTTGGCGCGCTGTTACCACTTCTACCAAAGGTAATCATTATAGCGTTAGTGCTTTTAGGCGTTACCTTCTTTTTTTATGTTTTATATCGAAAAAGAGGTGGCAAGAGAAAGTTCTCGGTCACACAGTTTACAGCAGGTTATTTGCTCATTATGTGGTTTGGTCTGGTTATGATGTTAACTACATTCAGCAGAGGGGAAAACTTTGAGGGGTGGGTGAATTTTCGACTGTTTAGCGGCTATCTGAGTGCGTGGAATCAATGGTCTCTCAGCGAGCTTCAACTTATTATTTTTAATATGATGATGTTTATGCCACTTGGTTTTTTATTGCCACTGCTGAGCATTCGAACGCGGCGTTTTACTCCTGTACTAGTGATTTCTCTAATCGTAACTATTGGTATTGAGCTGACTCAGGTGCTTAGCAAAAGGGGTATTTTTGAGTTAGACGATATTTTGCACAACACACTAGGCAGTATAGCAGGCTACTTGATCATGCAGGCTATTCTAAACAGTGTGAATCAGCGAAAGCTAGACTTCAAATCGACAGGGCTTGCGCTGTGCATTCCCATAGCGTTTGTTCTATTGTTTACCGGTGCGTTAGCTGTCTATCAGGCAAAAGAGTTGGGTAATCTCTCAATTCGACCAGCAATCAAGCAGAATATGGATGGGGTCGAAGTTAATATAGCTACCAAGCTTCCAGAGAAGGCGGAGCCAGTTTCACTCTATGTTAATCATAGGATTTATAATCTGGAGTATGGCAAGCATATAACTGCGCTTATTCAACCATCTTTCCATCTTCAGCAGAAGCAAGGAAAACGAGTGGATGGAATGAATCGAATATGGTCATTTACCGATAATAACAGCAACTCGTATACGTTCAACTATAACGTGCAGGATGGTGTATGGCAGTTGTATAATGCGAGTGGTGAAGAGGTTAAGCTCACTAAGGAAGAACTAACAACGCAAAGAGAGTTCTACGAAAAATGGATGCTAGACAATGATATGTTACCTGCTGATACCGTATTTAGCATACAGAACGAGGATACACTGAGATGGGATATCCAAAAATCAGTGGGTGCTGTTGCAAAGGACGAAAAGGATTTTGCCGACGGCATGATTATGATTATACCTTCTGCTGATGATCAGCAGGCGCCTCGTGATTTATTTGATGCGATGAATAAGAATGAGTATGTACGTAAAGTAGACGTAATAAGTCCGGCACAAGCATATGCGTACATCCTTCAAGGGGATTTCTATATGTATAATCATCTGAAGAAAGGCGACGTGCTAACCGTTGAGAAATATGAGCTTGCATATAACTATGATTCGAAAGGATATTACCAACCGGTGTATCGCTTCACTGGAAAGGTGAACAAAGAACAGTGGGAAACGCTTGTACCCGCAATGTCTATTTCTTAAGGGGGATGCTTGCCCAAGGCTAGATAGTGTACACTTAAAAGTAATAGGCTCACGATCAGCCAAAGGATAGACGAAGGAGAACGTTATGCATATACAGATTATTGGGGTCGGCAAATTAAAAGAAAAATATCTAGTACAAGGAATCGCCGAATATAGCAAAAGATTAACGCCGTACATCAAATTCCAGACGATTGAAGTGAACGACGAGAAAGCACCGGATACGTTAAGCGATGCAGAAGTACGGATCGTCAAAGACAAAGAAGGCGAACGGATACTGGCTCAGATCAAGCCAGATGCACATGTAATTGCGTTGACACTAGATGGGAAGCTATGGAGTTCAGAAGATCTAGCGAGTGAACTGGATCGGTTAGGGACGTATGGTAGCAGTCATGTGGTGTTTGTGATCGGTGGAAGTCATGGGCTTGGGGATGAGGTACTGAAGCGAGCGCAACAGAAGTTATGCTTTGGACGGATGACGTTACCGCATCAGTTGATGAGGTTGGTGCTCGTGGAGCAGGTGTATCGGGCGGTGAAGATTAATCGCGGGGAGCCGTATCATAAGTAAAGCAAACTGTTGAGGATTGTCGTACAGATAGCGACTGTAAAACATGCTAGAACTATTATGCTGATAACAAACAGCCCCTTTAGCCTAGAGATATCACAAGGCAGCGCCAGGAACAGCAGCAGTTGAAGTGAAACGCATACGTAAACTTATTTTTAATTTCCGCGGGCATGGAGCCTAGCGGATTTTTCTTTATGAAGTGACGGAATCTGTTGAATTAGGCAAGGACTCCGACAGAAAAGGCAAAGACCACAGTATTCAATCCCCTATACTTAGAGTAAATATCCTACCGATAGGAAAGAAGCTTTTTGAAAATGCGTGTATTAGTTACAGGAGCGACAGGCTGGATTGGCATACAACAACAGAGGAGGGGCATTCATATGGGAAATAAAATAATTAGGGGACTTGTGTTCATTCTCGCAATTTCGATTGCCGGATATGCCATTGTTCAGTATGGCTTTCTCAACGCTAGTAATGCTGGGCTTGTCTCGTTCAAATTGCAAAAACCGAATTTTGAACTGCAACCATGGATATACGTACTATACACCCATATTTTTACCGCGATATTTGCTTTGATTATAGGACCCTTTCAACTATTTATAAAGCCAACTAATGGCAGAAAACGTTGGCATCGCCTAATGGGTTATGGATATGTTCTTTCGATTACAGTGAGTGGGATCGTGAATGTGTATTTATCTATTTTTGCGACAGGAGGTTGGATTTCCTCGCTTGGGTTCATGTCGCTCGATGTACTCTGGGTGGCGACTACGTTTATGGCAACGAGAAAAATTCTGGTTAAAGACATCCAAGCTCATAAAGTATGGATGCTTCGCAGTTATGCACTGACGTTTTCGGCGGTTACGCTTCGAATCTTGTTAGCACCGTTGATTTTTCTGCTTGGCGATTTCGAGGCGGCGTTTCGGGCTGTCGCCTGGCTTTGTTGGATTCCTAATCTGATCGTCATAGAAGTCGTGATTTCTAGAATGAGGTTGCGGCGACAACAAGGATTTACAACTGCTACGCCAAAATAATCCGTAAAACTGCGCATCCATAGCGCAGTTTTATTTTGTGTACGGTGGAATAAGTATCTTGCATAAGGATAGATGTAAGTAAACATTCATTCGTTGGTGGAAGATTGATATAAATACTTATCCAAGTACAACCACTGATATTGTAGTAATGTTGTGTTCATTTGTATGCGTAAACTAAATCAGTGTATAATACCTACTAAAATATGGGGTACGTATATCCTATACTGCTATTTAATTAAAGAATGGGTGAAAACGATGAGTATCCGATACACCGACTATATACGTATGAAAACAGGGCAATACCAGTCTGTAGGGAAATTTGGCGATGATATTTATGTATTTGAGATGTTAACAGGTATCACAGACACTGCGGAGTATCATCAGATTTCGAAGGAAGAGTTCGATTCATTTGAAGTCTGGTCTGAAGAAGCACCAGAGTATCCAAAAACATATGAAATCCTTGCACGTCCTGTGCTCTGTAGTGGATATTTGGGAAAAGCGTATTTAGATGCTTCGTTGCTTCGCGATATGTAAATGGGTAAAATGATGTTTAAGCATAAGCTATAAAAAATGATATCGAAAGGATACGTATGTTATGAAAAATTTTATTGTTTTTGGAGCCAGTAAAGGATTAGGTGAAGCATTCGTTAACGGACTACCCGAAAAAGGTGATCGTGTATGGGTGGTTTCTAGAACGTATCCTAATAGTTTAGATGTTGAAGATGGTATTGAAAAACATTGGATTGAAGCTGATTTGGCAAAACCAGATGCAAGCACGCTGATTGCGAATACACTGAACGATGTTACTATAGATGTCTTGATATACAATGTAGGCATATGGGAGAGCAAAGGGTTCAGAGATGATTATAATTTTGAAAACGATGATCCCGCTGAAATTGCGAACATTATCAATATCAATGTGACTTCTACAATTACCTGTATCCAGAAGCTTTTACCGAATCTGAAAAAGTCAGATAACGCCAAGATTTTCTTAATTGGTTCTACAGCAGGTCTGGAGCATAATGATTTCACACAAGTCTCATTTACAGCGTCTAAGTTTGGTTTGCGTGGTATTGGCAATTCGATCAGAGAGCATGTGAAGAAATACGGAATTGGTGTCACTTGTATAAATCCGGGTGAGATTGCAACTCAAATTCCGTTAGAAGATGGAATTGAAAAAGTGTTGTCTACATATGGTGGAACCCAGATTCCACTTCAAGATTTGGTTTCTTTAGTCAAATGCGTGATGAATCTGTCCAAAGCTTCTTGTGTCAAAGAAATCAATATGCCGGCAATGTTAGATACAAACGGGTAATTAGCTTCAAAGAGAACGATCTGACGATAAAAGTGAAATTCTTTTTAAAAAAATCACTCTGTATTTAGGAGTGGTTTTTATTTTGTATGTGGATATACACGTTATAGTCGGGTGTTAGTTTGGCTTGGATGTATAGAGTAAGCTGTACTCTCAGTAAAGATAAGGGTCTCTTTCTATATAAATAACTAAAATACAATTCAATATCTTAATGTTCCCGTAATTCAATTTTAATGATGTATAAAATACAATCAAAAACCACAAATCAATTGTACTTCCCCGTAAACCGTGTTACTCTGAGGAGTGGCACAATTGACACTCTTATTCGGCAAGACTTCTTATACAATTATCACCATTTTAGCTATAAAGAAAGGTAACACTATGATAAAAGTTGAAAACTTATCCTTCTCATTTCCGCAAAAAGAACTTTATAACTATATTTCATTTACGCTTGAAGAGGGACAGCATTGTGCTTTTATCGGAACAAGTGGTAGTGGAAAAAGTACGCTGATCGATATTCTGACCGATCCTGAACGGTATTTGTTCGAAGGCAAGCTAGAGATCGACCCGGATTGTAAAATCGGATATGTCAGTCAGTTCTCGCAAGTCGACAAAACCAAACCAATGACGGTTTTTGAATATATCGCAGAAGAATTTATTAAGATTCAAGATGAGATTACAGCGATTTATGCTGAAATGGCAACCACGTCTGATATGGATGCATTAATGGAGAGACATCAATTGGCTTCAGACGCATTTGATGCGATGGACGGAGACAATTTTGAAAATAATATTAACAAGCAGCTCAATCTAGCCAACCTGATGAAGCTCAAAGATCTGGATGTCACTTCTTTAAGCGGTGGTGAATTCAAGCTGATTCAAGTAATGAAAGAAATGCTAGCTCGTCCAGACTTGATGATTATGGATGAACCCGATGTGTTTTTAGACTTTGAGAATCTTAATTCACTGAAAAAACTCATCAATACCCACAAAGGCATGTTACTTGTGGTTACGCATAACCGTTATCTATTGAATCATTGTTTTAACAAAATCATCCACCTTGAAAATACAGAACTCCAAGAATTCGACGGACGTTATATTGATTATAACTTCTCTCTTCTTCAGACAAAGGTTGAGTTGCAAGAACTGACGGTTGCTGAAGCGGAAGAAATTGAGAGAAATGAAAGTATCGTCGATAATCTACGAGAAATCGCTACCTATAACTCAGAAGCATCCCGTGGTAGAGCGCTCAAAGCTAGAGTAAGATTTACCGAAAGACTCGAAGCACGTCGACTCAAAGCGCCATTTGTAGATATTAAGCAACCGAATATTCATTTGGATATCGATCACGAAATCGAGAGTAGATTTGCGATTAATGTCCGCGATTATAGCGTTTCTTTTGACGAACTGCTTTTGGAAAATGTAACCTTTAAAATGAAGCCTAAAGATAAAGTTGCTCTGATCGGTCCGAACGGTACAGGGAAAACGACATTGCTTCGAGATATTTTCAAAAATAATCATGAAGCAATCGACATCAAGACTGATGCTAGCATGGCGTATTTATCTCAGTTTCAAGGTGAAATGCTCACCGATTCCAATACAATTATTGAAGAATTTATAGAAGCTGGCTTTAAAACGTATGACGAGGTGATCACCTACCTTGCAGAGTACGGCTTTGAAGACGAAATTTTGAATCAGAAGATAGCTTCTTTGTCCGGTGGAGAGAAGAACTTGCTTCAATTGGCTAAAGTTGCTGCCAGTCATGCCAATGTATTGTTTCTGGATGAACCGACAAGCCATTTAGATACCTATACGCAGATCGCATTGGAAAAAGCGATAGCAGACTATAAAGGTGCGATTCTGATGATTTCGCATGATTTCTATTCGGTTGTGAATGGTATGGATTATGTGTTGATTATTGAAGATAAAACGGTTAAAAAAATGAGTATGGTTGAATTTAAAGAGATGATTTATACGAGTCATTTTAATAAAGGATATCTGGAAGCAGAGCAAAATAAAAAAGCTGTTGAAATGAAAATCGAACTAGCGTTAAAAGATACGAATTTCGAACTTGCCAAGCGTCTACTAGACGAACTGGAAGAATTGATTAAATTGGTTTAACGGACAGCGATACGATTAGAGTGAATAAGCTCTAGCTCCTCAATAAAATAAGATAATGGAAAAGCCTCTATACAGCAAAAAGACACTGGTGCATCACATCTCAGTGTCTTTTTGTTATGTAGAACTCTTTATTGCTCTAAATGAGCCATATCTTTTCAATGTAGCATCAATAGAATAAAGCCATATAGAAGGTGCTTCTAGGATTCTTTTATGATTAGCATACTAATGTTAGTTGTACTACCGATACCCGTACATGTCTCTGCAAGAAGCTACTCTTTCTTTTCTCGATCTTCCAACATTTTTAGAAAAGATACTTTTTCACTTAAAAAATCGTGAATACGATGGAGCTTTTGGATATCTTGCTCAATTTGAAGTTGATGTTGCTCAAGATATTCGCGTCGCTTTTGAGTACTGGCAAGCTGTCCATCTATAAATTCGTTGACTCCTATTCCCGTGGCTCGTAAAAGCTTCACCATCTTCAGCCAATCCAGATCAGCTTGTGTATACTTTCGGTAATTGTTAGTATCTCTGCCAACAGGTTGCAGAACACGAATCTGCTCATAATAACGTAATGTATCTTTGGATAATCCAGTTAACTGCACCATTTGCTTCATAGAATAATACTGTTCCTTAACCAATTCCGTTTCTCTCCTTGCTATGGAGTACACTCCATACTGTATTCTGATTTTATCAGTACAAAATGTATCAGGTATTATTCATGATTAGCATTGTTTATGATATTCATATTGGAGGATGATCTATGGAGGCTTCACCATCAACATTTTTAGTATTTGGTGCAACAGGTCGAACAGGTCAACATTTTGTTAAGATCGCTCTAGCGAATGGACATAAAGTCAAAGCTTTAGTACGAAACCCGTCAAAGATGAAGCAACAACATATACATTTGGAATTAATTCAGGGCTCTATTATGGATGACCAAGATATAGATGCACTACTTCATGATGTCGATGTGGTGATTTGTATGCTTGGAGATGCTCAACAACAACAGAAAGAGCCGATCAACACGTTATTTGTGAAAAGAATAATACCGGCTATGCGGCGACAACATGTAAAACAATTCCTTTATCAAGCTGGAGGATTTACTCGTCCTTATAAAGAAAAGCTTCCTTTGCTAACTTGGATTTTAAAAAATACAGTGGCAAGACGTGCCGGTCTTCTCGGTCAGCATAAGGATAATGAATCTGTTATCGAATATTTGGTGGATGAAGCGCAAGATATCGATTGGATAGTACACCGGGCGTGTATTATCGCAGAAGGTCCTACCAAAGGAATATTGAAAAGAGATCAAACTAGGTTTAGTCTAGCCACTTTTGGAGATTGTGCAGCATATAATTATAGCCTTTTAAAGGATGATTCTGCTATTCACACATGCGATTTAAGCTATTACAGCAAATCGCTTTGAAGTAGAGCATGTAGACTATTGGTATCGACAACTATTATATGCCATAATTTTTATATTCTATTGATATTATTGTACTATGCTATCTCATGTGCTTACAAATTATAGCGAAGAGCTGGAGGAAACAACATGAATAAACGAATTCTGATTAGCGGAGCAAGCTTTGCAGGTCTGGCAACAGCCTATTGGATGAATAAGCGAGGCTATCATGTAACTGTTGTCGAAGTTGCAAGCGGTCTCAAAAAAGGCGGTACTCCGGTAAATATTCGCGAAAATACGGTAGATATCGTCAAGCGCATGGGATTGTTCGAACATATTCGAGAGCATCAGATCCATATGGAACTAACTGAATTCAAAAATGCGGATGATATTACAGAAAAATCAGAAATTCGTGAGCCTCTTGACGATAACGAATATGAAATAGAACGAGATATTCTGCTACGTATGATGTACGACGCTGTCAAAGACGATGTAGAGTTTGTATTTAGCGAAAGCATTACATCGCTAACCGAGAACAATGATAACGTAGACGTCACTTTCAAAAGCGGACAACAACGTTCGTATGATTTGGTATTTGGCTGTGATGGCATCCATTCGATTGTCCGCAAATTGTGTTTTGGAAAAGAAGAAGAGTTCTCTCATTTTCTAAAAACCTATTTCTCTATCACTATCGTAGATAAGCTATTAATTCGTGAGAATACAACCCAGATCTACAATGAACCGGGCAAGACCGTTATGGTGAATGCGTATAATGGCAAAACAGATATCGTATTATGCTTTTCTTCAGATCATGAAATTACTTATGATTATCGGAATGAAGAACAGCAACGTGAGCTTATTGTAGAGCAGTTTACCGGTATGAACTGGCGTGTACCTGAACTACTGGAAGAAGTGAAAAACTCCTCACCTTTTTACTTTGATAAGCTTTGTCAGATGAAAATGCCATCATGGACGAAAGGTCGGGTAGCATTAGTTGGTGATGCAGGCTATTGTGCTTCTCCTGCTGCGGGTATGGGTGGATCACTGGCTATCGATGGGGCGGCGGCTTTGGCAGATGCTTTGGAGCAACATCAAGATGATGTAGAACTTGCATTTCAGACGTACAATAAGAGTTTCCGTCCTTTTATCGAAGAAGTGCAAGAAACGGCGGCAATGATGGTAGACTTTCTGATTCCACAGACAGAAGAAGCGATTCGCGAAAGAAATGCACAGTAGATTTCGCTGATCGATTTTTTATGTTATACAGTAACCAAACAAAAGACCACTCTCTGCTAGCACAAGAAGTGGTCTTTTTATTTTACCTATTTTCGATAGAATTTCAGATTGAAATGTAGTTAGTTCTTCAATCCATCCGCCCCTACATACATATAAAGTAGATTATGGTCTTACTTCACTAGACATTTGCAACCTTTTTTTAGAATCAAAAACCTTGATCTTGATCACAATACAGCCCAATGCAAGCAGTAGAAATAAAATACCACTCCATGTAATCGAATGTATTCCGATCTGCGATATAAACCATCCGCCAGACGTTGTTCCAATCGTAACTCCCAAGTTAGCAAACGAGACAAATAAGCTATTTGCAAATTCCGGCGCTTCGGAGGCTTCTGAAGTGAGCCAGGTCTGACTGACAATTAGACCACTGGTAAACACAGCTCCCCACAATAGAATAATGATTATCATAGGAATCGCATAACTGCCCATATAATAGACCAGTATATAAATAATACCGAGTGCAAAAGGATAGACAATAGTGGTTTTTAGCATATTTCTACTTAAATATGTAGCTGCTCGTATATTGCCAACGATTCCGCTCGCACCAAAAAGAATTAACATAATACTGACTACTTTGCCACTCATCCCGGTTACGACTTGAAGATATTCTGCAAAATAAGAATAAACAGAATATAAAGAAGCTAGAAATAAACAAGCTGTTGCAATCGTAAGCCAGAGTTGTGGTTTTCTCAACACCGTTAACTGTTTGCCAAAAGATAACTTTGTTTCAACTGGTAAAGTCGGTATAAAGACCACAATGCCAAGTAGCGCGATCGCATTGATTACCGCTGAAAATAGAAATGCGGTTTCAAGTGAAAACTGGTCGCCTATAAAAGCAGTGATCGGAACACCTAATACCATACCTATCGTTAAGCCAGTAAATACTTTGCCTACGGCGATTGCACTTTGCTCTTTGGGTACAGAGCTTGCCGCAGCTGCAAAAGCGACAGAAAAATAGACAGGGTGTAGAAAAGCAGGTAAAAGCCGAAAGATCATCAAAGCTTCATAACTGGGAGCAAAAGCAGAGAAAATATTAGCGATTGTAAATACAAGAAGTACACTAACTAGAACCCTTTTTCGATTGAACCTTGAAAGTAAAAGAGTCATAAAAGGCCCAAAAATAGCAATGATCAAAGCAAACATGCTCACTAACATTCCTGCTTGAGATACACTGATTTGAAAATGTTCAGCGATTTTTGGCAAAATACCAACGATGCCAAACTCTGTATTTGTAATCCCAAATACGCCGAGTGCTATCGCATAAGTGAAAAATGTTTTATTGGAGTACAACACAATCATCCTTTCGAAATTTAGTTGACTAATTCAATTGATTTAGTTGGTTTTATCACAAAGCCTCAACCACCCTATAAGAACTAGCAGGGAATGTATTCTAGCTGGATAGGTTGAGGACATGGTGAAGAAAAGCAGACGATATTTACTCGGCAGATGATTGTTTTGATTGGTAATCGTGTTCCATTCCTTTGTAGGTAACGATCTTATCAGCGAGTAAATCCATATTGTGCTGTAATTCTCTCATTTTCTGCTGTACTTCTGCGTAATGCTCTTCGAGAAGAATCCTCCTTGTTGTTAGAGTAGAATCACCTTGTCTTCGAAGTTCGGCAATTTCAAGCATGTTGGTAATAGACATTCCTGTTGCTTTAAGACGGGTGAGAAATTGAATCCATGTTAAGTCTGCTGAAGAATAGCAACGATACCCGAGCTCATTGCGATCAATCGAAGACAACAGTCCGATATTTTCATAATATCGAAGGGTGTGGACACTAAGACCTGTGACAGTAGCTACTTGTCGAATTGTTAATAATGTTTCCATGAGACAAAGTATATACCTTCGAGTAAACTCTAATGCAAGTTTTTTTTCGCGGTGCATTTTATGATGAAGAGCATAGTAGAATAAGGATAGTGAGATTGCTGTAATCTATACATATGACCTGTATAACTAGAGGATTAATAAGAAAGAGTATGAAATAATAAGAGGTAAAATACAGTAGAGCAGTTGCAAAAAATTCAAATATTCTGCTGGAAGAAAAGAGGAAGATACGCATGAACATCTATTGTCAGGGGATTTTTAAGCAGATGGATATGGCTGTCGATTCTGTAATTAAGCTTATTAACACATTGAGTGACGATGATCTGAGTGTTAGACCAACGGCAGAGAAAATGTCTATTGGAGAATTGCTTGCGCATATGTCTGTACTTTGCAAAGCAGACTTTCTGATCGGAAAAGGTGTCACAGAAGAGGAAATCGATCGTTTCTATGAAGAAGCGGAACCTGCGCCTCATCTAAGTGCTATCGCAGAGGGTTTACTACATCATTATGCTTTTCTCAAAGAAGGGATAGCAGAGCTAGAAGAATCAGAGCTTTTACAACAAACCACAGCATTCTGGGGTGGTACACATTCCCGGTATGAATGGCTTTTGGATACTCAAGCACACTTCTACCATCATCGTGGACAACTACATGCGATGCTCGTTCATGTGTTGAAGCGGGAGCCAAATGTGCAGTTGTTTGAATAAAATACATATAGCCCTGCACGCTAACTCAATACTGTTAGGATGCAGGGCACTTTTTTAGGTCACAATACTTAATATAAAATGATCTTTTTTCGATTAATTAACAATATTTACTTCCATACCATGACATTTGAAAACATGATCAGGGTTGTTTTTAATATCTTCTTTCTGCAGATCATACATCGCTAGTTTGTAATTGATCTCTTCCAGATGTTTTAATTCTTCTTCAATATGTTTTTGTATTTCTAATTTATGAATCTTTAACATTTCTTCTCTTTCCAAAAAAGTAGAATTACCTGCTTCAAAAAGCTCTTTATACTCTTTGATTTTGGCAATAGACATTCCTGTTTCTCGAAGACAACGAATAAAAGCAAGCCAATCTATATTTTGTTCGGTATAGACTCGTCTTCCTTTTTCATCGCGGGAGATATTAGGTAAGATGCCTTGCTCTTCATAAAATCTTAGCGTTTTCGCAGAAATATTTACATTTTCGATAACATAATTCATGGTATAGACCATATTATTTTCTCCACCTTTTAGTTACAGTTACTGTAACTAGATCATATCATAAAAGCAGAAGTGGAAACTAGAAAAATATTAGTAAAGCTATAAAAAATTTTTCTTTACTTCCCCTTACGTCAACCAATTACAATAAGTATTGTAAAGAAAATATAACATAAAGAGGGATACCGATATGAATACAAAATATAGCAAGTTATTTGAACCGTTTACTTTTAAAAGTGGAGTCACCATTAACAATAGAGTGGTTATGGCACCGATGACCACATGGGCAAGCAATGAAGATCTTACCGTTTCCGATGAAGAAGTGGACTATTATCAAGAACGTGTAAATGGTGTGGGACTTGTAATTACAGGATGTACGCATGTGACTCCGAATGGACAAGGGTTTACACATGAATTTGCAGGATATGCTGATGAGTTTGTACCGAGTCTACAAAAATTAGCGAAAGTCACCCAAAGTGGAGGCGCACCAGCTATTTTACAGATTTTCCATGCAGGTAATAAAGCATTGCCAGACTTGGATGTTGTCAGTGCAAGTGCATTACCTTCTGAAAGTACAGCTCTTGGAGCAACCGCAGCAGCAAGAGAATTGTCACATGAAGAAGTGCTTTCGATGATTCAAGCTTTTGGAGATACAACCAGAAGAGCGATAGAAGCAGGATTCGACGGAGTTGAGATTCATGGAGCACATGGATTTTTAATTCAAAACTTCTGGTCACCATCTACGAACCAACGGACAGACCAATGGGGCGGTACGCTTGAGAACCGACTACGTTTTCCATTAGCTATTATTGAAGAGATCAAATCTGTTATAGCAAAATATGCTACCAAGCCATTCATGGTAGGCTATCGCTTGTCACCCGAAGAATCATCCAAAGCCGATGGATTGCGTATGCAAGATACGTATCAATTAATCGATTTTCTGGTCGAACAAGATCTGGATTATATTCATGCTTCCTTAGATCACTTGTCCTCCAAGCCAGTAGATGCTCAAGATGATCGCACCAGACTTGAATTGATTTTGGAAAAAGCAAACGGCAGAGTACCTGTATTAGCAGCAGGTTCGGTGACAACAGCAGATCAAGCTCTTGAACATGTAGAATCAGGATTACCATTGATTGCGCTTGGACATACAATAATTATGAATCCTGATTGGGTGGAGAAAGTAGAAAGCGGACGCGAATCAGAGATTACTTCCGAATTAAATCTGTCCCGTATTCAACTTCCAGAAAAATTGGTAACTATTCTTAAAAACTCACCAGGTTGGTTTAATATTAGCGAATAATATAGAGTGATAGTTCGGATGGAAGTAGTATTATGAAAAAGAGATCATCTATAAGGTGGTCTCTTTTTGTTGATTATATTAGAATTAAAGAGAAATCATTTTATACATAGTATTTGTTGCATATACATTATTAAATTGAAAACTATCAAACGATGTAAATCAGAAATGTATTTACGAGCTACTACATTTTTACAATACTATTTTAAATAGAATGGAGAAAAGAAATGAGCCATTGGAATTATAGAGTTTTAAAGAAAAAATGGAATGAAAATTTCACTTCTTTTGCTTTGTGTGAGGTTTATTATGACAATGAAGGAAAACCTACAGCATGGATTTGGGAAAAAAACGTAATGAATACATATGACTATGAAGGATTAAAATCTAATATCGATTATATTCGAGAAGCTTTCGATAAACCTACACTTGAAATAATGGGAGATGATGAATATTTAGTAGAGATTCCTTCTGAATAAGGTGTATAAATTTGAAATTATGAAATAAAAACAAGTAAATACATATTTCTAATAGCTTTTCCCGATTAAACACACCTGCAAAGGGTAAAGAACAACTAAAAGGAAGAGGAGGAATATAATGTTTAATATGAAATCAAAAGGGAAAGCATTAACAGTAGCCGTATTGATTGCTCTACCGCTATCTACTGTCGCAGGTATCATACCATCTATATCCTCATCAGAAACGGCAATCGCTGCTACAACATCGACGACTACTCCATCCAAAATTACCAGTGCGTTAAAAGGTGGCTACACAGTAGCAGGAACGAAGCTAGATGTACCGTGGTCTATGCAGTTCTCTGGCAATACCGTGTATATCACACAACGTGGTGGTGGTATCGTACAGATTAAGAATGGGAAGCAAACCGTACAAAAAGTGCAAACCAAAAAGCCACTTCGTGTTGTAGGTGAAGCAGGATTGACAGGATTTGTACTTGATCCTAAATTTACTAAAAATAAAATGGCATATATTTATCATGCGTATGAGAAAAATGGACAAGGATTCAATCGAATCGTTAAAGTGAAGTTAGTTGGCAACGTCTGGAAAGAGCAAAGCAAATTGGTAGAAGGTATTCCCGGCGGACGTATTCATGAAGGTGGACGTTTAGCTTTTGGGCCGGACGGTATGCTGTATAGTACAGCCGGTGAAACAAATGTCAGAGAGCTTTCTCAAGATCTGGATAGCTTGGGTGGCAAGATTTTACGGATGACTTCTACCGGTAAAATTCCTAAAGACAACCCGATCAAAAATTCATACGTCTATGCTTATGGACTACGTAATTCGCAAGGGATCGCATGGACATCTGACGGCAAATTGTATGCATCCGATCATGGGCCAAGTGGTGCACCAATACCAGGCGGTGGCACTGATCGCACAGGACTAGATGAAATGAATCTAATCAAGCCAGGTTCCAACTATGGCTGGCCTAAGATTATGGGAACCGAAACAGCGCCAAATATGGTTTCACCGCTCTATGTAGCTAGTTCCAAAGCGATTGCTCCATCCGGTATCGCGACGACTCCAGACGATAAAATACTTGTCGCTACACTGGCAGGCAAAAGTCTGAAAGAATTCGATCCTATCTCCAAAAAAATGACTGATATCTTAACAGATGTGGGACGTGTACGTGATGTAGCGATCCACAACGGTAAGATTTATGTGATTACTAACAATACCGCAGGCGGAACACCAGAGAAGAACGATGATCGCTTGCTGATTTTAAAATAAGTAAAGGTCATTATAGATAGATTTACTACTTGATGATCTAAATAATAAAGAAGTAATCCGAGCATGAGGTTTGTGCTGGATTACTTCTTTTTCTATGATCTACATCAAAGTGGTATGATCTAATGGAATACAGTAGGAGAGGAGCAGATATGAAAAATACTCAGTTGATTATTGTCGAAGGTCTGATGGGGACAGGCAAAACCTCTACAGCTTCTTTTATCGGGAAATATGTAGAACAACAGCATAGGAAAGCAAGTGTATTTTTGGAAGGAGATCTGGATCATCCGGTTGATTTTGAAGGTGTTGCTTTTCTAAATGAACAAGAGTACAATTTACTATTGCATCAGTTTGTACATGAACAACAATGTATTCAGCAGATGGTTCGTGTTGAGGGTCACAATTACTTTTTCTCGTACAAAAAAGCAAAACAGATATTACAGGATACCTTTCCAGACGATCTATATACATATATAGCGACTTATGATATTTACGAATTACCGTTAGCTCGACATTGCGAATTGATGTTACAGAGTTGGAGAGATTTTGCAGAGCGATTAGTATCTACAGATGAAGTAGTTATTGTAGAATGTTGTTTTTTTCAAAATCCAATGTGTATGTTATTAGCAAAAAATAACGCAGATCAAGCCGTAATTACGGAGTATATTCTGGAACTGAGCGATATCATTAAGCCACTTCAACCGGTGCTTATTTATTTGTATCAAGAAAATATCCGCCAGACACTTCATAAAGTGAGTGTAGAACGATCATCTGAATGGTTGGATTTTGTGATCTGGTATTATACAGAACAGGAATATGGCAAAGCACATCAATGGAGCGGACTGGATGGACTGATAGAATGTCTGCAAGTGCGAAGAACATTAGAATTAGAGATTTTCGAGCAATTAAATATGAGCAAATTGCAGTTGGCTAACTCAACCTACTCTTGGGAACACATCCAGCAAGAACTTATTCATTATTTAAATGAGTAGAAGACTAGACCATTTAACGCTATATATTCTCATAATAGAACCTATGTAATCGCCAGCATAAATGAACAATAAATAAAAAAGAGGTTCTTCCAGATATATAGTATCTAGGAGAACCTCTTGTTGTATTTTATGAATCTACGCTACAGCTACCTTTACACTGTAACACTACTTCCATGATAACGTCCCTTTGGCACGACTAATGGTGAGCCAGAGATAGGGTCGGGAATTACAGTACAATCCAATCCAAAAATCTCTTTCACCCGCTCACTGGTCACCACTTCCGCAGGTGTACCTTGAGCAACGAGCTTACCGGTATGAAGAGCAAACATATGATTCGCATAGCGCGCAGATAAGTTGATATCATGAAGTACCATTACGATAGTAGTACCATGCTTGCGATTCAGATCGGTTAGTAGATCGAGAATCTCTACTTGATACGTAATATCTAGAAAAGTAGTCGGTTCATCCAAAAATAAAATATCTGTTTGTTGAGCGAGTGCCATTGCGATCCAGACCCGTTGACGTTGTCCACCGGACAATTCGTCGATATTATGATTAGCGAATTGCGTTATATCCATAATGGTCATCGCTTCTGCAACAGCTTCGTAATCTTTTTTGCTCCAGCTTCCGAACATTTTCTGGTGAGGGAACCGTCCTCGTCCGACCAGATCAGCTACTGAAATTCCTTCAGGCACAATAGGCGACTGGGGAAGCAGTCCAATGATACGTGCTAACGATTTAGCAGGAAATTTGCTAATCGGCTTACCATCCAAAGTAACATGACCGGATGTTGGCTTAATCAATCGTGCCAGTGTTTTGAGTAGCGTCGATTTACCGCAACCATTTGACCCGATAATGACACTGATCTGATGACTGGGTATCGTCAGGTCTACGCCATGAATAACGGTTTTATGTTCATAACCTGCGACTAATTGTTCTGCTTGAAACAGATGTGTCGGCTTCATTATAGTTCCCCCTTTTGATTCATTCGGATAAGCAAGAAGATGAGATAAGGCGCTCCGAGTAATCCGGTAATGATACCTACGGGGAATCTGTACTCAAAAGCAAATTGTCCGATCAGATCGGCTGCCAGCACAAGATTAACGCCGACTAACCCTGCGGGCAGAATATTGGATGAACCTACACCGACTAACCGTTTGGCAATCGGGCCGGCTAGAAATGATACAAAAGCGATTGGCCCTGTAGTGGCTGTCGCAATGGCTACCATACATACCGAGCTAACGATCAGCACAATTCGTGTCATATCTGTATTTACACCTAAAGAAAAAGCAGATTGTTCGCCCAATTCTAAAATGCTCAAATGTTTGCTAAGCCCCATAATCAGCGGCGCACCGATCAGCACAATAATAATCAGCGGTGGCAATTCACGCATCTGTGAACCATTCAGACTTCCTGTCAACCACCGAAGGGCGGACGGAATATCTTGCTGAGCACTGATAAGTAACAGATAAGAGATCACCGCATCCAGCATCGCCTGAATCCCGATACCGACTAAAATTAAGCGCCCGATGGAAAAGACTTTACCTCTAGATAAGATATAAATAAAAATAACTGTCATTAACCCTGCTATCACTGAAGCCATCGAGATGACTGCGTTATTAGCATGAAGAATAACAATACAAAATACGGCTGCTGCACTTGCACCTGACGTAATCCCGATCACATTCGGATTCGCCAGTGGATTGCGTAATATGGTCTGAAAAGTATAGCCAGCTACGCCAAAAGCAAACCCGGCAAAAAGACCTGCTAACATACGTGGCAAACGAATCGTACTGACAGCAAATGAAACGCCTTTGATCTTTTCCCCTGATAGTGCACGAAGTACATCTTCAAGAGGATAGATTGTATTTCCCAGTACAAGCATAGCGCAGCAAAGCACCACAGCAAGTATCCCAAGCAGTCCGGTCACAAGCAACCAGCGGCGGTGTCGTTGACGTCTACCTGCTTGGATAAATTCAATTGCAGACTGGCTCATAGTGAACGCACTTTCGAGCGCATCGCCAAGACGATTAAGATAGGAGCACCGATAAAGGCAGTGACTACACCAACTTCAAGCTCACCTGGGTTACTGATCAGTCTGCCGCCGACATCAGATACCGTCAAAATAATAGCACCTGTAATCGCCGACATCGGGATCACCAATCGTAAATCAGCTCCCAAAATCAGCCGTATGACATGAGTAGCCAGTAAGCCGACAAAACCTATCGGGCCTGCCAATGCTGTAGCCGCTCCGCATAATAGAACCCCTGCTAATGCCGCGATGAATCGCAATGTTCCGGTGCGTACACCGAGTCCTGTAGCAACATCATCACCAAGTGCAAGTGCGTTCAGTGCAGGTGCTGTGATCAGACCGATTAACAATCCGACCGCCAAAAACGGGATAAAGGTAGCAATCGCGCTCCAATTGGCAGAGCCGACGCTACCCACTTGCCAGAATCTAAATTGATCCATTACATACGAACGAGGAATCATAATGGCTGTAACGAGTGAAGAAAGTGCCGCACTGGTCGCTGCTCCTGCTAACACAAGCTTGATCGGTGTAGCTCCGCCACGCCCCATCGAGCCGATTCCAAATACGAATATGGCTGTGATCGCCGCTCCCGCCAATGCTAACCAGATATACTGACCAGCATGACTAATATGAAGAAAAGCAATCCCGAATACAACAAATAACGATGCCCCTGTATTGACTCCCAGTATACTAGGATCAGCGATCGGGTTACGGGTAACTGCTTGCATTAATGCTCCCGATACACCCAGTGCTGCTCCGCAACATAAGCTGAATACGGTACGAGAAATTCGTTTGCGTACGATATTAGCGCCATAGGTATCGACATTGGGATGAAATAAACCATTTATTAATTCATGCCACCCCACTGATCGTGAACCTAAGACCAGTGAGGCAACAATAGTGAGAATCAGTAAGACCAAGCAACTAATCAGCACCCATATGAAATGTTTAGGTAGATGTGAATGTACCTGTTTATCATGAGAAAGAGTTGAACTATCCATTTACTTTATCAGCAGCAGCACCGATTAATTTCAAATATTCATCGATGGTGTAGGAGATCGAAAGTGGATTAGGTGTTCCAGCAGCCACCAAAGGTGTATCGCTTGTAATAAACGCTACAGAACCTCTTTGGATTGCAGGAATTTTGCCTAACAATGGATCAGCTTTGACGGCTTGATACAATTTGTCATCACCATAGCCGATTAAAATATCTGCATCATTCAACGCTTCTGCATTTTCAGCACTCAAGCTTAAAGAGTAGCTTTTAGGATCTTTGATTTCTTTTGTAATACTTGCAGGTGCTTCCATACCTAATTCTTTTAAGAAAGCGACACGCGAATCAGCAGGTGTATAGATATGAAGCTTCGACATATCGGTATCAGAGAAATTCACCCACACAACAGTTTTACCTTTGATTTGCGGGTAAGCACTTAACTTGTCATTCACTAATTTCTCAGTATCTTTGATCAATTGTTCGCCTTGAGCTTTCATGCCCATACCTGTTGCATTCAGTAGAACTTGTTCACGCCATGTGGTTGCCCAAGGAGCAGTTGGATAAGCGACTACAGGAGCAATCTGGCTAAGTGTATCGTAATCTTCTTGTGTAATACCGGAATAAGCAGCCAGAATTACATCTGGATTGGAATCGGAGATGGCTTCAAAATCAAGTCCATCGGTATCCTGGAAAACGTTTGGATTTTTCACGCCAAGCTCATCTAGCTTTTTGGCTGTCCATGGCAAAAGCCCGCTACCATCTTGAACACCAAAGTTCGCTGCCGAAAATCCTACAGGCACAACACCAAGCGCAAGAGCTACATCCTGATTCGCCCATTGTACAGTAGCTACACGTTCAGGCTTGCTTTCGATCACTGTCTCGCCAAGCGCATGCTTGATTACAATCGGATATTGTGTCGTATCTGCCGGTGCAGCAGTCTCCGTAGTGGTCGATTCTGTCGGAGCTGGAGTAGTTGTAGATGCTGTTTGATTGTTGGAACAACCAACAAGCGCAACAATCGATAACATTAACATCAGTACCGCGGTAAAAGATAACTTCTGTCTAGTATTCATAATGATCCCCTTTCGTACTCGATCCGTATCGGTCGTAGCACTTTATCGCTAATGTGGTGTTGATTATCTTAAATGAGTAAACTCAAATGAAATATAAAGATATGTAATACATGATAATGATTATCAACCTCAACAATATAGCGTTTTATCTTCTATAGTGTCAATAAAAAAATGGCAATTTTACAAGGAAATTCGCGATAATTCTTCTCTTTTCGCTAAAGTATGTATGCATTGGTATAATAAACTTTTTTACATCACAAGCAGGTAGTGGTTTACAATATATTTATAGATATTTCCACGAAATCGTAAATGATTAATTTCAAGAAAGCAGGATATTATAAAATGACAGAACAGCACCAACAACGTTACCGTTTTAGTGAAGCACCGATATGGAGTCTACAACGCAAATATTACGAAGATGCAGGCTTAGAAGCATGGAGAAACGATCAGGTTCCGCAATATATCACCAGCAATCCAGCAACAGCGATTGCTTATGCGGAAATGATTTTTGCTTTTTTACAAGATCAGATGAATCAAGGATTAGTGGCAGAACCTGTATATATTGTAGAACTGGGTGCAGGCGCAGGTCGTCTTGCGTACCATGTGTTATATGAATTGCAAAAGCTTAAAGAATACGCCGGGATCGATCTGCCAGAGTATCATTATGTGATGACCGATCTAGCGATGAACAATGTGATCGGGTGGAGAGAGCATCCTGCTTTACAACCATTTATTGAGCAAGGGATTCTTGATTTTGCCCAATTCGATGCGATGCAAAGTGATGCGCTTCATCTAACTGTATCGGGTCAGGTGATTAAGCAAGGGGATCTTACGCAACCGTTACTGATTATTGCAAACTACTTTTTCGATGCGATTCCGCAAGAATTGATCTATGTGGATGAAGGTAGTATTTATGAAGCAGATGTATATATCGAATATTCCAAAACAGGCGCAGAATTTGAAGCGCTGACTACATCGCAACAACTGAATCATATTCATTTAAGTTATGAATACCGCAAAGCACCGGAATATGAGCAAGATGATTATATCTATCGTGATCTGATTGCGATCTATCAAGAACGTCTGGAAGATGCGCATATTTTATTTCCCAAAGTAGGATTGGAATGTCTGGATCGTTTAGATGCGTTATCTCAATCAGGATTTATGTTGCTGACTGCTGATAAAGGAGATCATTTGATCGAAAATTGGGAGTTTGCAGAACCGCCTGAACTGGTCTTACATGGTAGCTTTTCATTAATCGCAAATTACCATGCGGTGCAATATGTATTCCAGCAAAAAGGTGCTGAAATCTTATTCGTTCCTCATCATTACAACAATATTAATGTGGGTTGTATTTTACATGTAGGTCAGCCCAAAGCCTATACGAATACACGATTAGCTTATCGTCGTTCAGTTGAACGCTTTGGACCGGATGATTTCTTTAGTCTGAAAATGTGGATTGATCGCCATCTGGATGAGCTAGGTATGCAACAAATTTTAAGCTTTTGGCGCTTAGGCGGGTATGATGCTGAATTCTTTATTCAGACGACCAAGCAGCTATCAGCATTATTAACAGAAGCCAATGACGAGGAAAAGAAAGACCTCTGGATGGGCATTCAGAAAATGTGGTCATCGTTCTATGTAATGCCACAGCGGTATGATCTGGCACTGGATGCTGGTCTGATTTTATTTGAAATGGATATGTTTGAAGAAGCGAAGCAATATCTAGAAATATCGGTTGCTCAAGAGCAAGATGAAGTGGTATCGACGGTCTATTATTGTCTGGCGATTGCTTGTCTGGAACTCGATCTGATGGAACAAGCAGAAGAGTACTTGAACCAACTACTTGTTCTTGAACCTGATCATGAAGAAGCATTAGCGTTAATGTCGGTGCTGGTAGCTGAACAATAATCGCTGGCATGACTAGATAGATATAAGCTTAATATTCAGAAGCATTAAAGAGACATAGTATCTCTTTAATGCTTCTTTTATTTGCCCATAAACAGACAATTGCAGATTAACATCACTAACTTGTACGTACATATTTTATCTGTCTTAAAACTTTTTCAGAAATACTAGCAAGAAAGCTATAAATGAACTTAAATACGTTAATAAAAGAGTTAAAAAGTCTTTTTTAGCGCATTTTTACTTGATTTAAGATTTTAAAAAGGAATATCGCAGATAATCTGTCTTACTTGTACTGCAACATAAATACCTATTTTTATTCTTTTTATGATCAAAAAATACATATCACGTTGACAAATGTACGTACAAAAAATATACTGTAACTGTTACAAAAAGAAAACGCATTCTTTTTAAAAAGAATATTGGAGATTACCATACTTATAGATAACGTAGAGACTTTGTTCGGAAATATATGCTTTGTTCAGCACAGCAATCTTAGTAACACCAGACTGCAAGAAGAGAGGGGACTACATGAGCATGAGTCATGTGGATATGAAAGAAGCGATTATGAGTGGCGAGACTTCGCTCGGGATTGAATTTGGTTCTACCCGAATCAAAGCGGTATTGATCAACAAGCAATTTGAGACGATCGCCTCGGGAAGTTATGAATGGGAAAATCTACTGAAAGACGGATTTTGGACATACGATCAAGCAGACATTATTACAGGAATGCAGACAGCTTATCGTGAAATGAAGCAAGAAGTAGAGCGTCAATATGGAATCACGTTACAGACAGTAGGCTCAATCGGATTCTCAGCGATGATGCATGGCTATGTAGCACTGGATCAACAAGGGCAACTACTGGTTCCTTTCCGTACATGGCGCAACGCGACCACAGGTGTCGCAGCCAAAGAATTAACCGAATTGTTCCAGTTCAATATTCCTGAACGTTGGAGTATTGCGCATCTATATCAAGCGATTTTGAATCAAGAAGATCATTTGCCTCAGATTGCTTCTCTAACAACATTAGCTGGATACATACACTGGTTGTTAACAGGCAATCAAGCAGTCGGTATCGGCGATGCTTCCGGCATATTCCCGATTGAAGAAGCGACTCACAATTACCATCCATCAATGTTAACTCAATTTAACGAACTGATTGCAGATAAAGGGTACGCATGGAAGATTGAAGATTTGCTTCCTACTGTGTATCGTGCAGGCGAACAAGCGGGTCCATTAACAGAAGCAGGCGCTAAATTGCTCGATACGACAGGAGCACTACAACCAGGTATTCCGTTCTGTCCACCGGAAGGTGATGCTGGAACCGGTATGGTAGCAACGAACAGTGTCAAAAAGCGTACCGGTAATATTTCGGTAGGTACATCAGTATTTGCAATGATTGTACTGGAAAAAGAATTGTCTAAAGTTCATCCAGAGATTGATATCGTAACAACACCAGATGGTAGCCCTGTCGGCATGGTACATGCTAACAACTGCTCTAGTGATATCAATGCATGGTTAGGATTGTTCAGAGAATTTTCCGAAGCGATGGGATATGAAGCTGATAATGCCAAATTGTTCAGCGTGATGTTTAACAAAGCGCTTGAAGCTGATCCAGATGGTGGCGGACTGCTTAGCTACGGTTATTATTCCGGTGAAAATATTACAGGTATCGAAAAAGGTCGCCCGTTATTTGTACGCTCACCAGAAAGTCGCTTTAATCTAGCGAACTTTATGCGTACTCATCTATTCTCTGCGTTCGGTGCATTGAAGATCGGGATGGATATTTTGACGAAAAATGAAAATGTAGCGATCGATAGTATTCTCGCTCATGGTGGTCTGTTCAAAACGCCTGTAGTCGGACAGCGAATCGTAGCAGCCGCTATGAATGTTCCGATCTCGGTTATGTCTACGGCTGGCGAAGGTGGCGCATGGGGAATGGCGTTACTTGCTTCATACATGATCAACAAAGACGAACAGGAAAGTCTGGATGTCTTTTTGGAGCAAAAAGTATTCCATGATGTTGTCGGTGAACAAGTACAACCGGATGCATCGGATGTTAAAGGATTTGAAGCATTTATCGAGCGTTACCAGCAAGGACTGGCTATTGAACAAGCGGCTGTAGATCATTTGTTAGAGAATGGGAGGAATTAAGCATGTTAGAGCAGTTAAAAGAAGAAGTCTATCAAGCGAATCTGGAATTACCTAAGCATGGATTGGTCAAATTCACATGGGGTAATGCCAGTGCTGTCGATCGTGAAAGTAATCTATTTGTCATCAAGCCAAGCGGTGTAGATTATGAGACGATGAAACCTAGCGATATGGTCGTTGTGGATCTGGATGGCAATGTAGTCGAAGGCGATATGAGACCTTCTTCCGATACAGCGACTCATGCGGTTCTGTACAAACATTATCCGCAAATCGGCGGAATTGTGCATACCCACTCTACATGGGCGACGATCTGGGCACAAGCAGGTCTGGATGTTCCTGTAATGGGAACAACACATGCAGATACATTTTATGGGGCTGTGCCTTGTGCACGCTTTCTGAATCAAGCAGAGATTGATCGTGGCTATGAAGCAGAGACAGGCAATGTGATTATTGAGACATTTGAACAACGTGGACTTGATGTGATGGCGATTCCAGCCGTATTGCTTCATGGTCATGCACCATTTACATGGGGCAAAGATGCAAAGTCTGCTGTAGTGAACAGTGTAGTACTTGAAGAAGTCTGCAAAATGAATCTATATGCACGTCAATTGAACAACTTTGCGAAAGAATTGCCACAGAATATTTTGGACAAACATTACCTACGCAAACATGGTAAAGACGCTTATTACGGTCAAAAGTAATCCACTGGAATCTTTTTGAATGTAGAGAGTACAAGATTATGATGATTTATTAAAGTAACTATATATACAGGTCTCTTTATCCACTAAATTTTTTCAATTAACTCACTTGTAAATAACGCTCACTAATATAATGATGAAAAGAGGATGAAATGATATGTCAGCAGCAACTAAACAATTTTGGTTCGTAGTCGGTTCACAGCATTTGTACGGAGAAGAAGCATTGGGACAGGTAAAAGCGAATGCTCAAAAAATCGCAGATTCTTTAAATGCAAGCGGAGTATTGCCGTATCCATTGGTATTGCAAGATTTGGCTGTAACCGCAGACAAAATCACAAGCATTATGAAAGAAGTTAACTATCGTGACGAAGTAGCAGGTGTGATCACATGGATGCACACATTCTCTCCTGCAAAAATGTGGATTCGCGGTACGAAATTGCTACAAAAACCGTTGCTTCATCTAGCAACACAATATAATGAAAGTATTCCTTGGTCTACAATTGATATGGACTTTATGAACTTGAACCAAGCGGCACACGGTGACCGTGAATATGGATTTATCAATGCTCGTCTGGGTAAACAAAACAAAATCGTTGTCGGCTACTGGGAACGCCCAGAAGTACAACAGCAGATCGCTGATTGGATGGATGTAGCATTTGCTTACAACGAAAGCTTCAATATCAAAGTTGCTCGCTTTGGCGACAATATGCGTAATGTGGGTGTAACCGAAGGCGATAAAGTCGAAGCACAAATTCAATTTGGCTGGACAGTCGATTACTATGGTATTGGCGATCTTGTAGAATATGTGAATGCTGTGACTGAACAAGAAATCGATGCACTACTTGCAGAATACAAAGAGTTATATGACTTCGAATATGGTACGTATAGTCAAGAAGCTTGGGAAGCGAGTGTACGTGTACAAGTAAGTTACGAGATCGCAATCAAGCGTTTCTTAGATAACGGTGGATACACTGCATTTACAACTAACTTTGAAGATTTGCATGGTATGAAGCAACTTCCAGGTCTTGCTGTGCAACGTCTAATGGCGCAAGGTTATGGTTTTGCAGGTGAAGGCGATTGGAAAACAGCAGCATTGGATCGTCTAATGAAAGTGATGAGCCATAACGAAAATACAGGCTTTATGGAAGATTACACGTATGAAATGGCAGCAGGTCAAGAAGCGATCTTGCAATCTCATATGTTGGAAGTCGATCCGACTCTAGCAAGTAGCAAACCAAAAGTGGTTGTATCTCCATTAGGAATTGGCGATCGCGAAGATCCTGCACGTCTTGTATTTGACGGTAAAGCAGGCGAAGGTGTAGTGGTATCGATGGCTGACTTTGGTACTCATTACAAATTGCTAATCAACGAAGTGTCTGCATTCGAACCAACAGTTCCTGCACCGAACTTACCGGTAGCACGTGTACTATGGCAAGTAAAACCTAACTTCCAAGATGGCGTGCGCGCTTGGATCGAAAATGGTGGCGGTCACCATACAGTTGTATCGTTGAACCTTACAACAGACCAAATCGTAACGTATGCAAAATTAGTAAACTTGGATTATGTCATTATTAAATAATCAATTGAATCAAGTATAGATGTGATAGATGATTGCACATGTAAAGCCGGAGGGTATTGCTGGCTTTACATGTGCTTTTTAGATTAAAAAGATGTTTAACCTAGCATTTAAAATAGTGAAGTAACAAATTTCACCTCTGGAAAGGTATGATCTGATCCTTTGATTAACGTTCCACCTTTGTTTTTTAAATGCATATCAAAGAAATCAAGCATATACGCATCTATAATAGAAGAAGCTCGTTCAGGAGCTATTTTGCCTGTAATGCCTATCATTTGGAATAGTGGTGAAATGAACTGCACATCTGTAAAATTTAAATGCTCTGTATTTTGGATATATAACACTTGTCCACCAAAAGCCATCGTTTCATGGATTCGTTGCCGTTCTAGCTTTTTGTTTTTTCGTTCTTGCATAACCCATTCTTTGCTATTGCCTGTACGTTGAATCTCTTCATCGGTATAGATGTGATGATCGATCACCATTTTGAATTGCTCAAAATTGCTCTGCGAGTTTATAAACAAAAATGGTTTGCGTAATGCTACTCTATGTTGGAGGCGATAAAGACCGCCATCAAGGTCTATGCCTGCTGTAATTCGTGGATCATAAGAAGCATCATAAGCCGTCGCTCCGCCGATCGAATGACCGAATACTCCGATATGAGCAAGATCTAGTTTGCCTTTGAATAGACTTGGAATAGAGCCGGATTGAAGAAGTTGAAATTGATCCAATACAAAGGTGACATCATCGGTTAATACTTTTCCTAACTTGTCACGATTCGCTTTTTCTGTTGGATAATCATGGTCAGGAGAGAATAAGTGGTCTGTTGTACTGGTGGTGATTCGCTCATCGGGGAACTTTGTAGCAAACGTATTATACGTATGATCGATAACAGCGACAATATAGCCATGACTTGCGAGATTCTCAGCTTGTGAAGTATGAAGAAATCGGGAAGAAGCGTTACCCGGATTGGCAATAATAAGCGGATATGAGGTCTGTGTGGAAGAGAGAGCACCTTCTGAATAAGAATGACTGGATACGTATTGTAAGTGTTGAAAAGTAAACTCGGGAAGACTATAATTCTTCGCCATATATGGAAGAATAGAAGCGTCCGGTATAAAAGGAACGTATTTATCTGTGTTAGCTTCTGAGGGGTACCATACCTGAACCATCAATTCTCTGTTGCCTTTACTAGAGGTACCAAATATGTCTTGCTGTTGATCATTAGTGAAATGAAAAGTGGTAGTGCTGACAGGCAATGAACCGGTAGGAGCAGGAAGATCGAATACAGGAAAGATGTACAGCAAGCACGCTGTCGCAATCAGTCCAATCATACTAACAAGCCGCCCTAGCACTTTGCCTGTTTTCGATGTATATGGTGTAGCTTTCGGTGTTCTGCGAGCATCAATAACAGACCGTATAAGCATCAGTATCGTCAATCCATATAAAAAGAGTAACTGTATCCGGTATCCTTCCAAAAGCAGATGGATGATGACCAAAATAAAGCTGATTCCACTGGTGAGAAGCAAAGCTAATTTACGTAGACGAGGATTAGTTACAAACAGACTGGATAATAAACAAATATTCAAAAACAACAATAGTATTTCGAAAAGTCTCATATTCATTCCTCCTACCAATACATGTTGATCCAATAGATAAGATTAATATAGAAGAATGAACAAAGTGTTACACATTGATTTAGATTACATTTGCCTTACACTCTTGTAAGCTATAAATGATTCCAAGTGCATAGATGAATTATGAGCAAGATACTGTTATTTCACGTGAAACATTGAGGTAGAGATAGAAGAATTATAGAATCCATCTGCTCGATATCAAAAAGTGATCTAACAAATCGTGTATACCGAAAAGTGTTTAATTACGGTATAATACTAAATAAGTAGTAAACCTATCTAATTTAGATCATTTTACTTGCAGATTGAAAATGATTTGAATAGACTTTAAAAGAATAGTACGTACTATCCAACTATTTTGAATAAAGATAATTCATTATTAATACAAGTTACCTTCTCTATTGATTTGAAAGCGTGTTCAATAAAAGGAGCTGATCGCTATGACTGTCTATAATAGTGCTTGTGATGTAAGTCAACCGAAGCAAGGTCACCTGCTTACCGATATTCCTGCTCATGATCCATTTGTGCTGGCAGATGCATCTACAGGTACCTATTATTTGTATACGGGCGCAGTGCCTTCGCTACATGGGGTAGAAGCTTATGGAGTATTAACGTATAGTAGCCAAGACTTGGAGCATTGGGAAGGGCCTTATGTGGTCTTTACAGTACCTGAGGATAGTTGGGCGCATCCACAACATGGAGCATGGGCTCCTGAGGTGCATGCTTATCAAGGGCGTTATTATTTATTTGTGACATTGCATCATCAGGATCGGCCGTTAGAAGGTGAGCCTGTTCAAGGCTATGCTAAGCATTGGAGAGGCACTGTGATTGCTGTGAGCGATTCACCGACAGGTCCTTTTGAATTGATTAATCAAGAAGCTCCTGTTGTCTCTCCAACCCAGATGACATTAGATGGTACGCTATATCTAGATGAACAGAATCAACCGTGGATGGTCTATTGCCATGAATGGATTCAGACAATTGATGGTACGATTGAAGCAGTGCGTCTTACCGAAGATTTGTCTACTGCTGTAGGGGAGCCGATCACTTTGTTACAAGCATCTTCTGCACCATGGATTCAGCAGGATCGTGAACAAAACATATCAGATCATCCAGATGGTACAGTCTATGTAACCGATGGTTGTCAGTTATATCGTACATCTGGCGGACATTTGATGATGTTGTGGTCAAGCTATGAAGGCAATAGTTATGTACAGACGATAGCTCGTTCGATCAGTGGTACACTCGCAGGTCCGTGGGAACAATTGGAGCCATTAGTGAAAGAAGATAGCGGTCACGGCATGCTGTTCCAGACGTTTGATCAGCAATGGATGTTAATCTTACACCGACCTTTTGACATGCCAGCATCCCGTTGTTATCTATATGAAATAGAAGATACTGGAGATCAATTTCTATTAAAATATCCTGCTCAAACTGTCTAAGGATAGAGAGAAGGTAGCGTTGTATTATAAAGGATACATGACTAACTTAGACGAGTTAGGGTATCCTTTTGACCTACATATTATGTATAATATAACATAATAAAAGAAGGGTATTGCTAGACAAAAGCAAAGTAACCCGATAGACTTTAAGTTGTACGGCTTTTTCAGTCAATCTTCTCATTTTTTACCAGATCAAAATAGTTTATAATGAAGAGATACATGCCGATAATATTTTAAATAGAAGATAATTTGGTTATAATGAATACAGATAACGTATATTCCTGAGTGGAGCTTTGCTTCTGGAATGACCTGGATAGAAGCGCCTGCTCTTTTTTGCAAATATAAAGAGATAAAGGAAGGTTTTTATGAACAGCATACCGAAAAAAACAGACATTATCTTAATTGGTGCCGGAGTCATGAGTGCGACTTTGGGGTCATTGCTTAAAGAGTTAGCACCGGAGTGGGAAATTAAAGTGTTTGAGAAGCTAGCCAGTGCAGGAGAAGAAAGCTCTAACGAATGGAATAATGCAGGAACCGGTCACGCTGCACTGTGTGAACTGAACTATACGTCTGAGAAGCCAGATGGGTCGATCGATATTAGCAAAGCGGTGAATATCAACGAGCAATTTCAATTGTCCAAGCAGTTCTGGTCTCATCTAGTGAAGCGCAATATTATCCGTCAACCACAAGACTTTATCAAGCCAATTCCACATATGAGTTTTGTATTAGGACAAAGTAATGTTACTTTTCTCAATAAAAGATTTAAAGCGCTTTCGGCAAATCCATTATTTCAAGGAATGCAATATTCAGAAGATCCAAACAAGTTAAAACAATGGATTCCTTTGATGATGGAAGGCCGTACATCGAATGAACCGATCGCCGCGACCAAAATCGATTACGGAACTGATGTGAACTTTGGAGCATTAACCCGTATATTATTCGAAGATCTCAAAACTAAAAATGTAGAAATACACTATAACCATATTATTAAAGATATCAAACGTTCTTCTGACGGTGGCTGGGAAGTCAAAGTCCACAACATTAGCACAGGCACAACCGAACATCATATTGCCAAATTTGTCTTTATTGGCGGTGGTGGCGGTAGTCTACCGTTGCTACAAAAAACAGGTATTCCCGAGTCCAAGCATATCGGTGGCTTTCCGGTGAGTGGCGTATTTATGTCGTGTAAAAATCCTGAAGTGATTGAGCAACATCATGCGAAAGTGTATGGTAAAGCAAAATTGGGCGCTCCGCCGATGTCTGTACCGCATTTGGATACCCGATATATTGGCAACAAAAAAGCGTTATTGTTCGGGCCGTTTGCAGGCTTTTCACCAAAATTTTTGAAAACGGGTTCAAATATGGATCTGATCAATTCGGTCAAACCGAACAACTTGTTCACGATGTTAGCCGCAGGTGCGAAAGAGATGGCACTAACCAAATATTTGATTCAACAAGTAATGCTGTCAAACGATAAACGGATGGAAGAAGTACGTGAGTTCGTTCCTAATGCGAAAAGCGAAGATTGGGAAATCGTTGTTGCAGGTCAACGTGTACAGGTTATCAAAGACACCGAGGATGGCAAAGGCACACTTCAATTCGGGACAGAAGTCGTTAGTGCGGCGGACGGATCGATTGCTGCTTTGCTAGGGGCTTCTCCGGGTGCTTCGACAGCAGTACATGTAATGCTCGATCTGTTCCAGAAGTGCTTCCCGCAACGGATGCCAGAGTGGGAGCCGAAGCTAAGAGATATGATTCCTTCTTATGGTAAAAGATTAGCGGAACATCCAGACCTGTTCCAGACTATTCATGCGTCAACTTCCGAAACGTTAGGTCTAAGCGATTATCCAGCAACCGAGCTAGATATGGATACTAAAGTATTCAAAAAAGTATAGCTTCACAGCTAGGCTTACTATGCGAATAGGTAGGATAAAAAGGATATTAAATACAGCAGAACCTTTGATCTATTACAGATAAAAGGTTCTTTTTTTGCTCAAAATGACATAAATAACCAATCAAAATCGTAGGAATGATATGGATTACTAAAATGCTTGTCTAAAAACACAAAATGTTGCAATCGTCCCATGTCGTTAGTGAAAAGAGGATGCTATAGTGATCACAGCTATATGTAAGCGCTTTACAATGTGAATGAGTGCTTATGTGAAGATATACACATAGGAATAACGGAAGGGGATAAGCAATTGAAAAGAGAGAAAAAGATAGCTTCATTGTTTTTAATGATCGTTATGATAATCGGACTATTACCGATTCACATTACACCTGCTCTAGCAGCAGACACTACTAACAACGCATTGATCCAAAATGGAGGATTTGAAAGCGACTTTTGGAGTGATCAATCCTGGCAAGTGGATGCTTCAGATTGGCAATTGGTCGATATTCAGCAATATGCGTATGCAAATGATTCTTTTATTACACCAGCAGAAGATACGTATGCGTTCAAATATTGGGTAAGTGATCAATCGACAACCGATCAGCAAGTCACTGTCAGTCAAAAAATACCTACTTTGTCGGCTGGAAGTTACGAATTGTCTGTACAGTCGATGGGCGGTACGGGAGCAGAAGCCGGTCATGTTCAATTGTTCGCAGGCAATGAGCAAAGTAAAGAAGTCGCCACGACAGGCTACAATCAGTGGGGTACAGTAACATTGAAATTTGTGCTAACCGAGCCGACATCCAATCTCAAGATCGGAGCTAGAATCACAGGTGGAGCAGGAGCATGGGGATACCTTGATGCAGTGAAGTTGAAGCAGACAAGTACCGATACTTCTACGCCTGTAACAGCAGATATTTTTGTGCAAAAAGTACAGGGATTGAAGTCTGATTTTATCAAAGGTGTCGATGTATCGAGTATTATTTCACTAGAACAAAGTGGAGTGCATTTCTATAATGAGCAAGGGATAGAGCAAGATATATTCACCACGTTAAAACAATCCGGTGTGAATTATATTCGTGTGCGCATCTGGAATGATCCGTATACGGCGGATGGCAAAGGATATGGCGGTGGAGATAATGATCTTACCAAAGCGATCCAAATGGGAAAACGAGCAACAGCCAATGGAATGAAATTGCTAGTCGATTTCCATTATTCTGATTTCTGGGCAGATCCGGGCAAGCAACATATTCCAAAAGCATGGGAAAATCTATCGCTCGCTGATAAAGAGCAAGCTGTCTATACGTATACCAAAACTAGCCTGCAACAGATTATTGACGCAGGGGTTGATGTAGGCATGGTACAGGTTGGTAATGAGACCAACCAATCATTTATCGGCGAAAATAACTGGGTCAATATTAGCAAATTGTTCAATCAAGGCAGTCAGGCGATACGTGCAGTTGATCCTCATATTCTGATCGCTTTGCATTTTACGAATCCAGAGACACCGGGTCGTTATCTGTCTTATGCCAAAGCACTTTCTGAACAAGGGGTAGACTATGATGTATTTGCTAGTTCATATTATCCGTTCTGGCATGGCACACTTAGCAATCTAACTTCTGTATTGAAGCAAGTCGCTGATACGTATGGCAAAAAAGTAATGGTGGCTGAAACGTCTTATGCGTATACTGCTGAAGATGGCGATGGACATGAAAATACAGCACCTCGCAGTTCTGGACAGACATTAGATTACCCGATCAGTGTTCAAGGGCAAGCAACATCGGTGCGTAACGTAATTCAAGCGGTATCACAAGTTGGAGATGCAGGGATCGGTGTATTTTACTGGGAGCCTGCATGGTTACCAGTAGGATCGAAAGAAAATCTAGAGCAAAATAAAAAACTTTGGGAACAATATGGATCAGGGTGGGCGTCTAGTTATGCCGCAGAATACGATCCTGATGATGCAGGTAAATGGTATGGCGGTAGTGCTGTCGATAATCAGGCGTTGTTTGATTTTGCAGGGCATCCCTTACCTTCGCTCAATGTATTCAAATATGTAAATACAGGAGCTATCGCAGCACTCCAAGTCGATCAAGTGCAGACTGTGAATATCACTGTCAATGCAGGTGATTCGATCACATTACCTACGGTAGTCACAGCGACTTATAACGATGGTAGTACAGGTACGTTATCGGTAAATTGGGATCAGCAAGCGTTACAAGAAGCAGTCAGTAAAGGTGCAGGTCAGTATACGATACAAGGTACGACGACAGGTGGACATATTGCAAAAGCGGTACTGGATATTCGCCGTCCTAATCTACTGCTAAATGGTGGATTCGAACAAAGCGATCGTAGCATGTGGAAGATCACGTATGGTGATGGAAGCACACCACATACCGATTTCCAGAACAAAGCTTCAGATGCCAAATCCGGTCAATACTCGCTTCATTTCTATTCAGCAGATGGTGTGAATTTTCAAGTGAAGCAGACTGTACAAGGATTGAAGCCAGGTTATTATGATCTTTCAATGGCTATTCAAGGTGGCGATGCTTCAAATGCAAACATGGCATTATTCGCATCAACGACTGGACAAGAAGTACAAGCAGAGACAGGTGTTAAAGGCTGGGTACAATGGAATCAGCCAGAACTGAAAGAGATTAAAGTGACCGATGGGATGTTAACCGTAGGCGCGACGATTCAAGCAGGCGGTGGAGCATGGGGATCACTGGATGATTTCTATCTGACCTTTGCACGCGACTTAGAAGCTACACCACCGGATGATGGTTCAACGCCAACACCTACTCCTATCCCTAATCCAGAACCAACACCATCTCCCGAGCCTACCCCGAACACTGGTAATTCTTCCAGTAAAGGCGGTGGTGGTTCATCGGTAGTGACTGAGAATATCACAGCTTATGTAGATGGCGGACAAAATAGTACGTCATTAGCGAATATTACGATCAAGCGCACAACACTTGCAGACGGCTCCAAAAAAGACACTGTCAATTATGAAGCTTCCCAAGCACAAGAAGCGGTGCAAAACGTAAAAGCAACAGGTAAATCAACTATACGTCTGGTGATGCCGGATGCTAACAATGAAGTGAGTCAATTACAATTTGGCTTACCTCAAGCAACAGCTCAACTTCTAGCAACTAACGGGATAAATCTAGAAGTGTATACGAATCATGCACGATTAAGCTTACCTGTATCTACATTGTCTACAGTGAGCGAAGATCGTCAATTTACAGTACATCCTTTGCAAAAAGCAACTGATCAACAAGCTGTTACTGAGCGTGTGCAACAAGATCGTCTGGTGCAAGCTAAGATTGGCAATGGAACTGTGCAAGTAATTGGTACTCCTGTAGAGATTGATACAAATCTACAAGGACAACCGGTGAATCTAGTCCTTCCTTTACCAGCTCAATTTTTACCCGATTTAACAACAGAACGTCAGACATTTGTGAACAGTCTAATGATCTATATTGAGCATAGCGATGGAACCAAAGAGCTGGTACAACCTACGGTAGTATCCGAAGGCAATACACCGTCCGGATTAAAATTTAACGTCAGCAAATTCAGTACATTTACGATTATTCATCTTGATCCTTCTGTACCAACTGTTAAAGGGACAGAAAGCACACAGGTAACAACATCGTATATGCAAGGATATCCTAATGGAACATTCCAACCTGGCGGGAAAGTGACGCGTGCAGAGTTAGCTTCTATTCTTTTCCGTCTGGGAGGGGAGCAATTAGCATCGTCTTCGAGTGTACTTACTCAGACACCAACCTATACAGATGTAGTCGCTGGCAAATGGAGTACGGAAGCGATCCAAGCAGTAACGGGTGCAGGATGGATGCAAGGGTACGATAAAAACACATTTGCACCAGAGCGTCCGATCACTAGAGCTGAAATCGCAACCGTTATCGCGCGTTGGATGAAGCTTAGTGGAACAGGAGCGACTTTTGCAGATACGCAAGAACACTGGGCAGCCGTAGCGATTGCTCAAATTCAGCAAGCAGGTTATATGCAAGGGATGCCAGATGGAACATTCAAGCCCAACCAGACATTAAGTCGTGCAGAAGCAGTCACTTTGTTCAATCGCGTATTGAAGATAGCGCCTGTAAAGGATACAACATTGTCGAACTGGTCAGATGTTCCAGCATCTCACTGGGCATTTGCAGATATTATGACAGCAACAGCAAAAACTCCATAAAAAGCATACGACGATAAACTAAAAAAACGTTCTGGCTATATGCTGGAACGTTTTTTTATCTTGCTTCTATTCGTTATAAATAAAGATAGAACTGTTTGCTCTTTGTGTAAATATGACCTATGCGATCTAGTCAGGAGTCGAAGCAGTTGCAACAGACTTGATCTCTATACAAAAGATCAATACAGGAATTGTCAAACAAAATAGCCTTGATGTTAACTTATTTCCTACACAAAGGCTAGAACAGAGTATTAAAAACTAGGATAGCGATGTTCAAATATACTTTTGATACTTACATGCGATTTGGAAACACCTAAATGGTTGATATTCTCCTGAAATTGTACAAGTTCTTCCATCGAAGTTGTCTGAATTCTTAGCAAATAATTATATTCACCACTGATTCGATGCAGATCAGTAACTTCCAAAGCTTGTTCACAAAACTCTACAAATTCTTGACAGCGTTCTGTTTTGATCATTATAAAAGTTGTCAAATGAAGATTTAATTGTTTATCATCAAAAGCTGCATGATATCCTGTAATAATTCCTTGTTCTTCTAAACGTAGTATTCGTTCTCTGATCGAAGGAGCAGACATATGGAGTTCTTTGCTCAGTTGAACAACGGTGATACGAGCATTGTGTTGAAGCTTGAGCATCAACTTGCGATCGGTACTATCTATTGAATAAGGCATGCTATATTTTCTCCTTTAGAATTTATTTTTTGAATTATTTGAATAAAAGGCAAATCATATAAATCAACTTTTTTTCTTTATTATTATTTGCTAAAGTCCGTTGTTTCTTTATATATGACTCCTTTATATTCTCTTATAATAAAATGATCATATCATGAAGGGGCGATTAAAATAGGCATTAATGGATTAGCACACGTAGCGATTCAAGCAGAAGATTATAAAAAAACGCTTCTTTTTTATCAAGAAGTTCTTGGATTTCGAATAGGTCATCAATGGAGTTTACCTGATTTTCATATTGAACATGCTTGTATGCTTATTTCACCGGATCAGCGTACTTGTATCGAGTTATTTGATACAGGCGCAGTTATTCCTGCGCAAGGAGAGCGTGCACAATCACGCGATGAGGTTCGCTATGGAGCGATGTTACACTTTGCTTTTTATGTAGATGATGTAGAAGCTATATATCAGCAGTCTTTGGCGTATGGAGCCTCTCCTTATATCAAACCGGCGCATCTTGTATTAGGTCATCCAGAATTGGTAGTGCATAATGCTGTTATTCAAAGTCCAAATGGAGAAGTCATTGAATTCTTAGAAGAAGTCAGTTTTGATGTTAATGCTATATCGTAGAGATTGAATACATTTTCTAAAATAGGATGTAGGATTTCTTTAATTTAAAATCATAAACGTGAGTCTTGAAAAGTGATGATATCTATTCGTTACTTTTTCAAGGCTTGTTTGCTATTTATTTTTTTATCAGGGATTCTTAAATAGTGAAGTCCCTTAGATATTTAAAAAGTAGGTATCATAGAACAAATAACGAATCACTTCCTAACTATTAGGAAACACTATAGGCTTGGTGTAAATAAAGCGCTTGCATTAGTATAAATGCGAGGAGGAAAACAAATGCGGAAACGTTACATTAAGCTATTGGAGCATTTAAAACAATCGGAGCATGACTTTGTGAGTGGGAGCGAATTAGCTAATCTATTTGATGTAACGACGAGAACGATACGCAATGACATCAAAGAAATCAACGAGAATTATTTAGATAAAGCGATCATCACGGGTAACACTCGCAAAGGATATAAGCTTGTCGGAGATTTATCGAATCTCCATCAGAATGAAGATGATTACGAAGAGCGAGCTTTTCATATTATTAAAGCGTTGCTGTCTCAGACAGATTTTATCACCTATGAAGACTTAGCCAAAAATCTTTACTTTTCTACACAAACAATTCGTAAAGATGTACAAAAATTACTACAGACGATTCAAGCGGAAAAGCAAAATATTGAGATCGAAGCGATTATTTTTCAAGGGATACGGCTGAAAGGAAGCGAAGTCGAAAAACGGATTTTGCTCAAAAAGCTGGTCACTGCTGATTGTCTCAAACGCATGTCATTAGATGAAGCATTACAGTATTATTTTGGCGATTGGTTTAACGAATCAGCGATTACTTTTATCTACAATTGTATTGAGGAAGAAGTGGCACGATATCAATTGCTACTGAGTTCGCAGGAATTATTTTCGATCTGTGTCAATGTACTGATCAGCCTCAAGCGGGTTGAATTGGGACAACCTATCGCAGAACAAGATATGCGACTCGATCATACAAGTTTTGAAGAATTGCGTATCGCACGCTCTATTTTGAACCGTCTGACTCAGGAATTAAAGACTCCATTTGATGAATACGAATATCAGTATTTAGGCTATCTGCTGATTGCGCTACAGATTTTACCGAAAAAAAATGAAGGCATCGAGCATGAACAATCCAATGAGATTGAAGCCAAAATCAGAGCAGTCATCCAGCATGTTGGAGAGCAGTATGGATTTGTGAGTTATAAAAACGAAGAACTATTTGATCGACTACTGGCTCATATTACCAAGTCTTTATATCCATTAAAATATTACTTTCCTGTCGAAAATCCTTTTATTGCTCAAATAAAATCAGAATATACCAATGCTTATAATATCGCGGTTGTGTTAGCAAAAGAATTGCAATTTTGCTTAAATATCAAAATCCCTGAAAATGAGATCGGTTATTTGACCCTCCATATTATGGGTATTATCGAGAACTCTCAAGAAACCCGCAAACGAATCGCTATTATTTATGGCAAAAATCCGTTAGTCGGGAAGCTGTTAGAACGCAAGATCAATTTATATTTTCCGAATATCAAAATTGATAGTCTGCTCGCCAATCATGAAATTCATCTTCTACCTGAAGGGATTGAAACGATTATTACGACAAGCGAGATTGCCGAGCAACACCATCTGGATGCTCAAAATATTATTGTCGTTAGTGAAATGATTACCAGTGAAGATATGAAAAATATTTCGATCCAGTTAAATCGAGGATTGCTGAAATATTATTTATCACCGAATGATCTCTTTTTCTTGGATGAAGATCAACCTATCGATTTATTGAAAACCCTTACAGAATTAGGAGACATTCAACATTTGTATACCAGTATTCTGGAACGGGAAAAAATGTCGAGTACCAATATTGGAAATCTGGTTGCTATGCCCCATCCATTTGATTGTGGAGATAACAAAAAATTACGTGTACTCGTGGCGATCAATAAGCAAAAAATATTATGGGGCGATAAGATGGCACAGATCATTTTTCTTTTTATCCCACCCAAAAATCAAAAAGTGAACAATACCAAATTTTTTGAAGAAATTTACGATGTGTTCAAGCAGACCAATATGACAGAGAAACTACTCAATATTACAAATTACGATGAATTTTTGGAAGTCTGGTCTTCCAAATAACCCTTAGGAGGAAATGATATGTTAATCAATATGAGAGATTTACTTAAAGTGGCGTATGAAAATAAATTTGCAGTCGGGTCTTTTAATGTAGCGAATAGTGAGTTTGTCAAAGTCGTGATCAATGCCGCAGAAGCGCAAAATTCTCCTGCTATTATGCAGATTCATCCCAATGAAATTGATCTGGTGACAGATAGTTTTGTCGCTTATGTACGTGAAGCCGCATCCAAATCGAAAGTGCCATTTGTTATTCATCTGGATCATGGCGCAAGTATCAAAGATATTACCCGCTCGATTCGTAACGGTTATACCTCTGTCATGATGGATGCTTCGCATTTACCATTTGAAGAAAATATTGCAGCTACTCGTGAAGCTGTAGAACTTGCACATCTGGTGGATGTATCGGTTGAAGGTGAACTGGGTACGATCGGTAGTAATGAAGGTAGCTCCGAAGGTGGAGCAGACGAGATTTTGTATACCAACCCAGATGAAGCTGCGATTTTTGTAGAACAGACAGGTATCGATACACTGGCGGTTGCAGTAGGAACGTCTCATGGTATTTATCCGCAAACGAAAGACCATTCGATCAAAATCGATCGACTCAAACAAATCCATGAAAAAGTAAAAATTCCGTTAGTCTTACATGGTGGATCAGATAATCCAGATGAAGAGATTCGAGAAGCCGTGAAGCATGGTATTGCCAAAATTAACTTATCTACAGATATGAAGCGAGCCTTTTACAATCAATTAAGAAAAACACTGGATGCGAATCCAAATGCGTATGAGCCTGATTTCTTAATGCCTGAAGCGACGCAAGCGGCAACAGAATTGGTGAAGAAAAAAATGGATCTATTCGGATCAACAGGCAAAGCGCCACTTTACAAATTGGGAGAGCTATAAAAGGAGTGATCGATCATGAAGATTTCTAGTGTGTTACAACCGGAAAATATCATATTGGATGTCACAGCTACCACCAAAGCAGAATTGATCGATGAATTGGCGCAAAAGTTAAATGATAATGGTTATTTAAGCGATATGGAGCAATTTAAAAAAGATATCTGGGCGCGTGAAGAACAGGTGCCAACAGAAGTAGGATTTGGTATAGCTATTCCTCATGCCAAGTCCGCAGGTGTAAAAGCCCCGGCGATTATTATGGGGCGATCGCTCAGCGGTATTAATTACAGTACAGAATCATGCAATCTGTTTTTTATGATTGCGGTCGATCAACATTCTTCGTCTGAACATTTGCAGACTTTATCCAAAATTTCGACCTTTTTGATGGATGAATTATTCAGAGCGAAGCTGATTCTGGCTCGTGATCGGGAAGAGATTGTACGATTATTTGAACAAGCAGAAGAACAAGATACAGCCGCTCTGCATAGCCATAAGAAGCATGCAGGCAAAAAAATAGTCGGCGTTACCGGTTGCCCTACCGGGATTGCACATACTTTTATGGCGGCAGAATCATTAAAAAATGCCGCTCAAGAATTAGGCGTACAGATTAAAGTCCAGACCAATGGCTCCACAGGTGTTGAAAATGAGTTAACCGCAGACGATATTGAGCAAGCCGATGGGATTGTAGTCGCTGCTGATGTCAAAGTCGATATGAGTGTATTTGGCGACCGTAAAGTAGTCCAGACTTCAGTCAAAAACGGGATTCATCATGCCAAAGATCTGATTGAAGAAGCGATTGCAGGTAAAGGGGTCGCTCAGAATCAAGGTCAATCCAATCTCAAAGAAGCCAAAGAAAAAACACGTCTCAAACAGCCTAAAATCTACAGCCATATTATGAATGGTGTCTCCTTTATGATTCCATTCGTTGTCGCTGGCGGAATATTGATTGCGCTCTCATTTATGTTCGGCATTCACGCGGCTGATCCTAATAGCCCTGATTATAATGCCTTTGCTGCTTTTCTCAGTACAGCAGGTGGTAGTGCAGCCTTTGCATTAATGGTTCCTGTACTTGCAGGTTATATTGCGTATAGTATTGCAGACCGTCCGGGTCTAGCGCCTGGTATGATTGGCGGAATGTTGGCTACACTTGGCGGATCAGGATTTCTCGGTGGGATGTTAGCTGGATTTATCGCAGGTTATAGTATTTTAGCGATCAAACGATTGGTGAGAGGGATTCCAGACTCTTTGCAAAGTTTATCACCAGTACTGATTTTGCCATTAGTTGGTTCGTTTGTGACCGCTCTGATTATGTACTTTGTCGTCAATACACCGATGGCATGGATTAACGTATCGTTGCAAGGCTGGCTGAATAGCTTAACAGGTACCAATGCGATATTGTTAGGTGCTTTACTTGCAGGTATGATGGCATCCGATATGGGTGGCCCGATTAACAAAACAGCGTCTGCTTTTGGATTGGCGATGTTTGCCAATCAGATTTTTGAACCGTCAGCAGCTCTGATGGTAGGCGGAATGGTTCCACCGCTAGGGATCGCACTAGCGACCACATTATTTAAAAATAAATTCTCGATCGAAGAACGTAATGCAGGCAAAGCTGCTTATGTAATGGGCGCATCTTTTATTACCGAAGCCGCTATTCCTTTTGCCGCTAATGATCCTTTACGGATTATTCCAGCGAATATTATCGGGGCAGCGATCGGTGGCGGAATGTGTATGGCACTGGGCATTTCGCTTCAAGCTCCACATGGAGGAATCTTCGTAATACCGATTGCGGCAAGTAATCCACTACTGTATATCCTATGTATTGCTGTCGGGTCTGTAGTGACTGCTTGTATTATTGGCTTTTTGAAAAAGCCGATGTATAGCGCTACTAAGCAAACCGAAGACAAAGTCGATTCTAATCCAGTATCTCCAACGATCAAATCTGCTTAATGTCAAATATTATATAGATACACAGCTAGCGCAAAGAGTAGAACCTTTTACATCTACGTAAAAGATTCTACTCTTTTTTGTGCATATATTGCCCTATTCATACTCAAATACATTACATACCTAATTAAATGGCTAAAAGTATTGACAGTCTTCAAAAAATTACATAGAATAAATCTGTTCATTACTCTGTACAGAGTAATCTATACAAAGTATATTTTCGGGGGAAAGACATCTACTGTATAAAAATAAGCGACATCAATATGTCTTTTATAAAAAATGAACGTGCAATGAAAGGATGAACTCTATTGTCTTTACAAATTTTTATTTTAGGACGACTTCATGAACAGGATTATCACCCGTACGATATCAAAAAAAGTATTAACAATGCTGGTGAAAATCTAGTTCGCGTAACAGACGGTAATCTGTATTACAATTTCGAAGCCTTACAGAAAAAAGGATATGTTCAAAAAGTAAATACAGTGCAAAACGACAACCGTCCTGAAAAAACCAATTACGCGATTACCGAAAAAGGCAAACAAGCACTCAAAGATATGATTTATAAAAGTTTTAAAAATGCTGATGATGTGCGGTCTTTATTTGCTTCTTTGTTATTTGTGCATTTGGTCGATACGAATAAGCTGATCTATTCCACACTTGAAGTGATTGAGAACATCGAAAAAGAGCTGGCGTACTTAGAAGCGAATGCCGATCATCCGTTGCCGGAATATATTTCACCAGAGCAACAAGAAATGGCCCTTTTTATGAAAGATTACAAATCCGAAAAGCAAAAAGTCGAACTGAAATCTTTTAAAAAATTACTATCTTTATTAGAGCAAAAACAGTCTTGATCTACGGTGTCTTTTGGCGCTGAAGATCAATATGAGAGCTATCAATTATTCAAAACTTTTAGACTGCTGAGGTGGAGTGTGTGAAGAAAAAGATTGTTTTAATCATTTTATTGGTGCTACTGGTAGTAAGCGGTGGAGCGCTCGGTTATTACTATTGGTATCAAGGAAGTCATTTTGTCAAAACAGAAGATGCACGTATCAGTGCAGATCAGTATAAAGTCATGCCTCAGCTAACCGCACGCTTAGATCATATTGATGTAGAAGAAGGCGATATTCTCAAAAAGAATGAACCGATCGCTGAACAAGATGTCTCCGGTCTAGAAGCCAGTGATATTAGCAAATCTGTAGTACGTGCACCGATTGACGGCACTGTACTTAAAGTACAATCCAAAGAACGTGAAATGGGATCACCCAGTGCAGCGATAGCCATTATGGCTGATATGAAAAATCTATACGTCTCTGCCAATATCGAAGAAACAGATATTAACCGTATTAAGCTAGGTGCACGGGTAGATATCACTCTGGATACTATCGAAGGCGAAAGTATTCAAGGGAAAGTTCGTAAAATCGGACAAGCTTCAAATTCGGTATTTTCTGCGATTCCTGCTACCAATACAAGCGGTAACTTTAACAAAGTCACCCAAAGGATTCCGATCGAAATTGCTTTAAATGTACCGGATGGATTGACACTGATTCCCGGCACAAATGTTGAAATAAAAATCTATACACAGTAAAAGGAGGAGTCTCTGTGGCTTCTAATGAAATCGCTGTTGCTCCTTCCTTGGATACCTCATCCAAAGAACGCTGGCTTGCTTTCTTCGCTATTGTTCTTGGTGCTTTTATCGCTGTACTGAATAACAGTCTGATCAATGTAGCTATTCCACAATTAACAACAGATCTAGGATCAACGACCACTCGAATTCAATGGGTGATTACAGGGTATACACTGGCTTCAGGTATTATCGTGCCGATCACCGGATTTATGGAGCGCAAAGTCGGTTATAAAAAATTCCTGATAGGTGCTTTATCAGTGTTTACTCTGGGCACAGCCTTTTGTATTTTTGCATGGAATGATATGTCGCTGATTATTGCTCGTATTATTGCAGGGCTTGGCGGTGGGGTTATTATTCCACTAAGTATGACGATTATTTATAAAATTATTCCGCGTGAGCAAGTAGGGATGGCGATCGGTATTTGGGGAATTTCAGCAATGGCAGCTCCTGCGATCGGGCCTACACTAAGTGGATATTTGATCGAATGGCTTAACTGGCGCTTTCTATTTATCGCCTGTGTGCCGATTGCATTATTCGCTATTCTGATGGTGATTCTGTTGATCAAAGAACCACCCAAAAGTGAACCGATTAAATTCGATATGCTGGGCTTTATATTAGCAGGAACATGTGCAGGTACATTGTTGTATGCATTATCGAATGGCTCTTCTAAAGGATGGACATCTTTTGAAATTGTAGGCTTACTGTTTATCTCTATCTGGTCATTGATCTTTTTGATCGTTGTCGAATCTGGCAAAGACAATGCTGTTATCGATGTATCTTTATTTAAAAATTATAAATTTACGATCAGTGTTATTACCTCTAGCTTTGTCATGATGGGGATGTATGGCGGAACATTTTTGGCTCCTGTATTTTTGCAAAGTGTACAGTCGTACTCGGCGATTGATACCGGCTTGATCTTACTTCCGCAAGCATTAGCGATGGCGATTGTGATGCCATTTGCAGGTAAATTACTCGATAAAGTAGGGATTGTGCCTATAGGGCTAGTCGGCTTGACGTTAACCAGTCTGATGACATTCCATATGTACAGCCTGTCTCCTCAGACTTCTCGTACGTGGTTCGAAACGGTTACAGTGCTACGCGGAATTGGGATCGGAATGTGTCTTATGCCTTTATCTACTGTAGGCATGAATGCTGTTGCACCGGAAAAAGTAGCTAATGCTTCTGCGGCATCCAATCTGATTCGTACAATTGCTGGTTCTATCGCTATTGCGATTTTGACCTTTATTATGCAAAGTCGAACTGCTTTACATGGTCAACATATTGCTGAATCGATTACGACAGATGGTGCACAGACTTTGCAATCTACACTCGGTAGCTCATGGGTATCTTCGTTAACCAGTATGATTTCTCTGGACGCGTACTCACGCGGAATTGCCGATACATTTGTGATCTCGTCGATTCCACTATTTTGCTCGATTCCGTTAATTTTGTTGTTTATCAGCAAACGCAAACCGAAAGCACCGAAAGAAGAAGTTATTTTAGCCAAAGCCTAAGGTGACAACAGATAAATATGTTCAGGAACGTTTTTATAGAAAGGAAAGAAGCGATGAAAATCAAAAAGTGGGAAGTTACAGCCGCCGCCTTAATAGTAAGTAGTATGATGTTAGCAGGTTGTTCTAGTGGTGAACCGGTTCAAGCGATGAATGTCACTGTCAAAGTCAGTCAGGCGCAAAAAGGATTGATCGGACAAGGTGAAATCTATACAGGCACAGTCACCCCTTCAGAGACAGTAAATATTATGCCCAAAATATCAGGTAAAGTCTCGGCTATCTCTGTGGATATCGGAACAGAAGTGAAAAAAGGGCAGGTCTTATTCAAATTAGAGGACGACGATCTTCGTAACAATCTCAAAATTGCTCAATCGAATGTAGAAGCGGCAGCAGCAGGAGTGACCACTGCTAAAGATTCACGTGAATCCGGAATGGTCTCTGCCAATTCAGGTGTAGTCAGTTCTAAAGGTGGCGTTATTTCATCCAAAAGCGCGATTGATCAAGCGACAGGCGGAATGAATCAAGCGCAAGCAGGAGTCAATCAAGCTCAAACAGCGCTCAAGCAAGCACAGACTGCTATCTCTACAGCAACCAATACGATTAAGCAGACTCAAGAAAATGTAACTACTGCGCAAAAAACAGCATCACGTACGCAATCATTATTCAATAACGGTCTAGCGACACAAGCAGAATTAGAACAGGTAACTGCTGCTGTCGTTACCGCCCAGACTGCTTATCAAAATGCTCTAAATACCAAAGCCAATGCAGAAGAACAATTAGTCGCTGCTCAAAATGCTTTAGGTACTGCGCAAAAAGGCTTATCCACTGCTCAAAGTGCATATGAAAATGCAACCAGCAGTTATGAGAATGCCAATAGCGGTTACAGTAATGCTCAACGTCAACTGGATGTGGCTCAAAGTACAGCAGGTATCTCGGCAAGCGAGCAAAAAGTAGCGCAAGCTCGATTGAATGTCAATATCGCTCAAGATAATCTCAAAAATGCAGTAGTCACTTCACCGATTAACGGCATCATTACTACCAAAAATGCAGAAACCGGTGAAATGGTCGCTCCTTCTGCGCCTTCGCTTGTGATTGCAAATCTTAGTACAGTGAATATGTTGATCTATGTACCGGCAGATCAGATCAATCGTATCCAAGCAGGAGATCGTGTACAGGTGCGTGTAGCTTCATCCAATATTTTGACAACAGGTAAAGTGAAAAATATTAACTCTATCGATAGCAGTGGAAATGGTTATCCTGTTCAAGTAGCTGTCTCCAACGCAGATAATAAGCTCAAACCGGGGATGTTGGCGGATGTAAGCTTTATCGGTAAAGATGCCAAAGAAGGCATTATCGTACCTACCAAAGCAATTCAAAAAGACGGTAACACTTCTTATGTCTATGTAGCTGTCAATAACAAAGCGATTCGTAAAGAAGTAAAAGTAGGCAGTGAAGTAGGTTCTCAGACGTTGATTACCAGCGGGTTAAAAGATGGCGATAAAGTTATTCAAAATAATATAGCGCTTCTTAGTGATCAAGGTGCTGTTACAGTAAGTGGAGATTAAACTGTTCAGTATATTTAATTAGTTCTAAAAACCGTTCTATCTTTGTATAGAGCGGTTTTTTACTGTGTAATTGTATAAAATAGATAGTAATGAATCTTTTATATGTCTAATCTTCAGTCATTTCCTATTTACATGGCTAGACTTATACCACCAAGGATGGGGAGAATGCATGGTGAATGTCAATGATTTACGTGTGGTACGAACACAAAGTTGGCTACGAGAAGCATTGATCAAATTAATAGATCAAGTAGGATTCGATGCGGTAACTGTACAAAGTCTAACCCGCGAAGCAGGGATTAATCGAGCTACTTTTTATCAACATTACCGGGATAAATACGATCTATTAGAAAAAAGTATGACTGATATGTTAACTTCACTCCAAGCTGAAGTGAAAGTAAGTGATATGAAAAAAGTACAATTAGATATTCACTCGTTAGAAGCTTTATTTTTGCGTGTACTTACGATTATTTCTCGTCATCAGCTTTATTTTAAAGTAATGCTTGGAGATAAAGGGTTGCCTTCTTTTCAATCTCAACTTATCCAGTTAATCAAAGCTAATCTTTATGAAGTGATCGGGCAACACTTTTCTTCTAATCCTCAACAACAGATGATGCAAGATATAGCTATTACGTATGTAGCAACAGCTAATGTAGGGTTACTTACACAATGGTTAACAGGTGTAATGCCTTATTCAGCCGAATTTATGGCTACTCAAATGGCGCATCTTTTTGTGGAAGGGCCACTACAAACTTTACAACAGACTTCAACTTAATCCTTTTTCAGACAACAGTCACTTCTATCAATGAAGTGGCTTTTTTTTGTGCTGGTGATCGTCACTATTATCAGTATTGTGCGTAATTCCAGAGAAAATCATCACTGTACGATAAAGTGTAGGTTAAGCAACAATTCTAACGGTATTGTTTGTTGAATATAGGCGTCAGATTGCTACAATTTAAGCAACAACATGTTGTTTATTTACTTCAGATATAGATCACATTTTGAGGGGAGATAGGTGATAAAAGGTGGACACTTCCAATAGTAAAAGTTTGCTGACCGTTATTTCGATATCTGTTACCTTGTCAGTCTTATTATTGATTCATGTAGGATGGGGAATAAGTGTAGAATATGGGCTGGTAACTGGATTTGCTTTGGTAGGATGGCTAACTTACTCCTATCGCTCAGCTCCTCGTATGGATTCACTTTTACCTGTCTATATCATCTGTATCGTATTGCTAATAGCACTGAATACGCTTCGTTATACATCGATGTATGCAAGTTTTATAGCAATACATTATTCAGCAGGATTTGCTAATGGTTTTGTAGTGAGTCATACCCATTGGTTTATCTGGATGGTTGGATTACCTGTTGTGATTTTGTTATTTGGTGGTTATTTTTTGAGCAAAGGCTATATAGTCGGTGCATTTTTTGCATGGTGGGGATATGCGTATGTGGCTGTGGAATCAGTGATTCAACTGATTGTAGAATTAGGGCACTATTCGTTATATATGCATCATTATTTCGGCGGAGTCTGGGTAGCAATGTTATTATTTTATCTAGGAAGTACAGGGATACTGAAGCTTATTCGACCACAAGAACAAGCTGTACATCATGAATCGATACAACCACTAAGTCGACGTAAAAAAAATCTATGGACGATTTTGATTGTAACTTGTATTGCGATCTATGGGATGACTTTTTATACGCAAACAGGTAGCTTATTACCAGTAGGTGTGATTATCGGTTCTATGATGGGTGGATTGGTCTGCTGGCGCAAAACAACTTCGTATCTACCGGCTGATCCATATACAGTAGTACCGCTATATTTATTGTTACAAGCTCTTTTTTATATTCATGTTGGAGAAGAAGTACTGACTCATTTTAATCAAGGCATCACATCGATTACCGGACAGACATGGACAGATCGAGATTTCGATTATTTGATTACTTTGATAGGCCCATTTTTCTGGATATTGGGTGCGTATAGTCTATGGAAAAGACAAGCATTTGGCAATTTTATTTTGTGGTTTATGATTGTAGGTATGATTCTAGGGGAACCTACACATTTGCTTGTATTTCCTATCGTACGAATGGTGCAAGAAGGAGTAGGATATGAGTATTTCTCAGGCATGTATACGTCGCTGTTTCCGATGATCCCTGCGATTCTAAGTTTGATCGTAAGTGTAAAAGATCGTCTAAAGCAAAAAGAGATGATGTCACATGATTAGAATTATAGTGCTTGTACTGATATTAGGAGGACTCTATACAAATATTGCCGATGCACATGGATTTGGGGGCAGTGGTTTTTTGCATCCATTAACAGGGGTGGATCATCTGGTAGCGATGCTTGCTGTTGGAGTATGGAGCGCGCAGATTGGTGGCAAAGCGATCTATATCGTGCCATCTTGCTTTGTCTTGATGATGTTGCTAGGTGGTGTAGTTGGATTAGAGGGATGGCTATGGTCACATCTGGAAGTGTATATTGCTTGTTCTGTGTGTTTGTTAGGATTAGCGATTGTCTGGAATCGCCAACAGTCCGTATGGATTGCAAGTTGTGGAGTCGCTCTTTTCGGATTTGCACATGGTTACGCACATGGGCTTGAAATTCCTCTACTGCTCAGTCCAGCCGTCTACATTACTGGGTTCTTAATCACCACGATTGGCTTACATGTGATCGGAGCTGTAGGAGGTTTATTAATATTGGAAGAACCCAAAGGAGCTATCCGGTTACGAGTAATAGGGATAGTGATTTTAATCGTAGGACTGAAACTGATTTTCTTTTGAAAAACATAGAAAATATTTTAAGGAACAGACATTGCAGTTAAAGAGGTGGGTATAGTATCTGTTATTATTAAATACATGTAACAAGAATTAAATATACGGAGGTTAAATGAAAACAAAATGGTATTTGCGACCAATAGTTATTATTGTATTATCGATTGTAGTTCCCCCAATAGGATATATAAATATATTTCTTAATAAAAAGAATATTGATGCTACAGAATGGATAGGCTATCTAGCGATATCCACAATATTTACAGCTTTATGGATGACAAAATTTTTGCCTTATGAGATACGAATACTAGCTATTCTAATCGTAGTCATTTTGGGAATATATTTGCTAAGTAAGAAATGAAGATAACTATAATAGGCACATAGATGGAGGTATATATTGAAACCAAACTATATAGATCTGGGGTTAAGTTATCCGTTGAGTAACTAGTTGAGAGCAGAAATCGAACGTCAATTAGTAAAGAATTTGAATTTTTATCATATTCAAAAGGATATCTATAAATTCGATTGGTCAGATAGTTGTATAGAAGGAAAAATGACTACATATATGGGTGAACCGCTAGATAATTTTTCAGGGATTGCGGTGTTTGACCAAAATGATCAGAGGATTGCAGATGGTTGGCTCGACTATATTCATGAAGAAAATTTTCTTTTGATATATTGGGATTTCCTTGATAGTTATACAAATGAGCAGATTACAATCTTAAAGTCTATATGTGGAATACCTTTACATATTTTTGATCAGATTCCTGATCAGTTCAAAGAGAAATATAGAAAAGAACTGCTCAACAATATAAATGACGATTAGAATGAGCTACAATTATCGATTATGATACAGAACAAGTGTGATATGTATAGAGTTACATGATAACAATCATTTCCATTGACAACGAATAGAAGCTACTATAAAATTCAACCTAATTGATAATAATTATCAATTAGGTTGTTTGAGTATATAGATGAGTACACAGATTAATTCTATATACATTACAATATGTCAATCGTTCCACAGAGAGAAATAAACACATAAAGGGGTTAAGTATGAAAAAGTGGATAGGGTTAACACTAGGAATTTGTATGATCTGGATACTGAGTGCTTGTGGGTCAGCACCAGCAGTGACTGAAACAACAAGCACAACAGAAGCTACAGAGAACAAAAAGATTGCTTCGATTTCTATTTTTCTAACAGGTGATCTGATGGCATTGGGTATTAAACCTGCGGCAACAACAACAAGCGATTATTTACCGATTACAGGGGAGCAATATCAAGGGATACAGTATTTAGGATTTACCAAAGAACCGGATATGGAAGCATTGATCGGATTACAACCGGATGAGATTTTTATAGATGCTGAATTTGCAGATAAGCATGGATTAGATAAATTTGAGCAGATAGCTACTACACATGTGATTAATTTGGATGAAGGAAGATGGCAAGATCACTTACGCACAATCGCCCAAATCGTAGATCGCACAGAGAACGCAAAATCATTTATTACTGCTTACGAAGCCAAAGCAAAAGAAGTCAGTACGCGATTCCAACAAAAGATTGGCAATGGTAAAGTGTTAGCGATGCGTGTATCAGCAAAAGGATTCCGTATCTATGGTATGGATCGCCCGCTTGGCCCTATTTTGTTTGAAGATTTGAAATTAACCCCTTCTCCCAACGTCACCACCATCGATAAGAACTGGGAAAATATCTCCAAAGAAATCTTACCTGATTTGGATGCAGATGCGATCTTTGTACTGGTCTCTTCGGTAGACGAAGGCAGTGATCAAGTATTTGAAAAGCTACAATCCGATCCAATCTGGTTAGGTCTCAAAGCTGTTAAAAACAAACAAATCTATATGATCACAGAGCAACCATGGTTAGACTATTCTGCTTCAGGTAATCTACAAGCGTTAGAACAGTTGGAAAAGATGTTAGATGAGAAGTGATTTATCTGTTATCCAGATCATAGATGTACAGTAAGCAGACAGACAATTATCAGTCATAGAAGAGCAGATATATAAGCACCATATAATCTACACAAAGAAAAGCCTTCGTTGTAAGCATGAAGGCTTTTTTATGTTTTAATTAATGAATCCAAATTACTATTTTAAATGATGATCTAAAATTTTTACTATACCTCGTTTATCTATAATATTTAGACAATAATTACCTCTACTATACAAAGCAGATGAAAAAACAGAGTTACCGTATAACAATTCCGAAAATCCATTCAAAACGATGGTAACTTCATATAATATATAGAAAATTACTTTTTATTCCTTATTATACTAATAAATGATAATCACTAAACATCGCCCTTTGAGAGTAATGTCCTGTCGTTCAGTTTTTTGTAAGCGTTATCAAAATGACTTCTATTCTAATAATGGAGGGATAATGATGAACAAAGTTGAATCGCAAGCAAGACAATGGGGATGGCGCCAATGGTTGATGCTGTGGATTGTAGTGATATTGATAGGTGTATCGAGTGTATTTCCTACTTCTACCGGACATGCCGCGGCTATCGGTGTAACAGACAATGGATCAACGATTGTTGTCAATACAGGCGCAGGGCTAGTCTATACCGTAAACAAAGACAATGGAGATATTACATCTAGCAAAATGAATGGAATCGAATTAAGTAGCTCCGCAGGCAAAGGTTCTCATATCAGTTCTGGTCTGGGATCAGGGGCAGACGTCACATGGAATACATCTCCATCCGGTGCCACAGTGACCATTATTACCAAAACAAGCACGTTAACACACTATTATGTCTCACGTAGTGGCGAAAATATTATTTATATGGCGACATATATTACAGCAGAGCCTTCTGTCGGAGAATTGCGTTATATTTTCAGAGGAAATGGCAATGTATTAACAGGTGTTCCTGCCAATTCGAATATCCGCAACAATACAGGAGCGATTGAAAGTCAGGATGTGTTTGGATTATCTAACGGTCAGACCGTATCCAAATATTTTGGCAACGATCAGGCGAAAGATTTGAGCATTCGCGGTGTGACTGGTAATGGGGTAGGTGTATTTATGGCGTATGGCAATCGGGAGAAAAGTTCAGGAGGTCCTTTCTTTCGAGATATTCAATTTCAAAGTGGTGGAGATACCGAAGTCTACAACTATATGAACTCCGGTCATGAGCAGACAGAAGATTGGCGACTTGGTCTACATGGGCCTTATGCGCTGATCTTTACTACAGGGTCAACGCCAAGTGTACCAGACTTTAGCTGGATGTCTGGACTGGGATTAACAGGTTGGGTATCCAGTCGTGGAACAGTTGTATTGAATGGACTATCTGGCATGGTGAGTGGTTCGCCGTATACTATCGGATTTGCAAATGATAATGCTCAATACTGGACAACAGCATCATCGAGTGGAGCCGCTGTCCGTCGCGATATGATCCCTGGCACATATACCATGACCGTCTACAAAGGCGAGTTAGGTGTCTATAAAGAAAGTGTCAATGTCACCGCAGGTAACACAACAACGATCAATACAAGAACCATTTCAGGTGATCCTGCAAGCAAACCAGCACTATGGCGTATCGGCACATGGGATGGCACACCGCTAGAATTCTTGAATGGACAGACTATTGCTGTTCGTCATCCATCGGATAGTCGTAATGCAAGTTGGGGCCCTGTGACGTATGCCGTCGGTGGAGCAACCAATAAGTTCCCTGCGATTCAATTTAGAGGGCAAAATTCACCAACTAAGATCACATTTAATCTAACAGCCGCTCAAGCGTCTTTACCACATGTGCTGAATATCGGAATTACAGCGGCATACAATAATGGTCGTCCTAGTGTGACTGTGAACAACACCATATTAAGTAATCCAGCAGCCTCGACACAACCGAATTCACGTAGCTTTACGATTGGAACCTATCGTGGCAACAACACTACATTTTCATGGACGATCCCCGCTTCCGCTCTAGTAGAAGGCACCAATACAATCTCGCTCACTCCGATTAGCGGTTCAAGCGATCTTGGAAATTGGCTTAGTGCAGGATGGGTATATGATGCGGTGGAGTTGTTGAATTGAGGCATGAAAGTAGATATATAAATGATTAAAAAGCGGCTTTAAGTTCGTAATAGAACTTGAAGCCGCTTTTTGATGATAATATGATATTAGATAGAGTTTAGTAGCTATATTTATTTCAAAGTAAGATCTCATTTAGTCTAATTATTTAGGTGTTGAGCTGAGTTGCCCGTAAGCAATGCCATTCATGTTGTTACCATTCGATCTATATTGAATAGTATACTTTCCTGAATCTAACCCTTTCGGATAAGTGGTACTGCTGTTCCAAGTCCATATTTTATTTGGCTTTACTTGATCTACAAGAATTTCTTTTCCTGTTTCATTATTTACAAGACTAAAAGTAATTATTAATTTACTTTTGTTTATTATTTTCAATTGAAAAAAGTTGTGTTCAGCATCGATTGAAAAGTTTGATGTAGGATTTTTGCCTGCAAGTATAGTTTCAAATGAAAGTTGATCAGATGTTTGATGATCTTGAGTTTCTGGATTAAATGCTTTTTTATCAGTGATCGATTGATGATTTGAATTTGATATTTGATTTGTACTATCGTGTGAATTACAAGCAGATACACAGAATAATGTTATAGATAATAGGAAAATTAACTTGCTAGATTTCATATAATATACCTTCTTTTTTCTATAAAATAGTTACTTCGTTTCTTAGATATATGTATTACAACTATGTCCTCCTTTGCTAAAATGATATTAATAAGATATATGTAAGTGTTCTTTACTAATATTCTCATTAGTAAACATATATTTCATCGTACCATATATTCTTTCAATATCTTAAATGCATGAGATATGTTTTCATTTATTAATTCTTCTTCAGATTATCTAGAACAAAGAATGTTTTAGAATACATGCAATAATAGGATAAGGAGAAGTGAAGATGACTAATCTATTTTATATTGTTAGACATGCGATCAAAGAAAAGTTGATCGGTGATGTAGACATTACTGCTCAAGGTATCATAGAAGCTAAAAAAAACAGCACATTATTTTCAACTATTAAATATCAATCAAATCTATTCAAGCCTTCTTCAAAGAGCTAAACATACCGCTCATATTATTAGTGATTCTATATACATACCGGTTATAGAAGATTTTCGATTGCGTGAGCGTGCTAATTGGGGAGATATACCTGATCAAACATTTGATGAGTTTGTTGCTCTGTGGGATAAATGTACTCAAGAAAGAGACTATGTGCCATCTCAAGGAGATTCTGCTAGAATGGCAGGAGATCGATTAGCTTTGTGTTTATCTGATATATCATTCAAATATCCTGAAAGTTCTACTATTATTGTGACACATGGAGGTTTGATTACTGATTTTCTAATAAATGTGATAAGTGAAAGTGAACTAGATCAAGTGCATCCTAATTTTATTCATCTACAAACATGCCTTGTTAAAGAATGTTCGATTACAATCGTATCTTTTGAAAAAGATCACTTTACATTAATCGATTTTGCTAATACATCACATCTGTAATATTTGCTTATATAGAGAGGAGATTTTTAAATGATACAAGGAATTTTTGAAACGCATATTAATGTGAGTGACTACCAGAGATCCGCAGCATTTTATGAGAAATTGTTACATATCACTCCGCTCCATCATGATCCTTTTCGCAAATCGAAGTTTTATTGGGTAGGTAAGCCGGGAGAGGCGATGCTTGGAATTCGGGAAAATTATCCGTCGCCACTTGTGCAAAGACAGCATTTTGCTTTTCGTATTAAGCTCGAAGATATGCCACAAGCTCGTAGTTATCTGGAGGGCTTGGGTATTGAGACGACGAACTTTTTTGGAGAAAGTGCTGAACAGTTATCGGTATTTCCATTTATGCCTGCGGTCTCAATTTATTTTGCAGATCCAGATGGTCATTCGGTCGAGTTACTAGCGATGTTAGAAGATGAGCCTAGAGCCGATCTGGAAATCATGTCCTGGCAAGAATGGGAGACACTTCATGGCAGAGAGTAGGCATCTGTAGTCTATTTGATTTAGATAAAGGAGACCAAACATGAATCAATTAGAACAGGTTATCGAAATATATGGATTAACACCACAGATAGAGCATTTGCAGACGATTCGCACATTACTACAGAAAGAATGCGCCAATACTGGGCGGGAAGATCATGAATATATGAGACTGTTATGTATGCAGTTGTTTTCGCTAGGACAGATAGAAGATACAAGGTTGATCTGGCAAGCCAAACGTCTCAGTATGGACTCATTTGTGATGATTGATGTGCAATTGTTATGCGGGGCTGGCTTGGAGCAGACCAAGTTATATCTACTAGATATAGATGAAGAAGAAGCTACAGCCGAACTGGCTTATTTAGAAAAGTGTGAATCCGCAGGAGATTTTGAAGATTTTAGTAAGGAAGAGTGGATAGAGCAAGCCAAGTTATATTATCTGTAAAGTGATTAATAGATCGAAATAGGAGCAGTATAGAGTTCTTGTATCACATGCTGTACTGCATCCATTATTTTTTCAGCTTCATAATAAGGATCGATAAACATCTCTGCTGGAAAGTCGATAGTTAATATACAATTTGGCGTCAAAATGAGATCCTGCAATAGAATTTCAAATCGTAATGATTCTTCGAATGTATACCCATCTCGATCCCGATAACAACATATCGCATCCACATCTTCTATTTCGATAATTAACGTCGCATTTGCTGTGAGCTGCATCGTTAAACTCTCCTTTTGCATTGAAGTTCTATTTCATATTATAAATATATTGTAAGAAATATGGATAAAAGTGTGTAATTGGCTTAAATAATAGAATCGTAGGTCAATGGAAATAATCGACTGATTCAAATATTGATAGACTCTTTAAAAATTGGGGAATCTATTCGAGAGCAGCAAAAATAAAATTCTCTAAAGTGAAAATTAGCTAGAAATGAGGTTGTCGAATACATGATTAATAACAATATAGATCTAACTTTAGGTCAACCTTATTTTTATATCAAAAAAGGTGATTTATCCGAGTTTACAAACCTACTATGGGATTTGAGAAGGGTTAATGAACAATGGATAGCTAGACTGGTTAGAGGAACAAAATGTAATACAACTGAAAATTTATTTAATGAGTTTTCTGCGGTGTTTCAGTTTCCCTGGTATTTCGGAGAGAATTGGAATGCTTTTGACGAGTGCATAAATGATTTTAGTTGGTTAAATGCTGAGAGTTATGTGTTATTCATTAGCAATTCAGAGGCTCTTTTAGAGTTAAACATGGAAAGTCTAGTGACGTTCTTAAATATAATGAAGAATACTATTATGGAATGGGAACAGGATAGAGATTTTGGAGCGATGAAAACATCTCCAATTCCTTTTAAAATTATTTTCCATAGTACAGAAGGTAATGCACAAAAAGTTATAAATAAGTTTCAAGAGCTAGGAATTGATCTAGTAATCATTTAAGAAACAACTCATAATTTTAGGGAATCCATCTTAAGGTCTTTTTTGTCTATATCTGCTGTTATTAGAAGCAGAACGTTCTCTCTAATACTTATTATGTTTATAGCTAAAACTCAAAATAATGTTACATTAGCAGATAAAGGATTTTCGTTTTAAAAAGAATTTATTCTCAAAGTCCAATTGCGAGCAAAGAGATTAGGGTTAAAACTATTGTTAGGAGGAGCCATGGGACTAGATATTGTATTATTTGATGAAGGAAAAGTCAGAATAGGACTAATAGAAATGCCAAATAATTTGCATGATGCTATATTTGCGAACACATCCAATTGGAGTAGTTATAGCTATTTAAAGAAAGTTAAAGATTATTACAAAACTAATATTTACCTTAATCTATATGAACTCTCATGCTTTGTAGAAGATCTGAGGCAAATACGTACATTTATTGACTGCATGCATCATTCGTCGTTAGATCGTTTGCTCCAAGCTTTAAGTGGTGCAAATGTCAAAGCTATACATATTGCAGGTGATTGAATATCTTGATCTTGGAGACGCAAATCTTCAAGATTTTTTATCCCAAATATTAAAGAATGAATTGTTTGCTTGATCAATGTAGATTAAACGAAATCCCAAAAAACGTTGATTATACAACTACAATAAACGGTACAGCAGTTTCATCATAATTTGAAGGAGTGAATTAGCATTTGATCCAACCCGTACTGAAAGACCTTATCATCACAGGGAATCCTAATATTCATGGAAAGCTACAATTTACAGAAACAGAAGATATTGGGGACGACTTTTACTTATCTGGAACAGCATGTATAGGGACAGAAGATTCGATTGGTGAAGATAATTTTGATTTTACTATTATGACTCCAAAAGAATTAGAAAGACAACTGAGGAACGGAACTCAAATTATTATAGGTAAAGGAATTTTTATTGTAGATAAGTTAGATTTTGAAGTGATTACTGAAACGATTAATCAGATCTTATTAAAGCATCAAGGTGAAACATGGGAAGCGGTTGCTATATCTCTTAATCCTTATTTTTCGTGGGAGTATACAGATTCTGTACACTTGAATGCTGAGGAATTCTTTGCAATGATTAAAGAAGAATCTGAGAAAGATAATGAATAATATGAATTAACATTTAGAAATAATTGTATTGAATATAGTTTTTTCAGTTAATCCAGATGAGTATTTATGCTCTTCTGGGTTTTTTAAATACTCGTGTAATAATGGTGCTATGATATTTGATTATATGACCAGTGGGAAATAGCAAATAGAGAGTGGTGAGAAGAATGGACTTGAAGTCAATAGAAAACACTTTTAATCTCATTTATGACTTCGAAAAATTGAAGGATTCTACCCAAGCAATACTTGAAGGACTTGTACGTAAATGCTCGAACAATTTTTTAAAAGATAAGGAGATGAGTTTGCCAAAAGACTTAAGCTATTCAGATTTAAAAATACAATATAGATATGTAAGTATATTTGTAAATAGCTTTGATAGAGAGTTTCCTTATTTTAGGATTTGTTTTGACTTGGTTCATCCCAAAACGGGAATACAACTTTTCTACTATCATGTTGATTATAATATTGATGGTGAGTTCTCAGATGAATACTTTGATACATATTAAAAGATAGTCTGTCTGATCTTGGAGATTATTTTCTTTAAGGTCTTTTTTTACCCAAATAGCACTATTCCGTTTAATGAGTTGATTACGTGGATATTATCATGATTGACCTATTTTTGTTATCTTCACTTTATTATAGTTTTTCAAAAATGAATCGCAACTGTAGAATAGTAAAACACTTTTTTTCGATAGAGAGGGTGAAAAGAAAGTAGCATTTTCTAGTATTATTTAATTTGTTTGCCAAAAGAAAACATTAGACTGGGGTGGTTGAATGCCTATCGATGAATTTAAACAATGGATAGTTGAACAAGAAATTGAAAAAAGAACGTTACAAGGATTTTGGTTGAACTTGAATAATTATCAAACAGAAGATCCTGATGAATTCAACTATTTTTTTAAGAATTTTAATAGAGATAATCTTGATGTGAAAATAACACAAATAGCATTGATGCTAGGTAATTATCCAGAATGCAATTATAATCATGTCATATCCTATGTTCCAATAATTTATAATGGAAAAAGAATAGGATTATATCGCTTGCTATTTACTTTAGATGGAAAAATGGATGATGACTATTTTACTATGGAAGAGGAAAGGATTTAATGAACATTTCTAAGAGAGATTTATCAAACTTCGACCTTGAGGACAACAATCTTTCAAAGTCTTTTCTTTATTCCTACCTAATATCGAATGAGTCACGCAGTACGAACCAAACAACTTACTCCTCAAGATAGAGGGTTCGAATAATCTTGATTTTGGAGGTGATTAAATATGATAACGGTATTTTTATTGCAACATAGCTATGAAGTTAATGGAGTGGAAAATCCCAAAATAATCGGCATCTACTCTTCTAGGGAAATAGCCGAATCAACTATAATAAAATACAAGAAAATTCCAGGATTTCGAAATTATCCGAATGAGTTTTTTATTGATGGATATGAATTAGATGAGGACAATTGGGAAGAAGGATTCGTAAGTTCGTTTGTTCTAGATGATAAACGAATCACTGAATAATTCTAAGAACTTGAGGGAGCTAATTCTCCAAGCTCTTTTTTTACTCCCATCCAGTAGCGATTGAATCGGAAGGAGTGGGATGAATGCTAACAATCAAAGTATTAACTCAAGATTTTGAAGATTGGGGTGAAGATGTAGACGATTTTTACGTTTGTTTTCAAGTTGATATTGGATGTGAAGATATTTTAGGTTCAGGAGATATGTTTAGTTTTGAGGTGGTGAGTCCTAAAAGATTAGCAAGAATTATACAGGATAGTGATATCGAAATAGGTAGAGGATATTTAATCATGAATGATTTTAATATAAAACATATAGAATCTACAGTAAATCAGATTATCTCAAAATGTCAGAATGCTGATTATGATGTAGCAATGAAGGAGCTTTCCAAATATTTTAGATGGGAGATGGATACCTGAAATTTAATATTATTGTATCTAAAATTAGAAAAAAGTACGAATCAGAGTTTTATAGCATGATAAATAGGAATAACAGAATTGATTTTAAAAAATTAGCAGTAGCACATATAGTTGAAACAGATAGATCTTCAACAATTACAATGAATCACTAATGAATAAAGGAGGAATCGCTTATGACATCAAAAGAGCAGCTCTATTACCTAATTAATGAGTATATCAAAGGTAATTACGATACAAAAACTTTCTGTGATCAATTTACAATCATATTCAATACAGAAACTGATTATGAAGATTTAAATGAAGTAGAAAATAAATTATTCTTAGAGTTGAGTTCGGTTACTACAAGGTTTTCTCCATATGAAAAAGATTTTGTTTTTCAAAATATGTACTATACTGAACAAGAAGTAAAAAGAGAAGTCTTAGAAATTAAGAGAAAACTCAATAGCCTAAAGAAATAAAGTTATTTACTAAGGTGTATTGGTTTGTTCCAATGTACCCAAAGAAATGTATACATATGACCTAGCTGGCACAGATTCGAAAGCAAATGCAGATAATAATCAAATACAATTTCTAGAGAGTATATTAACCCTGAGTCTGAAATGAGAACAAGATTTGATGTTATTGCAAAAGGTTCAAAAATGTCCTATATCTTACCTTAATTCAGGAGGAGATTGAAATTAAAATAAGCGAATTATTAGCGATTTATGATCTGCATGATAGTGTAGTAGAGAATATTGAATATTTACCGTCTGAGAAAAAGGTTCTTATCACATTGGAATTATGCCAATGGAAGCAAGCTGATTATGATGAATCTGAATCCGAAATGCAGGAAGGCGTATTATCTTTCACTGATGTAGAGTCATTTACAATAGAGCCACTTTCGTTTTTGATAAACAGTAGTGAAATTCTCAAAGCGAAAATTTATCCTGAAAATAGGGTTATCGAAATCATACTGCTGGGTGAACATCATAGCACAGGCTGTATATTGGGAAAAATGTTAACCAAACAAGAACTATTCAGTGCTGAATGTCTCCATCTGAACCCTTACCTAAGATGAATGGTGGTTATAAAGATAGGTTTGGAAATCTTTGGACTAAAGGACCATCTAGAACTCAAGGACAATCCTTTGAATGGGATGTCCAACTTTCAAGAACAGGAAAAAATCAATTGGGGCATTTTAATAGAGATGGTTCGCATTTAAATGTATCATTAGATGGTAAAATAACTCATAAATAAGGTGATCGAGTATGTTTGTTCGACTTTTTGTAAATGCAAAGAGTGAAACTGAAGCGCGTGTAGTTTTAGAAAAAGTTTTTAGAATATTTTCCCCTATACTAGAGAATAAAGAAATTAAGAAGATAGAACCTTATTGGAAGATGGACGAAGTATATATTGTAGAAATTACAATGTTAATTTCGGAAAATCAAACTGAATCGAAACTAAATAGAATTTTGGAATGTATTGCAAACAAATGGATACGATTTGGCGACCCTGTAACTGAACTTCTAGCCTCTGATACAACTGAAAACTGTATTTTTATGTTAGAAGGAATCAAAATGATAAATATTCAATTTGAGTAATATTCGTAGGTCATATTACAGAATCGTACGTTGATGCAGTACTCCAAAATTTCCTGAAAGAAGCTCGAAATCAGTTTATAAAATTTAGGAATGAACATGAAAAATAAAGTACAATAATTCTTAACAAAAGATGAGAAATTGGAAATATTTCAAATCGATATCGAAATAGGTAGAGGATATTTAATCATGAATGATTTTAATATAAAACATATAGAATCTACAGTAAATCAGATTATCTCAAAATGTCAGAATGCTGATTATGATGTAGCAATGAAGGAGCTCTCCAAATATTTTAGATGGGAGATGGATACCTAAATTTTTATAGTCTTTCATCTGAATTTGTAGAAAAGTAAGAATTAGATTTTAACATATTAAATATGATATTGATTAGCTTTGTGTCTTTCAAGATTTTCTTGATTACGAAGTAGCATAGTATGTTAAGCAAGGTAATACTTACATTTTGATTCACAAATAACCCTATCAAGTAACATCCTCAGATGATTATGTTTAGGTACATTCATAATTAGTTTGCTTTTTTTGATCTAAAATAGAAGCTATTTAGATGGTTTAAAGAAGGAGAATTGTTATGGAAATATTATTCTCTACAGATGAAATACAAGAATTGAAAGATTGCAGAGAATTATTTGAAGATATGAAGGTTGATGATATCGAAGTAACTTGCTTTGAAATCATAGACGATCTCATACATGGAAATGATATTTATCAGCGAGAAGATATCGTCTATGCTTATGAGCAATTTGAATTAGCTGTTGAACTATTGAAAGACATAGAGTGGTTTGATAGCTCCAAATTAGAGATTCTATTGCCTAAAGTAAAGCAGTTGTTAATAGCTATTCATTTCGATTAGAGGATTATAATAAATGGTACAGATAGTATAATTATATTTGAAGGAGTGAAATAGCATTTGATCCAACCCGTACTGAAAGACCTTACTATCACAGGGAATCCTAATATTTATGGAAAGCTACAATTTACAGAAACTGAAGATATTGGGGACGATTTTTGTTTATTCGGAACGGCGGGTATAGGAGAAGAAGATTCGATAGGTGAAGATAATTTCGATTTTGTTATCATCACACCCAAAGCATTAGCCAAAAAATTGGAAGATGGAAAACAAATTATTCTAGGTGCACAACATTTTATTGTAAATAAGTTAGACTTTGAAGTGATTACAGAAACGATTAATCAGATCTTATCAAAGCATCAAGGCGAAACCTGGGAAGAGGTTGCTATATCTCTTAAACCTTATTTCTCGTGGGAATATACAGATTCTGTACGATTGACTGTTGAGGAATTATTTGAAATGATTAAAGAAGAATCAGAGAAAGGTAATGAATAGGAATAGAGCGATAAAGATAAACACGTTACATATATTAGTTCTTTATGAGTATGTTGTAAGTCATATAGCTATTTTTAAAGTCTTTTTTATATATTTAACTAATTGATCTTATTAAGCTACAAGCTGATAACGTATATGGATAGATATAGAATAAATTTTAGGAATTAGTGAGGTACTTGATGGAAAAAATGATAAATGAACTTAATATCAAAGTAAAATACACTATTCAAAATCTCACTGAAATAGAATCATTATCTCGTTGGGCAGATGAGAAACATCATTTCATGTATAAGCAAGGGTACAATACATTTTTGAGATACCGATTAATACTAGATATTTTGTTGAGACTTCGAGATATTAACGATCCTTTGTTAGATGATTGGGAATGGGGTTATACAGAAAGCAAACAATCTATTTATATAGAAGAGCTTAATGAAATATATGAATTTTTAGTTGGAAAAAGAAATTTTATAGAAGTAATGATAGTCCAAGAGAACGTACTTGAAGCAAAGATTAAATATGTAGAAGAAATATATTTTCTCGCTAATAAAGTGCTAGATGATCAGTATTTGTCTGTATTAGAAGTAGATCAACTTGAACGTTGGGTATCCTCTTTCGTTATTCAGACTGGAAGTCATTGTATTTTACATGAGACAGTCGTAACTGTATTACATCTTCACGATGCATTAAGACATCAACAAAATAAGATTATATCTATCGGAAATCTAGGCGGAATTACAACGATAAGTGTCAACGATGAAAAGACACGCTTACAACATCTGAAAAAAATAATAGAAGGTATATCTACATACCGATTAAATTTATGCCTTAATAAACAAGATATTTATTATAACAGCATTACGATTATATAAAATAGGAGAAAGGCTATTGTTAATTTCTATATTAAAAGAAAAAATAAATACAAATCATATCGATGAAGCCATATGTATGATAGAAGAAATAGGAGAGAAAAGGCTGAATGAAGCTGTTCCTTATCTTATTGAACAATTACAACTCACCAAAAGTCATGTATTGAGAAATTCAATTGCTCTTGCTTTACGTGATATCGGAAATTCAGATGCGGTTGAACCTATAGTACATGTATTAAAAGATCCTAAAACGCTAGGGTATAGAGGGACTTTATTAGCTTCTTTAGAACCGTTTGATTATTCTAATCATATTGATATGCTTTTCGGTTTTTTAATTGAAGGTAATTTTGAAGTAAGTAGAAAGTCTTTTTTATTAATTGAATCTATCATCGAAAATATATCGGAAGGAACAAAACAAGAATATCTAGAGAGATTAAAAGATGAGATTGAGCGTTTAGAGGAGAAACACGATCTTCTATCCGAAGCTAGGGATATGTTGTAATTTAAAGTATCGATTTTTGATCTTCCTTCAAAACGGGTATGATAATACATAGCACCACCAAACTTATCCGCCAGAAGGAGAATAGATCCATGACGAATCTTGTGAATAATGCGATTTTGAAAGCAAAAGCAGGGCATGAAGAGCAGTTGAAAGCAGAATTGATCAAAATGTTGGAGCCTTCTCGTAGTGAAAGTGGTTGTATTCAATATACGTTACATGAATCGGTTGAACCGGGTGTGTTTGTATTTTATGAAATATGGGAAGATGAAGCTGCGCTTGAATTTCATATGAATACGCCTCATTTCAAATCGTATCGGGAAAATATTGCTTCACTGGTCGATTCTCGTGAAGCGTTCCGTTTGCACAAAGTAGAACAGTAAAAGCAAGCTCACCACGAAAGTGATTTCTGATCGTAGAAATCACTTTTTAGTTTGTGGATTTTGCGTAAATAGTAGCAGCCATACGCTGTCTGAGCGCCAAATTTGATTATCTTCCGTTATCTTTTTTATAATTAGATCATGCACCAGACGAATAGGAGTGAGAACCAATGGATAAAGACCAACAACTTGCAATGGTGAAAAAAGTAAGAGAAGCATCGATGAATAATGTCAGTGGCTCTACATTACAACCAAGCTACACACCACAGGTGAAGCAAGAACAGCACGTCATCCCAACAACGTATGGCGATGCCCCTGTGACTGTGCATATCCCTGATCGAGAGGTTGCTCATCCGTTACCGGTATTCGTTAACTTTCATGGTGGTGGATTTGTGATGGGTGATCCCAAAATGGATGATCCGTGGTGTAGTGTGATTGCCGATCGGGCAGAATGTATTGTTATTAATGTGGATTATGTATTAGCGCCTGAACATAAATTTCCAGCTCCAGTCTACCAATCGTATGAAGTGGTGAAATGGATTTCGGAACATGCCGAAGAACTTCATATAGATGCCAAACGTATAGCAGTCGGCGGGCATAGCGCAGGTGGTAATCTAGCAGCAGCGATCTGTCTATTGAACAAAGAGCGTGGCGATGAACTCAATATTGTGTATCAGGTGCTGGATTATGCACCGCTTGATCTAGCTACCGATCCTGAGCAAAAGCCACAATTTCCTGAAGCGATTCCTAATGATATTTCTCGCATCTTTAACGCTTGTTATTTGGAAAATCCAGAAGATGCACGTAATCCGTTAGCTTCACCTGTATTTGCTCCATCTTTAACAGGGCTTCCGTCTGCACTGGTTATTACCGCAGAACGCGATTCATTGGCAGCAGAAACTGTAGGCTATGCTAAGCAGTTGGAAGAAGCAGGTGTGCAGGTTACAGCGAAGCAATATGCAGGAGCCGCACATGGATTTACTCATAACGGTGAGCTAGCTGTAGCAGAAGATGCCTGGCATCTAATGAGCGATAAACTAAAAGAAGCATTTACGGCACATTAATAATTGAATATAGAATTTACCGTGCATCCATAATTGAATATAGCATCATACAAAAAAGACGATCCCTGATATAGTAGAGGATCGTCTTTTTTGGCAATCAGACCATATAAGGAATATAACTCAATGGATAAAAGTATATCTATATATCGAAAACCTACGTATCGACAAGAAAATATATCTATAAAAAAGTGATATCAAGAAAAAGGGCGTTCAACCGTAAATCACATGATTATAAAGCCACAATAACAGCATACCGGAACTAGCTATCTAAAGCAGATTGATTTATAATATTTAAATGAAACATGGTTTTATTAGATGAAACTATAGGAGCGTGATAACAATGAATAGTAAAGAAAGATTTTCAGATCGAGTAGATTCATATGTCAAATACCGTCCTAGTTATCCGGTAGCCGCTATAGATTATTTGTATGATGTGATTGGTGTCGAGCGAGAAAGTAAGATTGCAGATATTGGTGCAGGTACAGGTATTTTTGCTGAATTGCTTTTGGAACGTGGTAACCATGTGATTGGGGTGGAGCCAAATACCGAAATGCGTGAAGCCGCAGCAGTCAAGCTAGCAGAAGAGCCTAACTTTGAAGTGATTGCAGGATCGGCAGAAGCGACAGGTCTTGCAGATCAGTCGGTGGATTATATTACTTGTGCACAGGCTTTTCACTGGTTTGATCAGCAAGCTACTCAAACTGAGTTCAAACGTATTTTGCGACCTGAAGGTAAAGTGATATTAGTCTGGAATTCCAGATTGACGACAGGTACTCCATTTTTAGAACAATATGAGCAATTATTGCGTGATTATGGAACAGATTATACGAAAGTTAACCATAAAAATATTTCAGCAGAGAAATTAGAACCTTTTTTTAAAAAAGATACGATGGAACTGGCGAAGTTCGGCAATCGGCAGGTATTTGATTTCGATGGATTAGCAGGAAGATTACAATCTTCTTCCTATGTGCCTACTTCAGATGATCCTAAGTATCACGATATGATGGAGCAATTAAAGGTTATTTTTGAGCAGAATCAGCAAGAAGGCGTAGTCTTTTTCGATTATGAGACTGAAGTGTTCTGGGGAGAAGTCTAACTGGATCATATATATTATCTACAAAAAGCCTCCATCTTCAAAGATAGAGGCTTTTTTGCTGATCTATTCTGATATACAATCGCTATTTACATAAAGTCCATCACATAACGTACTACATGGAAAAAGACAGGAGCAGTATACGTTAAGCTGTCGATACGGCTGAGATAACTTTGTTTTTCATTATCTACTTTCTGATCTTCGCCTATGAGCAGATCTCGTTTGAGTACAGAAACGGTTAGACTACCGAAAAAGCCACTCAAACTAATCAGCATCCCGGTGACCAGACCAAAGTTAGCACCGAGTGGTGTAAGCACAGGAGCTACAAAGTAAGAAGTCACAGCCGTCACTACAAAAGCACACGCGAATCCTTCCCAAGTTAAGCTGGCATTGGATGTCGGTACAATTTTGCGTTTCCCGATATACATAGAGGCGACATAATGCACGACGTCATTAAGCTGGGTAAGTAACACCAGAAATAATACCAATCTTCCTCCATATTGAGCCGTCGCAAATGGAAAATAAGCGAGATGACTGAGTCCGAATACCATTAGCATCAATCCCCATTGGGTTGAACTAACACTCCGTAGAAATCCACCGGTGCCTTTGTTAATTAAGCGTGGCAATGGTAACAGCAAAAACACATAGATCGGGATAAATACGATAAACATGCCGTACCAACCGATATAGATCCAATAAAATTGAATCGGAATGGCTAGATACGCCCATAAAAATAAACGCCGATCGGCTTTGCGTGAACGGATCATCGAAAAGTACTCTTTTAGTGCAAAAAAGGTCAGAACCATCAGCGACAATAGCGATACAATTGGATTAAATAGCGTAGCCAGACAGAAAATAAAGAACATTCCCCACCACGTTTTGATTCGTAATCCAATCACACTATAATCTTGATTTTTTTGAATTTTACTGACGATAATGTAAATAAAATGGATAACAAGTAAAGCAATAAAAATAAGGATTAATGTTATTAGCGAACTATTCATAAATCGGCACCAACTTACCTTGAATTAGGATTCCATAAAAGGGATCATATGCTATTATGAAGGAATAAAGGTGAATTGATAAGGGGAAATGTTGTGATGGCGGCAGAGCGATCAGTTTTTATTTTATTGACCAATACAGGAACGTTATTTACCAAAATGATTCAGACTTATACGAAAGCACCGTACAATCATGCTTCGATTTCGTTTGACCGTGAATTATCGGAGTTGTATAGCTTTGGACGGAAGCATCCGAGCAATCCGCTGAATGGTGGTTTTGTGAAAGAAGATATTAAAACAGGTACATATAGCAAATATCCGAATACCACTTGTGTGATCTATGAACTTCAAGTTACCGAGCGTGAAGTAGAGAAAATGCAACGGGTGTTGCAACTGTTTATCCGTAAGCATCAGAAATATTTATACAATATTCTAGGTGTAATCAGCATCACGCTCAAAGAACCTGTCGAGTTCAGTAATTCTTATTTTTGCTCTCAATTTGTCGCTGAAATATTGCAACGTTCTGGTATCAAAATCTGGAACAAGCTTCCTGCACTTGTTACTCCAGACGACTTTCGCCAAAGTGACCGATTGCAATTGATCTATGAAGGCAAGTTAAGTGAGTATGCAGTGAAGTCTGAAGAAAGTCGCTAATTCTCATATAGTCTGTACAACAATAAATAAGAATAAATAAAAGTAAGCATCCACAATGTAGACTTGTATATTACAGGTTTAGACTGTGGATTTTTTTATGAGACTAATCAAATAAAAGTATTGAGTAGTGAGCTTTATAACACAGAAGAATGTAAAAACTAGCACCCATAAGCTTTTGTATATTTTCTCAATGATGGAGTTTACTATTGAATTACTATATCGTGGCGTGATATAGTAACTGCATTAAACTATATCGAGGTACGATATAGTTGGGGTAGAAAAGTGGAGGAATTTATGAACAAAAAAATAAGCAGTTACCTACCAATGACAGAGACTGCCTTTTATATTCTACTAACTTTGCAGAAAGTTCGTTACGGTTACGGCATTATGCAGGATGTAGAGAAGTTAACTAAAGGTCGGATTAAGCTTGGTGCAGGAACTATTTATGGCAGTCTATCTCGAATGGAAAAGGATGGGCTGATTGAGGTAGTAGGTGAAGAAAATCGACGTAAGTCTTATATAGCCACAGATTTGGGCAAAAGTTTGCTTCAGCAAGAAATCGCACGAATTAGCGAATTATATCATAACGCTATCCAAATGGAGGGGAATAACAATGAGTAACAAGAATGTATTCCGTTGGTGGTGGAGTTGGGAATCTGAAAAAATAGAGCGGTGGATCGAAGCACAGGAAATACAAGGCTGGCATTTAGTCCAAGTAAAAAGTAAATTGCTGAGATTTCAATTTGCAAAAGGTTCTCCACGCACAATGCGATATGTATTTGATTATCAGCATGACGTAGATGAGGATTATAAGCAGTTGTATGAAGATGCAGGCTGGGAACAGATGTATGCGAAAAATAATTGGTATTTATGGCGTAAATCCTATCTAGCAGATCATCCAGAGCAACGTCCAGAAATTTATTCAGATGTGGACTCAATAGTTCAGCGTAACAATCGAATCAAAACAACATTGCTTACGGTAGGTCTAGTATTAATACCTATTCTAATTATGAATATGATGTTACAACCGATGTGGCAAATTCGCACGACGATTTTGGTCGTTTATCTGTTGATTTTCGCACTATTTTTGTACGGGATTACTCGTCTTAATGCCCAAAATCGTAGACTACAAGAAAAATCTACATCCTTGAAGTAGTAAGATTATTCCACTACATTTATACAATTTATTCATAAAAATGTAAAAAATAGTGTTTGAATAGTAAACTAACGGTTAATATAGCCTAACATCAAAATACATTAATTCAAGGAGATTATGACATCATGAAGAAAAAATTTCAGACTACTTTTCTCTCATTATTAATCGTATTGACCGTTGGGGCAACGCCGACATTCGCTTCGACAACAGGAACTACTGGAACAACAGGAAGCACAGGTACTACAAGTAGCACAGGAACAGACTCTACCGGAGTAACAGGAACGGATGCAACGGGAACAACAGGAACAGATTCTACTGGAGTAACAGGAACGGATGCTACAGGAACGACCGGAACAGATTCTACTGGCGTAACAGGAACGGATGCAACGGGAACGACCGGAACAGACTCTACTGGCGTAACAGGAACGGATGCGACCGGAACAGATTCTACTGGAGTAACAGGAACGGATGCCACAGGAACGACCGGAACAGACTCCACTGGCGTAACAGGTACCGATACAACAGAAACGAGTACGACAGGAACAACAGGAACAACTTCTACTGGAGCAACTGGTGTGGCTACAACAACTTCTGGAAATGATGCACCGATGACTACCGATATGGATGATGACGATAATGATATGGATTGGGGATGGCTCGGGTTGTTAGGTCTTCTTGGATTGTTAGGTCTTCGAGGACGACGTCATGATCCACGTGACACTAATAGACCTCTTTAATCACACATCAATTACCCAAATAGATCAGATAAATATCTCCAAAATAAGATCAATCAAAAAACACCGATGACACAAAATATGTCGTCGGTGTTTTTTTGAATATAGCGATGAATACAGAAATGATATAGACATCTAACGTTTGCCTATCGTTTATCTTTTACGATTCTTCAGGTACAACTACACGAATATGACCGGGAATAATCCGCAGATCCACAGGTAAAGGAGGGCCTTCTTCGCCATCTACATTGGTTTTGACAGGATCGGTTGAACTGACTTTAACATGCTTGGCAGTAAAATAAATAACATCTTTGTGTTCTTTTAGATTGCCAAGCAATAACGATAATCCTGCGGTTAATGTATTGAACATATTCAGGTTCGTCATAATAAAGCAGTGTAATAAACCGTCATCTACTTCAGCATCAGGAACCATACTTTCGAATCCTCCAACCGAGTTGGTAAGTGCCGCTAGAAAAAGAGGAGCTTCCCCTTCCCAAATTTCGCCGTCGTGTTCGATTTTTAAAGGAGAAGCCGAATTGCTCATCAATTCTTTCATCCCATCTCTAAAATAAGCAAATGCGCCTAATTTGGATTTGTCTTCAGAAGGAACAGACGATAATGCTTCTGCCAGAGAACCAGCAGCGATCACATTGGCAAATAATTGATCATTTAATTTACCCATATCTACATTTTTGACATGAGAAGATCGCAGTGTCTCTATCGCTTGATCAGGGTTCAATGGAATCTGAAGAGCACGTGCAAAATCATTGACTGTTCCAAGTGGAATAACCGCTAATTTCGGACGATAGTCTTGATCCATCAATCCATTAATCGTCTCGTGCAGAGTACCATCTCCACCAATCGATACGACCAGATCATGACACTCTTTACAAGCGTCTGTGCAGAATTGAGTAGCATCTAATTCTTTGGCAGTCTCGTTGACTGTGACATGGTATCCTTGTTCGCTGAGAATATCTTCTGCTTTTTTGACATATTCTAAGGCTTGTTCTTTACCTGAAGATGGATTAATAATGATCGTTGCCTTCATGAGATGAATTCCCCTCTACAATTTATATAAGTGCATGTAAGCAATTTTGAAAAGTTGGAAATGAATTCGACATCAATTACCATTACCCAAAATAGCAGTGATGATACAAGAATATTACCTTTTCGCCTAAATTATTGAAAAATATAATAATAAAAGTCCTTCCTTTATCATTTGTTTGCTTCCTCTAGAAATGGTATCGTATAGGAGATTTCAGATTATTGCTCAAAAGCTTGGCTATTTTGCAACGGAGGTGTATTTATGAAAGCGCTATTTATTGGAGGTACAGGGATTATCAGTTCGGCGATCACGCAACAATTGTTAACCACTGATTGCGAATTGTATCTGCTGAATCGAGGAAATCGTAATCAAGATTTACCTGCTAATGCACATCTGTTGCAAGCAGATATTAATAATGAACAGCAAGTAGCAGCATTGATTGCAGATCTAGAATTTGATGTTGTTGCTGATTTTATTGCATTTGAACCTTCTCAGTTGGAACGAGATTATCGACTATTTGCAGGTAAAACAAAGCAATTTATCTTTATCAGCTCCGCTTCTGCGTACCAGTCCCCACCTGCGGATTATCGCATTAATGAAGGCACTCCTTTATCCAATCCCTATTGGAAATATTCACGTAACAAAATCGATTGTGAAGATTATTTGATGAAAATGTATCGTGAACACCATTTCCCGGTCACGATTATACGTCCAAGCCATACGTATGATGAACGTTCGATTCCTATGGGTGTACATGGTAGTGAAGGAAGCTGGCAAGTCGCCAAGCGGATGCTAGAAAATAAACCGGTAATTATTCATGGAGACGGTACATCGTTGTGGACGATGACTCATAATACTGATTTTGCCAAAGGATTTATCGGGTTGATGGGTAATATTCAAGCGATTGGAGAAGCGGTACAGATCACATCAGATGAATCGCTGACCTGGAATCAGATTTATGGAGCAGTGGCAGATGCGCTTGGTGTGAAGCTGAATGCAGTCTATGTCTCTTCTACATTTTTGGATGCTTGCAGTACAGAAGATTATCGTGGAAGTCTGCTTGGAGACAAAGCCAATTCGGTTGTATTTGACAATAGTAAGCTTAAACGGCTAGTACCTGACTTTGTAGCTACGACTCGCTTCGATCAAGGAGTGAAGCAGGTAGTGAATCATATCCTGAATCATCCTGAATTGCAAAAAGAAGATCCTGAATTTGATACATGGTGCGATAAAGTGATTACAGCTTTGGAAAATGCGGTTCAATCTGTTCGTTCTTAAAATTTTATTTCATTAAAGGGAAAGCATATACAGTGCTTTCTCTTTTTTTGTTATGTGGTTATATAGCATATTCTATTATTTCCTTATGTTTATAGCGAAAAAATGAAGATAAGTTGTTAAACTTACAAATGTAAGCGCTTATCTCATATTTTGGTAATGTTCGATATCGAAACATACGCAGTCCATCTATTTATCCAGAGGAGGAAATGAGATGTCAAAATCAAGCCTATGGAAAGTGATTGGAACGGTCGCATTAACAGGGGTATTATGTACATCTACTTTTGCAGAGTACAGCTATGCGAGTCTAACCAGTGGAAGTAAGTTTTTAGGTAATATTATTGCTGGGAATGTTCCCGCAAGTTACGGTAACTACTGGAATCAAGTGACACCGGAAAATTCGACCAAATGGGGAGCCGTTGAAGGCAATCGCAATTCGATGAACTGGGGACAAGCCGATATGGCGTACAATTATGCGCAAAGTAAAGGCTACCCTTTCAAATTCCATACTTTAGTCTGGGGAAGTCAAGAACCTGGATGGGTAAGTGGTCTATCTGCGGCAGAGCAAAAAGCAGAAGTAACCCAATGGATACAGTTAGCAGGTCAGAAGTATTCGAAATCTGCTTTTGTTGATGTAGTCAACGAGCCATTTCATGCCAAGCCATCTTACAGTAATGCGATCGGTGGAAGTGGAGCGACAGGCTGGGATTGGATTGTCTGGTCTTTCCAACAAGCAAGGCAACAATTTCCTAATTCCAAATTACTTATCAATGAATACGGCGTTATTAGCGATCCTAATCTAGCGGATCAATATGTGAAAATTATTAATATTCTCAAAAGTCGTGGCTTAATCGATGGAATCGGTATTCAATGTCACCATTTTAATATGAACAATGTATCGACCAGTACAATGACAACAGTACTGAACAAATTAGGATCGACAGGCTTACCGATCTACGTATCTGAACTGGATATGACTGGTGATGATGCCACTCAATTAGCACGTTATAAAGAAAAATTCCCTGTACTTTGGAATCACCCTTCTGTCAAAGGAGTGACACTATGGGGATACATCGAAGGACAGACATGGGAGCCGAATACGCATTTACTGAATGCGAATGGTACAGAACGCCCTGCACTAAAATGGTTAAAACAATTTTTCGGCAAAGGGATCACAGATGGACAGTCTATTATGCTGGAAAAAGATAACCTAGAGACCACTGAAGTACCTGCTCCATAATTGTGAATATACCTGATAGATGGAACAGTCTTATAAAATAGCAACAAAAAGGATGCTAGCTTGATCGTTAGCATCCTTTGTTTATAAAGTGTCTGTATGATACATGTATTGGTGGGAGTACGATGAATCTCATTCAGACCGCATTGAATAGTAAATGAAAAGTGGTCGACTCTCCTACGACGCTAGTAGCATACAACTTGCCTTCATGCTGATCGACAATAGAGCGTGCAATAGCAAGTCCTAATCCATAACCGCCTTGCTTACGAGCACGTGAAGTATCTGTTCGGTAAAAGCGATCAAAAATACGGGTAAGATGTTCTGGCGCAATCCCTTCGCCAGTATTGGTCACATTCAATAAAACTTCCTGTTGCTGATGTGTAAGTGAGATCGTAATTGTTCCTTGAGAATTAGCATATTTGATCGCATTATCCAGAACAATCATAATCACCTGATGAATCTGTTCTTGGCTACCTTGTACTATAAGATTCGGCTCAATCTCATAATCCAGTGTTAATTCTTTTTCGAAAATAACAGCTTCCATCGTTAATATAATCCGTTCTACCGTTTCACTCAGATCAAATGGCGTATATACCATCGAAGTTCGAGAATCGTCCATTTCTGTCAAATACAATAGATCGTTGGTTAAGCGAGCCATACGCTCTGTTTCTAACTTGATATACTCTAGCCATCTAGCCTGACTTTCGATCGTTTCCTCGCGATTAGATAACAGCACATCAGCATTCGTATTAATAATCGCCAGCGGTGTTTTGAGTTCATGTGAAGCATCGGCGATAAATTGCTTTTGTTTATCAAAAGCTTCTTTAACCGGATAAATCGAACGATTGGCAAAAAAGCGGCTGGTGAAATACAACGCGACCAACATAATTAATCCTACTACAGCAAATGTATAGATCAGATTTTTTAAGATATCTTGTTGCGCTGTTACATCTAGAAAAATAAGCTTATACCCTGTGCTGATAGGTTGCTTGATAAATGCCCAGTCACTATTATCGAGCTTAAATTGTCCATTGTTTTTGTTAATCGCTTTCGCTTCTGCTAGAGCAGATTGATACAAAGTAGTATCCATATCAAATGGAGAATGGGTGGCTGTCATTTTCCAGTTACTATCGATTTCGATAGAAAAAGATAACGAACGTTCTGTAAATGTATCGTCTACAGGTTGACCATTTCCATTCATCCCGCCGGGATTGTTCATATCCCCTCCACCTGGAGGATTCTGTCCATTATCGAAGTTCCGCGGAGCGATGTTAGCAATGCGAGATAACTCACTACGGATATCATTTTGAGCGTTCCGATACGTAATCGTATAGATCGAAGCAAAGGCGATTAGCATCAATACCGAAATCGTCACGAGATTAACAATCAGAAATCGATTACGAAGCTTGTTGAACATTAAGAAGTCACCTCTTCTAATACATAACCGACTCCACGAATCGTATTAATCTTAACTTGGGAATGCAAGAAGTTCAGTTTTTTCCGTAAAAAAGAAATATACACTTCCACATTGTTGTACTCTACATCCGAATCAAATCCCCATAACTTTTCGATAATCTGTTCTTTGGAAGTGACTCCTTGCTTGCGAGTGATAAGAAGTTCTAACAACTCATTTTCTTTTAGATTTAACTTCATTTCTTTGCCATTCACCGATAGCTTGAGATTGGCTGTATTTAATTGAATATCTCCAAATCGGAGTCCATCTTCGGGTAAGACTTCTCCTTTACGACGGAGTGCAGCCCGAATACGAGCTAACAATTCTTCCGATGAAAAAGGCTTAGCGATATAATCATCTGCGCCATAATCCAGTCCGATCACTTTATCGGTAATCTCACCTTTAGCGGTCAGCAAAATAACAGGTGTTGCTACGCCTTGCTGACGTAAAGTTTTGAGAACGCTGATCCCGTCCATTTCGGGCATCATAATATCCAGTAATAACAGATCATAGATCCCACTTTGGGCATAATCCAGCCCTGTACGACCATCATGTACCGCATCAACGGAATAATGATTTTTTTTCAAAATTTGGGTTAACGCTTCTGCTAAATGCTGTTCATCTTCTACTATTAATATTCGCATAGTGGCTATCGTCCTTTATATATCGTTCTCTACACATTGATCACTATCCACGTACTTGGTAGAGTAACGGATTATTTGTATGATACATTAATGATAATGGTCAAAGCTTTAGCCAATCTTAAACCTTATTACTGTATCGACCAGATCTGTGCCAAATTTGAATATAACCGTCCAGAAGTCGAACAATTAATAGTGATTGCAGTCGATGAATTTATTGCCAAAGTGCAAGCTAACGATACAGATTTAAGTGATCATATTATATTTTCTTCTCAAAGTCATGAAGCTTTTGCAGATTTAATTATACTGGATCATCAATTGGTTATTTTAGTCGAGCGGTTTGATACAAAAGATTCTCTATTGATGATATACACTGTGGATAACCAAAATAAAGAATATATTAGTTATCCACATGTGTATAACAAATTATATCATCTGAACCACATCTTTTATGCTACCCACACGTCGGATATGTCTACTCGATTGTATAAGTTAAGCACAGGCGAGCAGATTGCTGAGATTTTACAACCTCAAGGAATCGTTACGATGATAGAAGAAGGAATTGTTACTATAGATCAACGTCTGGGGAGTGAAGATCGGCAATTATATATCTATAATGATCAGGGATATACATTATGGATAGAAGATTGTGCCTGGATCGATTACAAGCAGCAGTTTATATTCAAAATAAAACAAAGCGAGCAACATTCTTCTTTATAGAAGCGAATCATATAAATCATTCATTATTGCCATGTGCGCGTATGCGTCATGGCTTTTTTTGTGTTTTGTCAAAAATGTTTTCGCAATGTAAAACATTTAAGATTCACTAAAGGTTAGGGCTGTAAGATTCAAATATAAGCAAGCGAGACACACCAACAGACAACATCTACATGTGAGGTAAGACTCAATACACACTTGATAACTATTTCCAAAAACCAATCAGACAATATCCAATACATGCTTACATGAAAGGAAATGATCCACATGGCAATCGAAGTATTCAACCGGTATGAAAGTAAATATCTGATGGACACTCCATCGTATTTCAAATTGTATAACGAATTGTTGGAGTATATGGAAGTCGATGAATATTGCCAACAACACGATTTTTACTCGATCAGCAATCTGTACTTTGATACACCGCATGACTCGTTAATTCGTATGAGTCTTTCCAAACCGAAATACAAAGAAAAGCTACGCTTGCGGGCTTACGGCGTTCCCGGTGAGAATGCTAAAGTCTATCTGGAAATTAAAAAGAAAGTGATGGGCTTGGTGAACAAACGCCGGACAGCGCTGAAATTAGACGAAGCCTATGAATTTGTTCGCACGGGTCTGGCACCGGAGTATCAAGATTATATGAATCAGCAAGTGCTAAACGAGCTGACTTACTTTTTGCAAATTTACGATCTAGCACCGAAATTATATCTTTCGTATGATCGAAAAGCATTGTTCAGCAAGCACAATCGTGATCTACGGATCACATTTGATAGCAATATCCGCACCAGACGTTATGATCTCAAATTAGAACAAGGTGATTATGGCGACCAGTTAATGGAGAAAGGGCAATGGCTGATGGAAGTGAAAGCTGAAAAAACGATTCCATTATGGTTATCACAAAAGTTGTCCGAACACGGAATGTACCGTACGAGCTTTTCCAAATACGGCAACGAATACAAACAACTATTGAAATCAAAAATAAACCAACCTGTAGAACATATTCCAACTGAAAAGGAGAGCATTCTTTATGCTTGATTCATTACTAACGGTAGCTACAACCACAACAGATCTGACTTTAACCACTTCGCTACTCACGATATTCGTCGCTATTGTTCTAGGCGGATTAATCAGCTTAACGTATATGAAAACGAATCCGAGCGGGTATTCGCAAAACTTTACATTAACGATGGTACTACTTCCAGTGATCGTCGCTATCATTATTCTACTGATTGGTAGCAACATTGCCAGAGCATTCAGTCTTGCCGGTGCATTCTCGATTATTCGCTTTAGAAGCGCTCCCGGCGATCCTAAAGATATCGCTTATGTATTGTTCACCATGGCAGCAGGTCTTGCCTGTGGTACAGGATACTTTGGTTATGCTGTGTTATTCACGATCATCCTGTGTGTGATGATGTTTGTACTCAACCGCTTCAAATTTGGTGTCAGTAAAAAATTGCAAAAAACACTTAAAGTCACGATTCCAGAAAATTTAGCTTATGACGAAGCATTTGCAGAAGTATTCCAACAATTTAACGTACAGTATGATTTGAAAAAAATTAGAACAACCGAGCTTGGCAGTCTGTATGAACTGGTCTACTTGGTCACAATGAACCAGGTTACCAACCAAAAAGAATTTCTGGATGCGATCCGGTGCCGTAATGGTAACCTCGACCTCTCCTTAACGATGAGTCCAACAGCAGTAGAAGCATATTAAATTATCCAAACCAAACGAATTCCAAACCAACGATTGAAGGGAACGATATCATATGAAAAAATGGATCACAAAAACTAACTTGAGCATAGTTCTTCTAAGTACACTGGCATTATCAGCATGCAGTTCAACAACACCGACAGCATCCGAGGCATTAGCGGCGGCAACTAGCTCGACTGCTACAGTGGCAACAACAGCGACTACAGTATCCTCTTCAACAGCACTGAAAGTCTCTGATCTGGTTACATTTGATAGTGGAGACGATGCTATAGATTGGAAATCATCCGACTATACAGCGATCCAATTAACAGGTTCCAGTGCAACCATCACAGGCAATGGCGCAACTGTAGCAGATGGAGTCATTACGATTACCGCAGGTGGTACGTATGTGCTTAGCGGTCAATTGACAGATGGACAGATTGTGGTCGATTCACAGGATGAAGAAGATGTCATACTGGTACTAAATGGCGTAACGATTACAGATAGTGATAGTGCACCAATTTATATCAAAGAAGCGAAAAATGCGTTTATTACCTTAGCCGACGGTACAGAAAATGTGATCACAGATGGAGCAGAATATACTTTTGCAGATGATACTACAGATGAACCAAGCGCAGCGATTTTTAGCAAAGCAGACTTAACTATCAATGGTGAAGGTACATTATCTGTACATGCCAATTACAAAGACGGTATTACCAGCAAAGACGATCTCAAAATCGTATCTGGCACACTAAATATTACCGCTACAGATGATGGTATAGTCGGTAAAGATATGGTGGCGATCGAAGATGGAACATTTAAGATCGTAGCGGGTGGAGATGGGATCAAGTCTACAAACGATACTGATGCAGATAAAGGATTTGTCGCTATAGCAGGTGGAACTTTCGATATCCAATCCACGAATGATGGGATTCAATCTGAAAAGCAGTTAGTTATTGATGACGGTACATTTACGATTGTATCCGGTGGAGGTCATACCAAGGCTGAAGCCAAAGTGGAAGAACAACCCGGTCAAGGTGGAGGATTCGGTGGACCACGAGGTCAAGAAGATCAAGCTACAGCAACAACAACTACCAAAGCAACTACTAATACAACAACATCGACAGACACGACTGCATCAACAGACACAGATGCAACAGCTACTGAATCTACCAGTACTAAAGGTCTGAAAGCAACAGGTGATATCGCAATCAATAGTGGAACGTTCACCATAGATTCTGCAGATGATGCTGTTCATAGTAATGCAACAGTCCATATCACAGGCGGTACGCTTGAAATTGCTACAGGTGATGATGCTATGCATGCAGATGTGGATCTGAATATCTCTGGTGGGAAGATCAATGTAACTACCAGTTATGAAGGGTTAGAAGCGACAAATATCAATGTCTCTGGTGGAGACACGAATGTGATAGCTTCTGATGATGGTGTAAATGCTTCTGGTGATGCGAACACAACAAGTACAACAGCATCGACTGAAGCGACAACAGCTTCAACTACCACAGAATCAACCACTGCAACGACTACAGAACCAGCAACATCGACAGACACCGATCCAGCAGGTAACAGCGCTCCTCCAGGAGGTTTCGGTGGAGGCGGCGGTCAAGGTAGTTCCCAAAATGCTCTATTAAATATTACAGGAGGTACACTTACTGTAGATGCACAGGGAGATGGCTTAGATTCCAATGGATCTATCACGATGTCAGGCGGAACTGTTATAGTTAATGGTCCAACTGCGAACGGAAATGGCCCACTCGATTATGATGGTACCTTTGAAATGACAGGTGGATATGTAGTCGCTGTCGGCAGTTCAGGTATGGCTCAAGCACCTTCTGACGATTCTACGCAATCTGCAATCAGTATGAGTTATTCTGCTACCCAATCAGCAGGTACACTGGTTCATATTCAAGATAGCACAGGCAAAAATATCCTTACTTTTGCACCGACTAAAGATTATCAATCCGTTGTTGTCAGTTCTCCTGATCTGGTCAAAGGTGATTCATACTCGATCTACACAGGTGGAACGTCTACAGGTACAGCAACAGATGGACTATATGCAGATGGTGAATATACAGGCGGAACCAAAGTAGTCGATTTTGAATTAGCTAGCCAGATCACATGGGTGAATGAGTCAGGTGTAACAACAGCGAACACAGGATTTGGTGGAGGCGGAGGTCAAAGACCGACTAGAAATATGACGAACAACACGACAGGTACAACCAATAGCACCTCAGATACAGCACAATAATCATTATGTAGTAAAAATTAAATATAATCTAACATGATCAATAAGGATATCAGTTATTATAAGCTGACATCCTTATTTTGTGTTATATAAAATGACATATTGTTTGCATAAATATACAATTCTATTGAGTTATTTAGCTATTTATCGCTATAATACATATTAATATTATATTTATGTAATATTAATTTACATAAGGTTTAAAGTCATAGCGTTATTATTCAATGACAAGGGGGAATAGGTATGAAATTATCAGTGCAATGGAAACAAAAATGGTGTGTCTCTATGTTAACAGCGGTATTGTTAATGCCTGTTATGAGTTATTCTGCATCGGCGGCGACAGACACCAATCCTACTTCTCAGACCACAGCTGTACAAACATCTTTACCAAACATCAAAATTCTTGCTACAGGCGGTACTATTGCAGGTTCTTCAGAATCCAATACCGATGTAACCGGATATAAAGCAGGCGCATTAGGTATCGATGTATTAATTAATGCTGTACCTGAAATGAAAAAAGTAGCAGATATCAGCGGAGAACAAATTGCGAATGTTGGTAGCCCTGATATTGACAATGCTGTTTTGCTCAAATTAGCCAATCGGATCAATGAATTACTCTCTTCTGACGATGTCGATGGTATTGTAGTCACACATGGTACAGACACATTAGAAGAAACAGCGTATTTTCTAGATTTGGTCGTCAAAAGTGATAAGCCTGTAGTGGTTGTAGGAGCGATGCGCCCGGCAACAGCGATCAGTGCAGACGGTTCATTTAATTTATACAATGCTGTCAAAATTGCGAGTAACCCTGAATCTACTGGCAAAGGAGTCATGATTGTTCTGAATGATCGGATTGGGGCGGCACGTTATATTACCAAAACCAATACGACAGGAACCGATACATTCAAATCGGTCGAACAAGGTTATCTGGGTGTCGTGTCTGGCGATAAAGTGTATTTTTATAATCAATCGACACGCAAACATACAGCAAATACAGTTTTTGATGTCAAAGGAATGACCGAATTACCACAGGTCGATATTTTATACGAATATCAAAACAATGGCAGTTATCTGTACGATGCGGCAGTAGCCTCAGGTGCTAAAGGCATTGTCGTAGCAGGCAGTGGGAATGGATCATTATCTACCCGTTCCAGTGAAGGCGCAGCTAGAGCCGTCGATCAGGGAGTAACTGTTGTGCGTTCGACACGTACAGGTAGTGGTGTAGTCACTCCATTAGACTCGGATGCTGAAATAGGTACATTATATGCTGATTCACTGAATCCGCAGAAAGCTCGCATTTTGTTAATGTTAGCTCTAACTCAGACCAAAGACCCTGCAACGATTCAAAGCTACTTTGAAGCATATTAAGAATAGGGATGTAGCGATAATCCTATAATTTGTCCAAAGTGGTAAGTACCTATAATTGTATGTGCGCTATCTAATCAATAGATGTGCAGTATCTAATGAACATATCAACATGAAAAAAACCAAAAAGAAACGCTACCGATCATCAAGCTTAGTCGATAGCGTTTCTTTTTTTATCATTGAAGCATAGTTAGATGTAGTGAAGTGTATATACTTTTATCTATTTATATAAAAATACCTAACCATATCGCTGTGATCATCGCGATCAATAATAGCTTTTTCTCACAGGCAGTTACTTGTTCGGCATCTTGTATATCAGTTCTGACGATTAAAAAGATAGATACAATCGCAATTACCGCTACACCTATAGCCGCCCATAGCCGATCGGTACCTAACCATAATGCACATAATCCGATCAGAATCATATAGACAATTGCAGGAAGCGAGCTGTACTTGGGACCAAACATATCGACAGACCAGACTACACTTGTCCGCTTCACAGGAGAAGCTTGCTGATCGGCTGCTAGATCAGGAATATGGTGGATCATTACCCAGGCGATACAATATAGCGCATTGATAACAGCATTTTGTACCGCCCATTCTGGAAAATCCCCTAACATGATCCATACGCCTGCTAATCCTAAGAAAAAGGCTGACGGAAAGGTACTTAACCATTCACCTGCTAGAGGGATATAACTGAATCGTAACGGAGGCATCGAATAAGAAGCGGCTCCCCAGACACCAATCACCAGCAGTAAAGCTAACGGATAATATCCGAGCAAAGCCAGTACTCCGGCAATCACCAATAACCCGATTGCAAGTCCATATCCGATCCATTTGAGTGTCTGTGGAGCGATGCGACCTTCTTGAATAACCCGGCTTCCTCCAGATAAATAAGCAGGGCTGTGTTGATCGGTACCTGATAAATAATCGGTATAATCATTCAGTGCATGAGTTAATGCGCCATGAATCATAAAGCATCCAACCAGTAGTAATAACGAGACAGCGCTTAATACCCCTTTAGGCAGATCATAATAAGCGAAAAGTGGAAAAACACCTGAAAAGATAATCACCACACTGGAAGTAATCACAGCAATCGGTCGTAATAACCGGATCGTGTTTTTCAAAAGCAAAATAGCCGAAGGATTCAAGCGGTTAACTCCTTTCATACGCAACGTATAATATGTATCGTGGGTATGGTTCTTTGTCTATTACCCGAATTGCGGCACATTGGACCTTGATATGATCCAACACAACAATCTTATTTAGTTGTTCATATGCACAATCAATTTCGTCTTTTTATCAATAGGTTTTCAAAGTTGAAAGCGCTATACTGAGAGCGTGTTCAACAAAGCAATAGGGGGAAGACGAATGGAAGGTTTAACGATTAGCTGGATAGGCGCTTTAGTAGGATTAGCTATCGCTATCATTCTCATTTTGCGCAAATTGAATCCGGTATATGCTTTATTTCTGGGAGCCATTATCGGTGCACTTCTAGGGGGAGCCAATCTAGAGCAGACCGTTACAATATTGGTCAATGGTACACAAAGTGTGATGGGAACCGTACTGCGCGTGCTTGCCGCAGGTGTATTAGCAGGTGTGATGATGGAATCAGGGGCGGCAGAGACTATTGCTCAAGCCATTGTCAAAAAGTTCGGTGGTAGTAAAGCGATTCTAGCACTAGCGCTGGCAACTATGATTATTACGGCTGTAGGTGTATTTATTCCAGTTGCGGTACTGATCGTAGCACCAATTGCTCTTTCAGTAGGTAACAAAATGGGAATTTCCAAAATAGCATTGTTATTAGCTTTATCGGGAGGCGGTAAAGCAGGAAATATTATTTCTCCTAATCCCAATACTATCGCGGCGGCACGTGGATTCAATCTGGATCTCAGTCAGGTGATGCTTGCCGGTGTTATTCCTGCGATCTGTGGATTGATTGTGACAGTAGTAGTCGCTTCGCTACTCAAAAACAAAGGAGTCATGGTGACAGACGAGGAAGCTGTCGAACAAGATGTCGATACTTCCAAATATCCGCCTCTAGGTAGAGCGATTGTCGCTCCTGTTGTAGCTGTGGTGTTATTAATGATTAATCCAATCGGTTCGATATCCGGTATCCAAGCATTAGCTAATTTCAAAGTAGATGCGATGTATATTTTGCCGATTGCAGGCATTATAGGCATGTTAGCGATGCGACAAGGCAGTAAGATCGTAGAATATACGACATCAGGTCTGAATAAAATGACGGCTACGGTATTAATTCTAATCGGAGCAGGTGGAATAGCAGGTCTGATTACCGCTTCTGATTTGTCGAATCAAGTGGTAAGTCTGATTGAAATTTCCGGTATTTCGGGAACATTCTTAGCACCGATTGCAGGGATATTGATGGCGGCGGCAACAGCTTCTACTTCAACAGGTGTTATTTTAGCCACCGGTTCATTTGGTGAAGCCATTCTGAATATGGGCACAGCTCCATTAGCTGCGGCAGTGATGGTACATACTGGAGCTACCGTAATCGATTCTTTACCACAGGGCAATTATTTCCATGTAACAGCAGGCGCTATGAAAATGAGTATTAAACAACGGATGGGATTAATCCCTTATGAAGCAATAGTCGGTGGAACGATGGCCATTGTAGCAACAATCCTTTACGGATTTATCCTGTAGTGAGGTGAGAACATGAACAAACCAACATTTCTTTTAGCACCCGATTCATTTAAAGAAAGTATGACCGCCAAAGAAGTCTGCATCGCTATAGAAAAAGGGCTTCGCAAAGTCTATCCAGAATCCCGTTATATTCATGTCCCGATGGCAGACGGCGGGGAAGGTACCGTCCAATCGTTAGTCGACGCTTCAGGCGGACAATTGTATCAAAAAGAAGTGACAGGCCCTTTGGGCACTCCGGTAACTGCTGCTTACGGTATTATGGGCGATGGTGTAACAGGAGTCATTGAAATGGCTTCAGCAAGTGGGATTCACTATGTAAATCAGCATACCCGCAATCCGTTAATCACCACCACTTACGGTACAGGTGAATTGATTCGAGCGTGTATAGATCGCGGTATGAAAAAGATTATTATCGGTATCGGTGGAAGTGCAACGAATGATGGTGGCGCAGGCATGGCGGAAGCATTAGGGGTACGCTTTCTCGATGAGCAAGGAGAACCACTTGCGTGTGGAGGTGGTGATCTAGGTCGCTTATCTACTATTGATATCTCTGCACTGGATCAACGTCTACAAGATGTACAGTTGATTGTGGCTTGTGATGTTACCAATCCACTTTGTGGAGAACAAGGAGCTTCTCAGATCTTTGGTCCGCAAAAAGGAGCTACACCGGAGATGATACAGCAATTGGATCATAATCTGCACCATTATGCGGCAGTGGTGAAGCAACAACTGGATAAAGATGTAGCATCTATTCCAGGTGCAGGCGCAGCAGGCGGATTAGGAGCAGGTTTGCTTATTTTCACACAATCTGTATTGCAAAAAGGAATAGATATTGTGATCGAATACAGCGGATTAATCCCCAAATTGGAAAGTGCTGATATTGTATTTACAGGAGAAGGCGGAATCGATTTCCAGACCAAATTTGGCAAAACACCGTATGGTGTAGCTCGGGCTGCACGTGCATCAGGTAAGCCTGTTATCGCTATCGCAGGGTATATTGGAGAAGGCATTGATACGTTATATGATGAAGGTATAGATGCGATATTCGGTATTGTTCCCGGAGCCTCTGATCTAGACTCCTTATTGCAATCAGGTGCAGCCAATATCGAACGTACGTGTGAAAATATCGCTAGAGTACTGGCTTTGCGTAACCAATAAAGAGATCATAGTGGTAGATGGCTACTTTTCTACGCAAATAGCTCTATACATCAAATAATCAAAAAAACGTTCCTATATCTATATGATCAGGAACGTTTTTTTGCTGTCTAATAACGTCTCATAATCAGGGATAGTGCAGACTGATTTATTTGTAAAGCGAAATTAGACCGTATATGAGTTCAATCAAGTGCAGCAGTTGACGGGGGTCTTTACCTGTTACTTGCTGAATTTTTTTCAAACGATATTGTAGTGTGTTGCGATGGATATTAAGATGAATCGCTGTATCTGACATATTGCAATTATGCTCTATAAAACTTCGCAACGTATCTAGCAAATCGCTATACCCTTCTAACTTGGTTACACTATTGCCTGTCTGCATTAGTTCTGTATGACTCCATTGAGCGATAAATGCCACTTCATCATAATGTATGATCTGTGTCGATGGACGCAAAGACAGTAACAGAGTCATTGCTGATCGAGCTTGTTGGTAGCTTGTAGCGATATTGGTATGAGAAGTGCCTACTGCAATCCACTGCTCAGGATGATGACTATATAAGGTGGAGATACATGGACTGATATTCGCTGGATCTTGTATAAGCACAACATAGCTATCTTCATCTATCTCAAACCAGGGATAAGGTAACCAATTACTAGGTTGATCTTCTTGCCGTTGGAATGATTTGATATATAAGACTGTTGTTTTGACAAGCAAATCAATATGATAAGAAGTAGCTTCTTTTTTTATCTTTTGCGAATACGTGCCTGCATAATGAAGTAACAGGTCACTAAATGCTTTTTTGCGATTATTTTCATACGTCTGCTTTTCAAAAGCAATGCGCTGTTCGATCAACAAAGTCACTGTCGTTCGTACAATATTGCAAAAAGGACGAACTTCATCAGGATGCCCGGTGATACCGATGACCCCTACATACTGCTGATTGATCACGATCGGTTCGTTGGTGCCTTGCTTTTCATATTCACGAGCCGTACGAATTTCAATCATTTTACCGATCGATAACGCTTCAACTGCACCTTGATGAATAGTGCCTACTCGATGTCGCTCTCCACTGCCTATAATAATCCCCTGTTCATTCATAATATTAATATTGTATGGAATATCTGCCATCATTTTATCGACTATCTCTTGAGCTTGCTGCTCGGACAGTTGGAACATATCTCATCCCCCTTTGTGCAGTTGACCAATCTATTAGTTGGTTTAAATTATAAATAAATTCTTCCGCTATTGCAGTGATTTTATCTGTATTTTATTTATGATCGGTATAACTATGCACAAGAAGTGTATATTGTTGTGCAGATTATTCGACAATAAAGGGACTCAAAAACAGTATAGATTTGTCGGTTATTGTTGTATCGTTATCACAAGGGAGGCAACACAAAGATGATTTTAGATGAACGAAGTGCCGGCATCTTACAATTACTTCAACAGTCATCAGCACTCACGATGGTCGAGTTGGAAACTCATATGGAGCTTACCCGAAGACAATTGCAATACAGCATCAACAAAATAAATGATTGGTTGGTACATCATGGTTACTCTGCGATTTCCTATGATCGTCAAGTGGGTTACTACTTAACAGATATTATTCGAGCAGAAGATGTGCCTGTGAAATTAACCAAACGATCTTATCTTTTTTCAGAAGGAGATCGGGAAAAAGTATTTGGACTGCTTTTGCTACTAAGCAAAGAATCATTATCTGTTTACCATTTTCAGTCGATCGCCAGTGTGTCTCGTAATACGGTGCTCAAAGATCTGCAACGATTGAAGTCCAAGTTACACGCCTACAAATTGTCGATTGAATATTCCAAAAAAGATGGATATGTGATCAAAGGAAGCAACCATCGCAAACGCCATCTAATCGAAGAATGGTTACCCGAGGTGCTTCATAGCCCCAGCCATTTATTGATTATTCAATGTATCTGGGAAGATCATACAGAGCAGTTGGAGCAGATTCGTCAACAATTGGAAAAGATTGAGCATCAACTGGCAATTAGCTTTGCCGATGAACGCCTGCAAGAACTGACGTACCTGATATTATGTACCGATCAATTGATTGGCAAAGGTGCTACTTTATCAGTCCAGCAAAGTTGGGAAGAGTTAACAGGTACACAAGAGTATCAACTGGTGAAGCAAATGGTGCAATCGTCTGCTTTTGAGCAGGAGTGGAGTCAAAATGAATGTCTGTATGCGACACTTCATTTGCTTAGTATGAATCGTACACGAGATATCTCGCCACTACAGGAAGACAAAGTGATCCAGCAGTTGATTCGGGAGATTGTATCTGAATTTGAACGCTGGGCATGTGTAAGTCTGCAAGATCAGGAGCTGTTGTACCAGCAGTTATATGTTCATTTGCGTCCTGCGTATTACCGAATGTTATATGGAATCTCTTTGATCAACCAGATGACCGAGCGGATTCAGAAAGTCTATCCTGAACTTCATCATTTAACCCACAAAGCACTGATTCCACTTGAAAAAAGTATCGGGGTCAAAGTGCCTGAAGATGAAGCCGCTTACTTTACGATTCATTTTGGTGGATGGTTACGTAGACAGGGAACCGTACTTGATGATCGCAAGCGCGCGATTGTTGTCTGTGCGAACGGTATAGGAATCAGTCATATTCTGATGTATACGCTTCGTGAAATGTTTCCAGATATTCTATTTTTGGATGCTTTGTCAGTACGAGATATGGCGAATTATACGCTAAGATATGATCTGGTTTTTTCAACCGTTCATCTTAGAACATCTGCGCCATTGTTCGTAGTTCCGCCAATTATGGAGATTCCAGATAAACAAAAGCTACGACAGCAAGTGATGCAAGAATTATACGGGTACACGATAGAAAAAGTAGATACCGCTTCACTGCTCAAAGTGATTGGTCAGCATGCTACTATTTTTCAACCGGAAGAGTTAGAAAAAGCATTACAAGCACACATTTATACCTATACGCATAGAACAAATAAGCATTCCCTAGAGGGGGCAGAGAAACCTGTGCTGGAACAATTGATTACTGAAAAAACAATAACTTTCCAGTCCAATGTCAGCGATTGGAAAGAAGCGATTGCAGTAGCCTCTCAGCCACTATTAGAGATGGGTACGATCGAAGAACAATATATTGAAGCGATGATCCAATCGATTGAACAAAATGGACCTTATGTGGTAATTACGCCGGGAGTGGCGATTCCTCATGCCCGTCCAGATCAAGGAGTACGTTCGCTATCAATGAGCTTTTTGCGATTAGAAGAAGCGGTTTATTTTGCACCGGATAAGCCTGTACGGTTGATTATTATTTTGGCGGCGGCAGATCGTTCGTCCCATTTACGAGCACTGGTGCAATTAACGCATTTGCTAGGGGAACCGTCGAATATCGAAGATATTTTGAACAGCCCAGATAAAAATGTACTCATGCAATATATTCATCAATATTCTAAGGAGGAAACAGAATGAAAATTATGGTCGTATGTGGAAACGGATTAGGAAGCAGTTTTATTATGGAGATCAATATCAAAAAGGCTTTAACAGAAATGGGCAAAGTAGCAGATGTGGATCATACCGATCTATCGTCAGCCAAATCCGAGCAAGCGGATATCTTTATCGGAGCGGCAGATATTATGGCACAACTTAGCGATGGGGGTCGTACAGTCGTATCGCTTGAAAATATGATGAGTATCCCTGAAATTAAATCCAAATTAGAACCGCTTCTAGCTTGATCTGAGGGAAGAAGGTAGAGCCGATATGATGAATTTAATAATGAACGATATTCTAGGCACACCGTCTATACTGGTTGGATTGTTTGCGCTGATCGGACTACTATTACAGCGCAAGCCTATCGCTACAGTAGTCTCCGGTACACTCAAAACGATTATGGGGTTTGTAATTATTGGAGCTGGTGCAACCGTATTAACAGGTGCGCTAGATATCTTTGGCAAAATGTTTACCCATGCTTTTCAGGTTCCCGGTATTATTCCGACCAATGAAGCGATTGTAGCGGCAGCCCAAAGTCAATTTGGAGCATCTACGGCTCTTATTATGGTATTCGGGATGATCGTAAATATTATACTGGCACGTTTTACACCGCTTAAATACATTTTCTTAACCGGACACCATACGCTATTTATGGCTTGTCTGATTGCTGTATCGTTAACAGTTGGTGGTATGAGCGGCGCACCACTGGTGATTGTAGGATCAATTATTTTGGGATTATGTATGGTTGTATTCCCGGCAATTTTACAGCCGTATGTACGTCAGATTACAGGTAGTGACGATTTTGCTGTAGGACATTTTGGTTCGATCGGTTACTTTGTCTCTGCAACCATCGGGAAATGGTTCGGCAATAAAGAAAAAACGACCGAGCAGATTAAAGTTCCGCAATCGTTAGGCTTTTTGCGAGATACTTCTGTAGCAGTCTCGCTGACAATGTCGATCTTCTTTATCGTCGTAGCTTTGTTTGCAGGACAAGAATATATCCAGACCGAATTGTCTAACGGTTCTAACTTTATCGTCTTCTCTCTAATTCAAGCGATTACTTTTGCAGCAGGGGTATATATTATTCTTGCTGGTGTACGGATGTTGATTGCAGAGATTGTACCTGCATTTAAAGGGATAGCTGAGAAATGGGCTCCGAATACGAAGCCAGCACTCGATTGCCCGACTGTATTCCCATTTGCACCCAATGCAGTGATTATCGGTTTCTTATTTAGCTTTTTGGCAGGATTATTGTCGATGTTTATTTTGCCAGCTGTCGGCTTGAAGGTGATTATTCCGGGCTTGGTTCCTCACTTCTTTACAGGAGCGGCAGCAGGGGTATTCGGGAATGCGACAGGTGGACGGCGTGGAGCGATGATCGGTGCATTTGCAAATGGATTGTTAATTAGCTTCTTACCAGCAATCTTGCTCATCTTCCTGACACAGTTCGGCTTCGGTGGTTCGACATTTGGCGATACTGACTTTGGCGCTGTAGGGATTCTGATTATGGGCTTAATGAAGATTTTTGGAGCGGCTTAAGTACATCGTATCTATTGTGATAATAAACTAACAAAAGGTAAAGAATGCATAATCGCGTTCTTTACCTTTTTTGTTATTGTCTTTTTAATCTTGAGGTTGTTCCTTTATATAAGGTGTCATTATCAATATTATTCATTAAATAATGAGTAGATTAGTAGAGCACAAGATGTCTGATTAATCTATGATATGTTAATTCGAAGGCGGAGCTAACCAGACAGTTCCTGTACCCCGATACACGTTCACTAATCCTTCGCCAGATGCCATAGAACCCATTTTGGTTTTGCCTGATTTCTCGACTGTGAAGTTGAGTGTATTCGACCACATCATCGCAAAGTTGCCATCGACTTTTAGCACATCATTTTGCAGTTCAACCACAACAGCTTCTTCAGCAGGAACAGGTGCTTCGAGAGCAATAACGCCTTTGCCGCTAGCACTCATATTAAATAATCCTTCACCACCAAGTACAGCAGAAGAGAAGTTACTGCGTGCAACAACGCCGATTTTGAGTGTCGTCTCACAAGCCAAAAACAATCCATCATCCAGAACAATTTCATCGTTATCGACATCAATTAACCAGATGTATTTGTAGGTAGGTTCTAGCAAGATCGTACCTGTTCCGTTATAAAGTGGTTTGATAGAGCCAGTACCTGTTGCTGCTCCACTTAGAAAACCACGCACAGCTCCACCAGCGCCTTTAACGCCTGTTGTCATTTCCATATTACCAACGGTGTACTGCATCGCGCCTGCACGCATAATAATTTCGCTATTGTTAATTTCGATCATTAACTGTTTGCGATGCATATTGCTTTTGGACATATAATATTGAGCACTAGCCTCACCTACCGAGGTACAACTAAGGTCTTTAATATATTCCAATACGGTAAAACTACCCAATTTGTCTTTGATCACTGTATTGCTATTATCGGTAAGATTGCTAATAGTAAAAGCCATATGTAACGCCCCCTGTTCATATCGTAAAAAGATATCTTTATTTTAACGAAATATGGAGCAATAAGGAAATCATAGTTGATCTGGAATAAAAATTTGTAGAACTTCCAAGTCTATGGCAAAATATAAGCATAAACAGGTTGTCAAATGAACCGAACGAATGGAGAAATGAAAAGATGTCGAGCTTGCCCCATTGCCCTAAATGTCATTCGGAATATACATATGAAGATGGCGATATGTTAGTCTGCCCGGAATGTGCTTATGAATGGAATCCAAATGCTGAAGAGACTCAAGATAGCGAAGAGAAAGTCGTTAAAGATGCCAACGGCAATATTTTACAAGATGGCGATTCGATCACGATTATCAAAGATCTGAAAGTGAAAGGTAGTTCTTCTACCCTCAAAATCGGTACCAAAGTCAAAAATATCCGTCTGGTCGATGGCGATCATGATATCGACTGCAAAATCGACGGCTTTGGCGCGATGAAATTGAAGTCTGAATTTGTGAAAAAGATTTAATGATCCATTCTTTGAATAAGGCTACACGATATTGATATAACGGAGATCAAGCTAAGCATTGTGCTTAGCTTTTTTCGTATAAAAAAATCAATGCCTGAATTTCGGCGATGAACATACAGTCGAGGAATTATAATAAACGTATCCACTTCTCGTAAAGGAGCATCTCTATGATCTCGCCTGAATACCAGCAAGAGTATTACCAAGCATTACTTGAGAAAAAGACAGAATACGAAGGTTTATTTTATGTCGGTGTCAAAACGACAGGCGTATTTTGTCGTCCTACCTGTCCGGCGCGTAAGCCGAAATTTGAAAATTGTGAGTTTTATGCAACCGCGCAAGAAGCTTTGCTCGCTTCTTATCGACCCTGCCAACGTTGTCGTCCATTGTCCCATCCGAATCATGTATCTGATGTTGTACGTATACTGGTGGAAGCGGTAGAAAAAGAACCTGAAAAGCGCTGGCGTGAAGAAGATTTCCGCCAATTATCAGTAGATGAGTCCACCGCTCGTCGCCAATTTAAAAAGCGCTTTGGCATGACGTTTGTCGAATATGCGCGTGCTCGCCGAATGGGACTAGCGCTCAAACATATCCGTTCCGGGCAAACGGTTATTGATACACAGTTGTCAACAGGATATGAGTCGAGTAGTGGATTTCGAGATGCGTTTGCACGAATTATGGGTGCTGCACCGACATTGCTGACAGAAGATCGAGTGCTCAAAGCTTCCTGGATCGATACGACACTCGGTCCGATGATTGCTGTCTCAAGTGAAGAAGCATTGTATCTATTAGAATTTGTAGATCGTAGAGGATTGGAACGTGAAGTCGAACGATTACGGATAAAAACAAAATCGGCGATTATCCCAGGAATGACTGAACCGATTCGATTGATCGAACAAGAATTGAATACGTATTTTTCAGGAAAGTCTACGACATTTACAACACCGCTACAATTACTAGGTTCCCCTTTTCAACAACAGGTATGGGATCAATTAATGAAGATTCCAGCAGGAGAAACTCGTTCTTATGCTCAGATTGCATCAGCGTTAGGGAAGCCGTCTGCTTTTCGTGCGGTTGCTCAAGCCAATGGAGCGAATCAATTAGCGATTGTGATCCCTTGCCATCGTGTGATTAATTCCAATGGAGAATTGGGTGGATATGGCGGTGGGCTTACTCGCAAAACATGGTTATTACAACATGAACGAACTCCACTACAAGCCATTCAATCGTCTAACGCTTTAATACATGAACAAGGAGAATATAACTCATGACTACTCAAATTCAGCAAGCACAAGTATTACATGATCTACATGTAAAAGGAAATCCGTTGGTGTTAGTCAATATATGGGATGCAGGTAGTGCAGCGGTTATCGAACGTACAGGTGCCCAAGTGATCGCTACAGGCAGTTGGTCTGTCGCTAGTGCACATGGTTATGAAGATGGACAAGCATTTCCTTTTACACAGGTGATCGACAATCTCAAACAGATTACGCAAAAAGTACAGTTACCTGTCACAATTGATATAGAAGGTGGATATGGCGATACTCCTGAACAAGTATCTCAATCTGTAAAAATGGTTATCGAAGCTGGAGCAGTAGGTATCAATATCGAAGATCAGATTATCGGTGAACAACGATTATATACGATCGAAGATCAATGTGAACGTATTGTTGCAGCTCGCCAAGCTGCTGACCAGTTAGGTATTCCTTTGTTTATTAATGCGCGCACCGATATTTTTTTACAAGCCGATCCGCTGTCTTCTGCTTCTGTACAAAAGGAGAATACCGAACAGGCTTTAACACGTGCTATCGCCTATGCTCATGCAGGAGCGAATGGATTTTTTGTACCCGGTTTGAGTGATCCTTCTTCGATTCAAATGTTATGCACTCATTCTCCATTACCAATCAATATTATGCTTACTACAGATACCCCTTCTGTATCCGAATGTTCTGCATGGGGAGTATCTCGTATTAGTTACGGGCCGTCACCTTATCAGCAAGTGATGAATACGTTGGAAAAAGTAGGTCAGCAAGCTTTAGCCAGTCGTTAATTCCTTGATTATTCTTTTTTTATCTATATTTGTTATAAAAGACTTGATATTCATGTCAAAAAGGTTCAATATAAAGATATTACTTGTAAAGTTAGTAAATAACAAATTTATAGCGATATAGATAAAGAATAATATAGAATAAGAAAGCAGGGAATGTTTCGATGGAACTAGGCATAAGCACCTTTGTAGAAACTTCGCCAGATGCACAAACCGGTGAAGTAATGAGTCATGCACAACGTATTCGTGAAGTGGTTGAAGAGATTGTACTTGCCGATCAAGTAGGATTGGATGTATATGGAGTAGGAGAGCATCATCGAGAAGATTATGCGGCTTCTTCACCAGCAGTTATTCTTGCAGCAGCGGCTTCGCAAACCGAACGTATTCGTTTATCCAGTGCGGTTACCGTACTATCTTCGGCTGATCCGGTACGTGTTTTTCAAGATTTTGCAACATTAGATGGGATTTCAAATGGACGGGCTGAGATTATGGCGGGACGAGGTTCTTTTATCGAATCATTCCCTTTATTCGGCTACGATCTAGATGATTATAATGAATTATTTGATGAGAAATTAGATTTACTTTTGAAAATTAGAGCTTCTGAAAAAGTAAGCTGGCAAGGACAACATCGCGCAGCTATTCACAATCTAGGAGTCTACCCGCGTCCTGTACAAGAATTATTACCAGTATGGATAGGTAGTGGAGGCAATACAGAGTCTGTGATTCGTGCAGGTATGCTGGGCTTGCCATTAGTATTAGCGATTATTGGTGGACAACCGGCTCAATTTGCTCCATTGGTTCAGCTATATTACAAAGCAGCCGCTCACGCCGGGCATGATGCTTCGACACTGTCTGTAGCTTGTCATTCGCATGGCTTTATTGCAGATACGACTGAACTTGCCGTAGAGCAATTTTTCCCTTCGACTCAACAAAGTATGAACAAGCTGGGTAAAGAACGTGGTTGGGGTCCTTATACACGCAATAGTTTTGATGCTGCTCGTAGTGAGCAAGGCGCGCTATATGTCGGTGATCCAGAGACAGTGGCTCGTAAAATTATTAATTTGCGCAAACAAGTCGGTATTACACGATTCTTTTTACATGCACCTGTAGGCACCATGCCACATGATCAGGTGATGCATGGGATTGAATTGTTAGGAAAAGAAGTTGCACCACGGGTACGTGCAGAAGTTGCAGAATGGGAAGCCAATCAATAATAAAGCAATTTCAAACCTTCAAAGTCATAAGCATGATTTCTGTTGCTTATGATCTTGAAGGTTTTTTTGTTAACAAGTAACGGCAATCCATAAATATGTAGCAAAGAATTGGGAAAAAAATCACAAGGTGTTTCTGGGTATCTAGAGCGGTTAATGTTATAATAAGTAGAAGTATGTTATATAAAGAAGTCATAGGGAGTATCTATATTCTATTTCACTTGTAGAAGTATGGTGCTTTCTGTTGAGATAGCTTACAATAACAAGATGTTTGCAATCGAACGAAAGTTATCTATTGCCAAAACACAATATAGGAGTGGTCATTTGAAAAAGCAAAAACCGATGTCAATGGAAGATTTGTTAAAAGATTTGCAAGGGCAAAAAGAAGCACAAGGTGAAGGCTATGTATCTTTGGATATGTTGTTTAACCGCGGATTTATGAGCAAGTATTCGAGTCTGGATAGCTTTGCTGAATTTTTGAAAAAAGGTAATTTCCAAGCAGACACGCTAGAGGACATTCAAAATGTTGAAGGCGAATTGTTTGATCGTCATGTCAATCGTGAGACAAACTTCAGCGATTGGAAATCGATGTTAGACAAAGCCAACGAAGAATATACGCATAAGAAATAAGCCTAAAGAGCAACGATATCGATATCGCTGCTCTTTTTTTATTTGCCTGTATATTGAGCCATTTTATTATTGTGATCATGAAGAGAAAGTTCAAAGTTATCGAGATTACCGATAGCTGTTGTAGCTCCGCCACCATGTTTGGCATACAATACCAACCAGTACATAATCGGATATTGACGGAGTGGGCGACGCTTCGGTCCAATCATTACATCCGCAATACGTTCATAATCACTCCAACGATCTGCAATATTAGGCGTGATTTTACGATGAGGCTTACCACCGGGAATATATTCGCATATCTTTTCAGGGCGAAGCCGTTCTTTCCATGTTCCATAAAAAGTATGGGAACTTCCATGAGTACGGCAAATAAAAGGACGTACTGGATACACACGACAGGTTCCTTTTTCAGCATCCAGTAATGGACAAGCAAAGCTATTACGTGTAGCGTGATGACGGATCGCATTCAATTCGTCATCAGTGTTAGTAGGATGTGCTAAAGAAGCATACATGGGCGGATTTTCTACTCGAAAAGTCTCCCAGTCTTTAGCCGCTTTGGCAAAAGCATTTTCAATATCAGATGTACTCCAATTGCGCTCCATATAGATCAGTAACAATTCAAATTCCACCTGTGAAATAGGTACATAATCCGAACAACAAGCCCGGCAACCTGCTGAACAAGGAGGCTGTTGCACACTTGTTGCGCGGTAATCGTCAATCGTATGATCGATATCTTGATACAATTGGTATAGATGAGCAGCCCGGCTATCCGGCTCGGCTGTTTTATGACAATGTTTAAGCTTTTGCCCGCTTCCACAAAAGCATAGCTGATTTCGAGAGAATGAGTAAGAAGTTGTATCGGACACGGATGAAGTCACGTCCTTTCCTGTTGCTAACGTGCTGTAGACCTTTAGACTATTATATCGCTAATTGCTCTGGAAGTTCTATGTTGCTTGAGAATAACAATAAACATGAATTGATATCCCATTATTGCTATGCTATCGTAAAACATATATTGAGGTGAAACAGATGGCATATGATGCACCATTAACGAAAGAACAAATTTTAGATGCGGCAGAGCAAGCGTTACGTCGGTACGGACCTGACAAAACATCGGTCGTCGATGTCGCCCGCGCGTTAAAAGTCAGTCATGGCACGATTTATCGCCACTTTGCTAGCAAAGCAGAATTACGAGAATCAGTCACAGAACGTTGGTTACAGCAGATTTCAAGCCCTTTACAGCATATCGTCCAAGATGGTGATCATTCTGCAACAAAACGTTTACGTCAATGGTTAGAGACACTGGCACAGACTAAGCGAAAATATGCTGTGGAAGATCCAGAGATGTTCCAAATGTATACAGCGGTTACGATGGAAGCTTTGCCTTCTATAGTGAATCATGTTGATCTGTTAGTGGAGCAAGTATCTCTTATTATTCAGCAAGGGATAAAAGATAACGAATTTAAGCAGGGCCAACCTGAGCAGATAGCCCGAACATTAATAATAGCGACTTCTTATTTTCATCACCCTGCTCATGCTTATCAATGGACAGATCCGGCAATCGATCAACAATTTGAACAGGTCTGGCATATGGTTTTAGCCAGTATTCAAGCTCATTCATCATAGACGTATCAGTCCCAGAACACATTTTCTGCATCACAGAGAGTGTGTTTTTTTGCTATGCATATAATCAATAAAAAAACTATAATGACAAATATCAAAAATTGTCACTTGATTATTTAAGGGGAGTTATTTATAATCAACACATCAAATATATAGATCGTACAGTACACAGAGGAGGTTTATGTTATGGAAACAATATTAGCAGGTAAAGTGGCTTTAGTTACAGGAGCATCCCGAGGAATCGGTCGTGAGATTGCACAACAATTAGCTGCTCATGGCACTAAAGTGATTGTGAATTATACAAGTAGCCCTGACAAAGCAGCAGAAGTGGTGGAAGCGATCAAGCAAGCAGGCGGTGAAGCTACAGCTGTTCAAGCCGATATCAGTCAACTTACTGAACTCGAACAATTATTTCAGATTACTTTATCGACATATGGCAAATTAGATATTCTGGTCAATAATGCAGGTGTAATGAAAACACAATCGATCACAGAAGTAACTGAAGAGGACTTTGAGCAACAATTTGGGATCAATGTCAAAGGAACATTTTTTGCATGTCAGCAAGCGGCTCTACATATGGAGCCTAACGGTCGTATTATTAACTTTTCAACGTCGGTTGTAGGTCAGATGTTCCCTGGTTATAGCGTCTATGCAGGAACCAAAGGTGCAGTCGAGCAATTCACCCGTCAACTCGCCAAAGAATTTGGCAAAAAAGGAATTACGATCAATGCAGTAGCTCCGGGGCCTGTGAATACCGAATTGTTCACAGTAGGCAAAACCGAGCAACAGATCGAAGGTCTTCGCAATATGAATTCATTTGGACGCTTGGGTGAACCGGATGATATTGCAGGGGTTGTATTATTTCTAGCAAGTGAATCTTCTAAATGGGTCACAGGTCAGACGTTACGTGCCAATGGTGGATTTATCTAATCTCTATAAAAAACGATAAAAATAACTACATTCCTTCATAAGATGGTACGATAGATAAAATAATATTTTTGCGCGTTACGCTATCTATGGAGGTTTTTTTATGGAATCATCACAACAGAACAAAAATGCTTGGAACAACGGCACCTATCAATCATGGGTGAATCGCTTTGGTACACCAGAAGAAGCGGCTGAGAAAATTAAACAAGATCCGCAAAAACGGATCGGCACAGCATTCAAACATATGGAAGACCATATACAAGGCAAAAAAATTATCAATTTACTCGGTTCTAATGGTAACAAAGCAGTTGCATTAGCTTTGCTCGGCGCTGAACTGACGATCGTAGATTTCTCTGCTGAAAATGAACAGTATGCTCAAGATTTAGCACGTGCCGCAGGAGTGCCTTTGCAGTATATCGTGTCTGATGTGCTTCAACTGCCTTTACAGGAACTGGCTAATCAATATGATATCGTATTTATGGAATTTGGCATTTTGCATTATTTTACCGATCTACAGCCATTATGCTATGTAGTATCTAGCTTACTTGCGCCAGGTGGTCAATTGGTATTACAAGATTTCCACCCGATCTCGACCAAGCTGATTACTTCTAAAGGTACAACAGCTAATATTCGCAAGCATAAAGTAACAGGAGATTACTTTGATACTTCATTAACAGAAAAAGCCGTCTCTTATTCTAAATATACCGAATCCGATCAACAGATCAAAGACGAGCAAAAAGTGTATTTACGTCAGTGGACGATCGGTGAGATTGTTACCGCTGTGGCTACATCGGGTCTGATGATCAAAGTACTGGAAGAATTGCCGAATCAATCTTCAGAAGTATTTGATAAAGGGATTCCCAAAACATTTACTATCGTTGCACAGCAGTTACATGTGTAATCCAGCTTGATATTCAATATAATCAGCAAAGCCACTCCTGCGTAGGAGTGGCTTTTTAGCATTTTACATGTAGGATGCTTGAAATTATAAGATACACAGGTGCAATACGTGATTATAAATGTGGATGATTGGACAATGATTGGGTCTGTTTCCATATGTCATGAGCTTGCTGTACACGATGCCAGAACTCGTCTTTTTCTAAAGCAGTGTATGGAACAAAAGATTCGCCAAATATATCATGTAACACATTCAACCATTCTTGTTTGTTTACGATTTCGGTATACTGAACACCGCTAGCATTGATCGTTTTGAGCACACATCCACGTAATTCATGACTGGTGGATTGATCTCGTTGGCGCAAAAGAAAGACATCAAACCACGGTGACTGCGGAGAACGGCTATAAAATTCATGATTATCTTCAAAAGGTTTGAGATCAGTGACCACCTGATGATCGATATCGACACCGACAATAGAAGCATAAGCATCATGTTCTAACCGCCATCCTTTGGGATCAATACTTGAAGACGTTACTGCATATTGAAAAGGCGATTGAGTATAAGTCCCTTTTATTAAAGGCAGCGGCGTATAAGGCATATCGCCAAGACCCACATCAATAATCCATGGTTGCGATATTCCTTCATGATCCAGATGAACTGTTAATCCTAAATGAAACGAATTGATACGCGGTTCTGTACCCAAAGGCTGTACACCTGCTCGATGCCAGAACACTTGATAACCTAGAGAACGTAGCAAAGTGCTAAACGCTCCATTCAGATGAAAACAATAACCGCTACGCCCGCTTAAAAGGAGTGCAATAGATTGCTGTATATCGATACCGGTCGGATGCCCTGCAAAAATATCGACCGTCTGCCATGAAAAGCGGCGGACATGAGCTTGATGCAATTGAACTAAATAATCTAGAGTAGGAGGCTGAATCTCTTCGACTCCCAGTTGTTGAAGATAGGTTTGAATTTCTGTTGTAGATAATGTGTACATGGATACGCACCTCGATTATATTAAAGGTATGATGATAAGATTAGGATAAGTAGTATGATATGTAGTATACGAGAATAATGTAGGATGGGTACTTTCCAAATCAGACAACTGTAACGGTACAGATAGAAGTGTGGCATTATACATAATCTAAAGGAGTACAACAATGAGCGATTTATTTACATTTGAGCAATTTCCACAGTTAGAGACTCCACGTTTTGTATTAAGACAAGCACAACTCACAGATGCAGATGATCTATATCAATTGTATGCAGATCAAGCCGTTGTACAGTATATGCCATTTACTCCGTTCAACTCGGTGGAAGAAGCGCTAGATGAGATGAAATGGTATGAGCGTATTTTTGCCGAACAATCTGGATTACGCTGGATGATCGAAGATCGCGAGACAGGCAAAGTGATAGGCACATGTGGATTTCTAGCTTATGAGCAAGAACATCATCGAACAGAATTAGGATATGATCTATCTTCTGCATACTGGGGCAAAGGCATTATGAAAGAAGTGGCTTTATGTATTATTCAGTTTGGATTTGAGCAGATGAAATTGAATAAGATTGAAGCCAAAATTGAGCCAGCCAATCAAGCTTCGATTCGTCTAATAGAAAAATTAGGATTTGTACAAGAAGGTCTACTAAGACAACATGAATATGAAAAAGAAACGTATGTGGATCTTGCGATTTTTGCTCTATTGCAAAGTGAGTATACAGCAGAGAGCATAAGCTAAGGAGACATTATGAAAATAGATCGATTACTTGCGATCACTGTATTGTTATTGAATCGCCAACGGATCAGTGCCAAAGAATTGGCGACACGCTTTGAAGTATCGACCAAAACGATTTATAGAGATATTGATACTCTCAGTCAGGCAGGTATTCCGATTGTCGCTCATCAAGGCACCACCGGTGGATTTGAGATTATGGAGCAGTACACGATTGCCCGTCAGTTTTTGACACTAAGTGAGATTGATGCGATGATCTCTGCAGTAAAAGGGATGACGACTGTATTCAATGATCAGATGTTTGCGACATTACTGGATAAAGTACAAGCGCTACTTCGTCCACATGATCGAATGCAGACTACGATACAAAGTGCAGGTATTGTATTTGATTTTAACCCCTGGGGCCAGAATCCAGCGACACGCGATAAAGTGAATCTATTACGTGAAGCGATTACCAATACCTATCAAGTGAATTTACATTATCTCAATACCAACGGCGTTGAAAGTGAACGAGCCGTAGAACCATCTGCTTTGATTTTGAAAGGATATGTCTGGTATCTACATGCGTATTGCACATTACGACAAGATTTTCGGTTGTTCCGGTTGTCTCGTATTTTGGAATTAGAATGTACTTCACATACATTTGAGCGGCGAGATATTCCAGATTGGGATCAATATCAATGGAATAGTGGAACAAATGAAGAACAGCGACAAGACGTAAGATTACGATTTAGCCCGCAAGTCCGCCATCGTTTAAGCGATATATTTGACCCTGCTTGGATCACTGTGCAAACGGATGGAGATATTGATGTGCAGGGTTCTTTTATTATAGATGATTGGTTTTATAGTATGGTGCTGGGCTTTGGAGATCAGGTGCAGATACAATCACCACCGACCCTTATTCCAGAATTAATACAGCGTGCGCAAAAAATAATCGACCGCTATTCTAACTAGACAGACAGTTGTCTATATTCCTTCTGTATACTTTGAATAAAAGAACAGAAAGAGGGATGATATATGACTACGGTAGCGACACCGACGATTGTACAGTTACCTGCTTTTGTAATACATGGCATTGGGACAAGAACAACCAATGCAGACGAATTAGGAGTTACCAATGCACGTTTACCACAGTTGTGGGCATCTTATCTGCATTACAAAGGTCAACATCCTGATCTATCTTCTAGTGATGCTCCAACCTATGCACTCTATACCGATTATGAAAGTGATGCGACCGGAGCATATACGGTAGTGATCGGACAGCAAGCAGAAGATCCTTCTCATGCTTCAGAATCAGCACAGCGACAACTAGAGATTACTGTACCAGCCAGTCGTTATATGGTATTTACCACACCGAAAGGACCTGTATTTGAGACTGTTGCTCAGACATGGGGCATGATCTGGAATTATTTCGAGGATGCTTCGGAAGTGCGAACATATACAGGTGATTTTGAAGTGTATGAATCGACGGCTAATCCTGAACAATCAGAAGTGAAGATTTATATTGCGATTCAATAAGATTTCTTCTATAAAAAAACCGTCTATACCACAGTCAGGTGATATAGACGGTTTTCATATTTTTAATTTACGTTGACGTTTGCTACGATACATGGCTTTGTCTGCATGATTGAGCAGTGTATCGACATCGGTACCGTCTTGTGGGTAGATACTAGCACCACAACTCATCGGAATCGAAAGTGTGTCATTACCATATGCCAGTTCCGCTTGAGCGAATACAGCATTCAATTGATTCACAATCTTCTGGACTTGAATCTGATGTTCGACAGGATGAATAAATAGTACAAATTCATCGCCTCCAAGACGTGCCGCCATACCGGTAGAGCCTACTAATTGTTGAATAAGCTTGGCGGTATGTTGAAGCATCTCATCACCTGCTTGATGCCCGTACCGATCGTTGGTTTCTTTGAAATAATCCAGATCAATCAGAATAATGGCAAGTTGTTCTTGATGTTGCTCGGCTTGTACAATCGACTTCTCTAATTCTTGATAAAAGTAACGACGATTCGGCAATTCTGTTAAAGAATCATGATAAGCGAGAAAAGCAATTTGACGTTGTTGTTCTTTTTTGACTGTAATATCACGCATAATAAGAATAACATGATCTTCATGCTCTACGAATACATAGTCGCCTTTGACCAGAATATCGATCCATTGTTCACCATTCCACACTTTGGTTTCCATATCAATAATGCCTTGATGCCTTTGTAATTTAGAAGCCAGGTCTTCACTGGCTAGTGTATGCAAATTCGTATCATCCAAATCAACAAAAGAAAATAATTGTCTGGCACTGGGATTCGCTTCTTTAATCGTGCCTGATACATTAGCTAACAGGATCGCCGCTGGATTCATATCAAACAATTTTTTGTAACGATGATGATCAAAGTTGAGAAAATCATATTTTTTCATAGCGACTTGTAACGTAAAGCACCAGATTAATCCACCATACAAATACGGATAAGGCGGCAAAGATTCACCGAAATGAAAATAACCAAAAAAAGCGATCCAGCTTAAAGAAATACTCATACCCCGGCGCAATATACGATAGATGGCTTGGTGTTCAGATGAGCGATTCAAAGCCTGATGACGGGAAAGAAAGATTAGTGAAGCAACACTGATTAGAATACTTACAGTAAGAGCGGCATAATAAGAAGTATTATATACAGGCACTTTCCACATGCCCGCCATGACGAATTGTTGTGAAGAAATAAATTTTGAGTTATTCATAATGCCTACCGGAATAATCAGGAGAGGAAGATAAAAAATATACGGATACAACCATTTGGGCATTTTGCGATAAGCTCCGGATAGCTTGATAATAAAATGAAAACTCAAACTCGGTAACACAATACCTACATTAGCGAACCACAAAGAAGACAGAGTAGAACTATATTCAAGCGGTAATTGGTAGCGAACATACTCTTCTAAAAAAAGTAAAAAATAACAACCAATCGCGATACTTACCAGACGATGTTCTACTTTTTTGGGATTGCGTAATAACACATTAATCCCCATATAGAAAAAGAAGAGCATCGGTAAAACATAAAGAGCTATCGGAATTAGTGACTCCAGCACATTCAAGCGTATACTTCTCCTTTCCCATAGATTACATACTTAGCCTTTCGTGCATGCTCCCTATACATATCTATTATTGCGTTACTATGGAATAACAGATACTACGTATAATATCGTCATTATTTCGTAAAAAATAAGCATAAAAAAAGCTGACGATCACAACTTGGGATCGCCAGCTTTAATCTTCATCAGATGATAGGAAATATTATAGATTACGGCTTGCTGCTCTTGGTGTATGGTTATCACGAGACATTTGGTTAAGGAATAATAATAACTCTGAATTAAACTTCTCTTGCTCGTCGAACATCATAGCATGACCGCTATGTTCAAATTCAACAAGACGAGAACCAGCGATACTTTGTTGTGTTAATTCAGCTAATTGAGGATCACAGATTTTATCTTTTTGACCCTGGAAAATGACTGTCGGTACATTAATATGTGGCAAGTCTCCACGCAAGTCTTCATCACGTAATGATTCTGCTGCTTTGATTGTACCGTGATTAGAAGCTTGGAAGCACAATGATTCTAACCATACCATCATAGCTGCTTTGGACTTCGTATGCGTAAATTTAAGACCAAATTGAGATAGCATTTTTGGACGATCTTCATACGTAGGAATAATTAATTGTTCATTAAGGTCTTCCTTCGTGATGTTATATTCAAAATCAGGACGCTGTGTAAAGACTGGTGTTGCAGAACCCATCAATGCAAGATGAGAGATGCCTTTACCTTGATGACGTGCCATATACCGAGAAGCCACTGCTCCACCCATTGAGAAGCCAATCAAAGCTGCATTTTCGATATCAAGCTCGTCGATAACCGCTTTCAAATCATCTGCCATACGGTCAAATGAATAGCTTTCCCACGGTGCATCTGATTTACCGAATCCACGGAAGTCGATCCCGATACAACGGTAGCCTTCTTTAGGTAGGATAGAGTATTGATATTCAAACATAAGGTTGTTTGCTGGCCATCCGTGTAAGAAAATAACCGGAATCCCTTCACCAATATCTTCTACATGAATCTTTACATTGTCTTCTACTTGTACGTAACGTCCCATTCTTGTCGCCTCCTGATGTTTGTTATTATAGTGTGTGATCATGCTATTTTGATAAATGATACAACCGTATATATTCGTATCATGATTATCGATGTAGTTGATTGATACTATATTAAACATATTTACTAAAGAAAAAACCTTATATTAAAAAATTAACTTAATTATATGAAATAGGGTTTCAATAATTTGTCGTTATGATAGAACTATGTAGATAGGTAAAAAACGAAATAAATGGCTTGAGATAGAACGTAAATGGGATGTTACAATTCTTTTGGGGTATATCACTAATACATACGTAAAAGAAATCGGTTTGGATCAGTCATTAGGGGGCAGAAAGATGAAGTTACAGGGTAGACGAACAAGTTCCAACGTAGAAGATCGCAGAGGTAAAGGTGGCAAAACGATTATAGGTGGCGGAATTGGCGGTATTATTATTATTTTGATTGTAACGTTATTAGGAGGCAACCCTAGTGAATTATTGAACGGGACAACATCCACAACGACTGAATCGTCTGCACCTTATCAAGCAACCGCAGCAGAACAAGAGTTAGTGAATATGGTATCTGTAGTATTAGCCAGTACAGAAGATGTCTGGACAGCTCAATTTGAAAAGCAAGGATTAACCTATACTAAGCCTACACTGGTACTGTATAACGATCGTGTTGATTCTGCTTGTGGTACAGCCAGTTCTGCGGTAGGGCCTTTTTATTGTCCGGGTGATCAGAAATTATATATTGATCTGAGTTTTTATGATGAGCTTCAACAGAAATTCAAAGCCCCGGGTGATTTTGCGATGGCTTATGTGATTGCTCATGAAGTGGGTCATCATGTACAGACATTACTTGGAACGATGGATAAGATTCAATCTGCCCGTCAAAATATGAGCGAAACGCAATATAACAAAATGCAGGTTAAATTAGAGTTACAAGCCGATTATCTAGCAGGTGTCTGGGCTCATGATGCACAAGGAACCAATCTGTTAGAAGAAGGCGATCTACAAGAAGCATTAACTGCCGCAAGTGCTGTCGGTGATGATACTCTCCAGAAGCAAGGACAAGGGTATGTCGTGCCGGATAGCTTTACACATGGTACGTCAGAACAACGTCAACGCTGGTTTTATAAAGGATTTGAATCTGGAACGATTGCCGGTGGAGATACATTTAACGCTAGCAGCCTATAAGACATCACAAAGCCCGATACGATCTTCTCTTTGTAAGCATAAGAGAAGCCTTATCGGGCTTATTTTAATTTATCGGGCATGTCGTTTACTTTGTAATCCTCTAGCATAATTATAGAGTTGGTTAAAAGGAACACGATACTCTTCTACAATACCTTGAGGGGTCAATAAAGTAGAAGTAGGCTTTGCGAATTTGGAACATAACCTTTTTAATTTGGGATCAGCAGCAATCCAGAAGCGCACTTCTTTGACTCCTCTTCTGGATTGATCAATATGTCGAACCAGATGTTGAAGACCTTGAGCAAATAGTCTGGTTTTGCGATAAGGAGCGCTCAAAATCACAGATTGAATCTGGATTACTTCAGTATTGTAATAAGCATACTCTTCTGTTCCGTACAGATAATTCCAAGCCCCGATCACTTCATCATGTTGATCCAGAGCGATAAAACATTCTTCTTCTAAAAGAATAGGAGCAGACGTAAAGCCAAGTGTTAATAAAAAAGTATTAGGCACATGAAGCGGAACATAATTTTCTAATACAAATGTCATATGTTGTTCTTGATACACCGCATTGGAACAAGCTTGTATACGATAATTCATCATTAACAACTCCTTTTGGTTAAACGGTACATCGGTATCAACCATCTTTTTGATCATTTATTATCTGTAAAAAAAAAGACCTCGATAATATCTGCCGAATCGAGGTCTACAAAAATATGATTGGAGGAAACCGTTCGGATAGGTAAGATCACAGAGAAAAATCGAATGATAGCAGAAGATTTTCTATTTGATGTCATTTATTCTCCCATGATCTGGGTTGTTTTTATTGTAGCAAATCCAAGCCGTACGCATCTATTAACTAAAGTTAACTTGAATACATTTTTATTACAAATGAGATACTTTTTTTAATAAAAAATATAATGTTCAACCCTTTATTTATAGACCGGAAAGCAGTTCTAATTCTTGCGATTTGAGTAATGCTTGAACACGAGAAGTCACGCCCAGCTTATTATAAATGCGATTAATATACACTTTGATCGTACCGATTGTAAGCCCCAATTGATCGGCAATTTGTTGGTTGGAATGACCTTGACGAATCAATTTGAGCACGTCTAATTCTTTAGGTGTTAACGCTTCAATAAGATGATTGTCTGTCAATGATAGAGGCGTTTTGCCTTCTGCTTCTAATATATTTAGTAATTTAGTTATATATTTAAGCATCTGAGGATGGTTAACGATATGCTTCTTATGGCTTAATTTTTGTAGCAAAATATAAATAACCATTCCTTCATCTACAAATGTTCGTACATAATCAAACGGCATGACTAATTCAATCGCTTGTTGGAGCAATAAAATAGCCGTATCTACTTGTCCTTTGCGATAAGTACAGATCGATTGAAGAACAATAACAGAACATTCAATATTAGTCGAATGCTCATTTTCTGCAAAAAAGCGAATAGAAGCTAAAATTTCCAGAGCGGTATTATAGTCTTTGTTAGCTATCAGTGCACGAGATAATATCATAAATGCAAGCGATTGGTCTAAAGAGATACGTTGCTTGCTAGTGATTGAGATCGAATCTAATACATGGATAGATTTCTCGATATCACCTTCTAAAAGATCGATCCATGCGATAAAAGCATATAGATGTTTGCGCCAGTTATGGTATTGAGGATCTTCCAGCAGTTGTAATGTATTTTCGAGAATAGTACGTGCTGTAATATACTGTTTTTCTTTCAATTTTAATTTGACTGTCATTAAGCGGAAAGGAACAAGCAATCCTGGAACGATGCGATAGTTATCGTTTTTCGATATTTTTTGAACCCAATAGATACAGGTATTGAGATCGTTACGTTCATAAGATCCTTCAACAACAGCTTGCATAACATACTGTACCAATAACGAATTTTCTCCATGTTGCTGATGCAAGATACGGATCATTTCTGCACTGACATGAGCTGTCTCCTGACTTAGAAGTCCTTTTAAGCCAAAAGCTGTATTTCTAACAAACGGTTCGTTTTTATTATAATTAAAGTGGAAAAAGACCGAGTTTTGAGGGATTTGTTGTTGAATAGAACGCATAAAAGCAAACCATTCATCAAAGTCTCGAGATGCAAATAAAATATTAGTTTTGACCAAAAATAAAATGCCTAAATAATTAGAATATTTGTCAGAAGAAGATAATGCTTTAATACGTTGCTCACATCGCTTTAGTAATTCAATCGATTCTTCAAAACGATCCACAATCCCTAAAATAAACGCTTGAATCAGACAGAGCGCTATTGTAAATTCATAATCAGCAGGGAATAGCTGGAACCAGTGCAGTAACGTATCCAGTTCACCTTTACTTAGCCATTCTTCTACATGATTATCGATTAATTGGGCGGCTTGCTCATAGTGGTGGGCGATCAAAGAATGATCGATTGCTTCTTCGATCCATTGTCGCTCGATATAGATTTGGCTCGCTTTCTGATGCCCGCTGATCCATCGTGTATGTGACGATTGACGTAATACATTTTGGACAAATTCTGCAAATAAATGATGATATCGATACCATTCGCCATCTTCATCCAGTGGAATTAGAAATAGAGTGAGCTGTTGTAGACGATGTAATTTGCACTGACTGTCTTGCAGACCGGTGAGCTCATCACATAACTCTGCATTCATACGCTTCAAAATAGACGTTTGTAATAAAAAAGATTGCAGTTCTTCATCAAAACCGCTCCATACTTCATAAAATAAATAATCTGCTATACTGCGATGCTTGCCATTAAAGTCTAAAGTAAAACGGTATTGTCCTTCATCTTGTTGAAATGAAATCAAAGCTAATTGAATCCCTGCAATCCAGCCTTCGGTTTGTTGAACAAGCTTATGAATAATCTCAGTAGGTAGCGAATAACCTATCGTATGCTGACAAAGTAAAGCAACTTCTTCTTCTGAAAAAGCCATTTCACCAGCGGCGATAATATTTAATTGTTGTCGAACTAACCATTTTCCAATATGTACAAATGGAAGTGTTTGGCGAGACGAAATATAGAGATGAATATGGGGCGGTAAATAATCGATCAGATAACACAATCCTTTGTGAATATCAGAACTTGCTATAAATTGATAATCATCCAGTATCATAGCAAGTGGTGCCTTTAATTGGTCTAATTCATGAATAAACATATCGATAAAAGACGTGATACTACTCATAGAAGAGTTAGACAGCAGAGGTAATAATCGCTCTTCTAGATCAGGAATCATATAACAAGATAAAGAATAGATCATATAGCGCCAGAATCGACGAGGATCATTATCACGTTCGTCTAGAGAAAGCCATGCGTACGGTTGCTTTTTTTCATATAACCATTGTCCTAGTAAGGTGGTTTTGCCGCTTCCTGCCGGTGCATAGATCATATTTATTCTAAAATTCATGCCTTGTTCTACACGATGAATCCACTCTGGACGGTCAATCGTGTAGTTACGAATCATCGGTTTAGAAACTTTCGTTTTTAGAAGTATCGAACTTTCCATAGATTCCGTCCTGTCTCCCTGGCTGATTATATTCGTATTTTACAAATACACATATAATTACGCATCAAGGTTTATTTCATATATTGTAATATATAGATACATAGAAAACGATAGAATAGATAGAGTGAAAAAAGGAGAGAGTACTGTGAATAATATGCGACTAAAAGGAAGCTTAGATCGATCAAGTCTAGATAACCGACTTGCGTATAACCCCGAGATTATCGAATTTTATTTGAGTGCGACAGATATGCAACAACCCGACTTGATTGTTGCTCGAATACGTGAGTTGAAAAATAGAGGAGTTACAGTATATTTACACCATCCATCCCGATATCAAAATACATTTTTAGATATTATGAGTACAAATATCGAGCTGCGCCGATTTTATCATGAATCAACACGCCAATTGGTTCAAATTTGTAAAGCAGAAGGTGCAAAGTGTGTGTTACATGCACATTATGTACGTAGTGAAAATGCAGAAGTTTCACGTGAACGTACAATCGCATTGCGCGAAGAAATTGCTGCTATTTTAGAATATGGACGTGAACAGATTGTCTGGGAAGATTCAACAGAAGGGCTATTTTGTTATTCCAATCCATACTTAATAGATGATCTTATTATTCCGTTAGATTTGCCGTTGAATGTTGATGTAAGCCATACCTTTATCGCTTTTCGAGGAGATAATCAGAAATTACGCGATGTGCTTGAACGTACCGCTCCATATGCGGTCTATTATCATCTGGTGGATAGTATGGGACAAGTTCATGATTCTTTGCCACTGGGTGAAGGTCTGATCGATTGGCAGATGGTGAAGCCTTTTGTAAAAGGCAAAGATTATATTTTTGAGATTAATCTAATAGGCGATCACAGCGATTGTACGCCGATGGTCGAGAGTGCAAAATATTTTACAGCTCTATAAGTATAATTATAAAAATTAGTGTTAGTAGAATATATAAAAATTAGCAATAAGATCTTGTCCTATGACAAGGTCTTATTGCTAATTGTATTCTTAAATGACTTTTCCTTTTAAAATACCGGTTGCTGCTCGTCTGCCTGAAATAGCTGCACCTTCCATAGTTGCAAGGAGCGGTTGATCAGTATAATCACCTGCAAGAAATAGTCCATCGATTGGAGTAATCTGCTTCGGACGTTTGTGTTCATTGCCTTTTGCCAGACGATAAAAGTTTTCTTTGCCCCGTATAATTCGATACTGTGTCATCGTATCTACATTAGGAAGATCGACATCGTGAAGTGATTTTTTGGTGATTTCCCATACTTCTTCATCCGGTAGATCAATTAATGTATCAGGATCAACCAGAATGATCGAAGCTCGTCCAGTTGGACGTTCAAATGTAGTTCGAGATTGTTCGCTGAACGAACCTAATTGTGTACCCGGGCCAAACATCGTATGATCGACGGCTGCTAATTTTTCTGTTGCTTCAAATTGAGCTGTAATATAAGGCATCGATTCTAATGATAAGAAATCTTGGAACCACTCATGTGCATGGAAATGTTCGGATAATAGCATCTGAGCACGACGGATATTTGTAGCAACAACTACTTGTTCGCCATAAATTTGAGAGCTATCTTCCAACTGCACACCAACGACTTTTTCATTATCATATAGTAAATGAGCTACCGTTTTATTTGTTAGCACCTGTCCACCACGTTCTTCAATCGCTTTGGCAAGAGGGCCTGTCATGACATCAGTCATTCCGCCTTTGAAAGCACCGATACGTACTTTGGCGATACGTGGCAGAGCTGGAGCAAATAGACCGAAAAACGCATACGCAGAATATTCTTCAATAGGTAAAAAGAAAATCCCTGATGATAATGGCTGAATCAATCGCTCAATCGCATCGGTAGATACACCATGCTGTTCAGCATATTCTTGGATCGAAGATTGATCGAGTTTATCTGGATTGCTGATATAATCTTTAAATCCGGCTGCAAAAAAAGGAATCAACGATGCTTTGTCTGCTGGAGAGATAAGATCGTTATTCCCAAGTGCACCCGCAATCGTTTTGAGAGGAGCTTTGAAAGGGTCTAACCCAAATGTACCCTGTGCTTCCGTATGACGAATATTGGTGGTTTCTTCCCAGTGAACCATATCGCTCATCGAAATACCTGCATTTTTCAAAATTTCAGGCAGAACAGTGTAGTAACCTAGAAATTTATGAAATCCAGATTCGACTTCCATGCCGTCTTCGACCCAGTTGGCTGTTCTTCCTCCGATATAAGGAGCCGCTTCAAGAACGATTACAGACTTGCCTTGGTCGGCTAATTCAAAAGCACAACATAGACCTGCCAGTCCTGCTCCAATAATTATTGTGGGTTCTACCGTAGTATCTTTTTGGTTATGTACCGCCATGTAATGTCACCAACCTTTTCATCTTTTACTAAGATATTAACCATTAATAGAGAGCGTCAACTTTATTTGTATACATTCGTATGCAGTATAGGGATTATTTGTTATCATGTGAGATAAAAAAAGGAGTTGTACATACATGCAGATTGTTCATCGTATTCCAGCGATTGAAGAGTACTTAACGTTGCGTAAAGTATCCGGGCTGAGCGAAATGAGTGTCGAAGGCGCAAGTAAAGGATTGCCGAATACCCTATTTGCTGTTGTATTGGAAGAAGAAGGACAAGCGATCGGGATGGGACGGGTTGTAGGAGATGGCGGATTATTTTTTCATATTACCGATATCTGTGTGCGCCCAGAATATCAAGGCAAAGGTTACGGCAAAGCGATTATGCGTGAGATCACAACATACTTGGAAAAGAATATGTCTCTTCAATCTCATGCGGTACTATTCGCAGACCCGCCGGCAGACCAATTGTATGCACAGTATGGATTTACGTATACAGCACCTCATTCCTTAGGCATGTGGTGGAAAAAGGTATAGCATTTGCACAAATCATGTGATGAAATAGAGCCATACCTCATCCATAACTAGCAAAATCATATAGAGATGCAGATCAGCAACGTGGTAAGATGAGAGTAGTCGTAGTTTTGCAGTGTAAATTATGATAGGATGAACACCTATATAGAATGAGGAAGTGACCATATTGATTACTATAACAATCCCGACAGCGGATGTTACGATTACCAAACAAATTAACCCTGAGCTTAGCCATATTTACGGATTTACCGATTTTCATCTGATTTCGCGTGAAACAGGCGGTATCTTTATGTTCTATAACGAACAAGATGAATTACTATTTGTCGGTAAAGCACGTAAGCTTAGACCTCGTATCAAAAAGCATTTCGAAGATACCGTATCACCGATCAAAGATCATCGTGATGAAGTCACCAAGATCGAAGTCTGCTTGATCGACAACGCTATGGATCGTGAGATTTATGAGACGTACATTATCAATACACTACATGCGAAATACAATGTAGAAAAAGTATTTTACAAGTAATCGCAAAAAAGACCTCTTTTGTAGTCAATTATCGAACATAAGATAATAGACAAAGTAAAAGAGGTCTTTTTATTTTGGATTCATCAGATGAGTAGAATTTTCGTATACGTGACGATAATTGGCAATAAAATAGCTTTTATCTGGCAAAATATCTATATTTATTTAAGATATCTACCTATAGCTGAAGGAAGTTCTGCATCAGTATAATCAAGCATGTATTGATTATTATGCTCTAGCACATTGTATTTTAGAACGATAGCACTATTTAGTTTATACAAAAACGAATACATCACAGCATTACTACTATCTATATGAATAGTCGTTTTAGCAGCATTTACGAGAGCAATAAATTGTTTACTTTCTTTTCCGTGTAATGTACGCATAAATTGTCCTTCTTTATATAGATCAACAGATTCTATCTTTTGATCAAAAATATCCAATTTTTTAGATTTTACATTCATATCTTTTAATAACTTATACACATTGTATATATCTATATTCATTTTTCCTTGCAATGCATTATTAGTATTTTTTACAGCTATTATATCATTATCCGAGTACCCATTTATTTTATAAATAGGGGTGTCTTTAGGTACTGTAGAGGATTCGCTTACAGTATCTATTTTTGAAAGTTGGGTGGAGTCTATAACGATCATTTTGGGCTCATTAATATACATTTGATCCTTGTATTTCACATAATCGGCATTACTGTTCTCAGGATTTGGTTTACTTCCGTTTAGTGAACATCCAGAAAGTAAAATAACCATCAGAATTACTGATAGGAGTAGTTTGATAAGATCGCCTCTTTTCTTTGTAGAATAAAATCTTCGCTAATATGCTTTGTTATGACAATAATTAAAAACTATAAAACGATGATATTGGAAGAGACTTTACAGTTAAAATATAGACTATCCAAATAGGAATAAGTCACGTTTATTTGGATTTTTTCTGGACAGACATTTTTTGATACCAAAAAGACCTTTTCAATGATCTGCTATCTGATATAGGATAACGGATCAAGTCAAAGAGGTCTTTTTCAGGTGAATTAGCGTTTTTTGGGCGTATATTCCAGATCGCGGAATAGGCGATTGAGTTCATCAGTCGTCAGGTCGCGCCATTTGCCTGTCGGTAAATTACCCAGACGAATATTCATAATGCGTGTACGACGTAGCGCACGAACTTCATAGCCAAGTGCAGAGCACATGCGACGAATCTGGCGATTCAATCCTTGCGTCAAAATGATTTTGAATACATATTTGGATTGTTGAACGACCTGACAAGGTAAAGTCACTGTATCTAGAATCTCTACACCGGAAGCCATTTGTTTGAGAAAAGAAGGCGTAATCGGTTGATCTACAGTGACGATATATTCTTTTTCATGCTTATTTTCAGCACGCAAAATTTCGTTAACGATATCGCCATCATTGGTCAGCATAATCAAGCCATCCGAATCTTTATCCAATCGTCCGACATGGAAAATACGTAGGGGATGATTGACAAAATCTACGATATTGCCTCGAATATGACGCTCGGTTGTACTGGTAATGCCTACCGGTTTGTTGAGCACAATATAGACATTTTCTTGTTCGACTTTGATCGGTTTGCCTTTGACCCGCACATCGTCGCCTTCTTCGACCTGACTGCCTAGCTCGGCAACCACACCATTAATTGTGACAATACCTTCATTGATCCATTTATCAGCACCCCGGCGGGATGTAATTCCAGATTCACTAATATATTTATTAATTCGCACGTATAAGCACACCTTTAACTCTAATTTTTGAGTAAGCTATTCAAGCCGTTACTCAAGTCTATCTCTACGATACCCTTTTTTGCTTTATTTTAAAAGTCATGTTCGTCTGTACGGTATGATGTTATGATTTTGTATGCAAAATATGGTGCAGTGCTTGTTCCAACCGTCCGTATTTGAACATAAATCCTTCTTTGATGAGACGATTAGGGATCACCCAACGGCTTTTAAGCACCAATTCGGGTTCCGTCCGAATCACTCTAGCTCCTAGATTAAGCATCCATGTAGACGCAGGTAGACCGCCTTTACGATGCATCACTTTGCGCATCGTTGCCATCAGTTCACGATTGGTCACCGGATTGGGAGACGTGCAATTAAATACTCCTTCAAGCGATTCCCACTCTTGAATAAATAAAATAATCTGAAATAAATCTTCAACATGAATCCAGCTAAACATCTGCTTCCCTGACCCTTGATGACCACCCAGCCCGAAGCGAACTAGATTTTTGAAAGGGGTCATGACACCACCACCAGGTCCTAATACGATAGCAATCCGTAATGCGGCTTGTCGGGTATGCGGAAGGCTAAAAGAGAAAAAAGCTTCTTCCCACGCTTTGGCAACGTCTACCGAAAATCCGCTACCGATTTCGCCTTTCGTCTCGGTCATAGGGCGATCTTCTGCATGGCGATAAATAGTAGCTGTGCTGGAATTGATCCAAAGCGCAGGTGGATGTTCACAAGCCAGGATAGCGTTTCTAAGAATCTGGGTGGTTTCGATTCGAGAGTTCATAATTTCACGTTTATTTTGTTCGTTATAACGACAATTGACCGATTTACCTGCTAGATTAATCACCATTTCTGCTCCATCGAGAGCTTGAACAATTCCTTGATGATCATCCCATGCGATATGTGGAGATTGTCTGGAAATGATCTGCACTTCAATACCCAATGCTGCAAATCTTTTTTCCAAATACTGTCCGATAAATCCTGTGCCACCTGCCAATACCACTTTACGTGTCATCGAGATCAACTCAATTCTGTTTGGATAGTTAAATCTACGCGCCAATCCTTACTAATAATTATATTTTACACCATTTTATAACCCTATAACTGTTAAAAAAGGAAAGATTACTGAGGTTGTAGCAGTTGACAGTCTGTTCAATCGTGTGTACAGTAAGATGCAAATGAATCGAATGACCACTAGGGGAGCCTTTGTGTAGGCTGAGACGGGAAGATCCCGGACCCTTGGAACCTGATCTAGTTCATACTAGCGTAGGAAAGTGGAGACTGTGCAAGGGTACCTGTACATATACGTACACCTATTCTGCCGCTCCATCACGGGGCGGCTTTTTTGCATGTATTTTTCCATATATTCCAGTAGTGGTCCTTCTTTATTAACCAAGCGTCGTTATCGATGCTTCAATCTAAGGAGGATACAGTTATGAGTTTTTCACAGGAAATTAGACAGGCCGCAGACCCTATTTTTGAAGCGATTTTTAACCATCCATTTGTACAAGGGATTGCCAAAGGTGATCTGCGTAGTGAGCAATTGATCCATTATGTAAAGCAAGATTTTGAGTATTTGAATTCTTTTATGCGTATTTATGGAACGGCGATTGCGAAATGCCCAACACGTGAAGATATGGCGATGTTTAACGAGCAGATTTCATTTGTGCTTCATAGTGAAATTCATCCTCATAATAACTTTTGCGAGGTGGCTGGCGTCAAGTATGAAGATTTGCAAGGATATGCGCTTTCTCCTTCTTCTCATCATTATATTCGTCATATGTTAACTGTGGCTCATGAAGGGGATTTAGGCGATATTTTGGCGGTATTGTTGCCTTGCCCGTGGACGTATTGGGAGATTGGTGTGAAATTATTGGATGAAGTGAAGCCTGATGCCTCCCATCCTTTTTATGATTGGATTAACTTCTATGGCAATCGTACCGATACGATTACGCATCAATTTTGTGCTCGGTTAGATAAATGGGCAGAGCAGACGACACCTGCACATCGAGCGCGTATGAAAGAGCATTTTCTTCTAAGTTGTCAGTTTGAATATATGTTCTGGGATATGGCGTACACTCTGGAAGATTGGCCTGTGCCGATGGAGGTTGCACGCGTATGAGCTCCTCATCGATCTCTATGACATGGAAAATGAAAGAAGTGGTGCTGACTGTTATTTTGGCGGTGGCTTGTGGCGTTATTTATCTGGGATGGTCGACATTGTGGATACCGATCTCTGCATTAGTAGGGCCTGTGGGTGCAGGATTTATGTTCGGCATCTGGATTATTGCAAGCCCGATTGTAGCTTATATTATTCGTAAGCCAGGGGCGGCATTGATCGCTGAAGTAGCGGCTGCGGCTGTAGAGCTGTTAACAGGTAGCCATTTTGGATTGTCTGCATTATTGATCGGCGTGTTTCAAGGGATTGGAGCAGAGATTGCGTTTGCTCTATTTGGCTACAAACGTTATAACTTGATGACGTTAATGTTATCAGGAGCGCTGGCGGCAGTAGGTGGAGTATTGTATAACGTTATCGCTAATGGATTCGGCTATTACACCACACAAGTATTGATTACGACTCTGGTTATTCAAGTGATCAGTGGAATGATTTTAGGTGGATGGTTAGCCAAAATTATTGTAGAAGCTTTGTGCAAAACAGGGGTACTGGATCAATACGAAATTATGAAAGTACGGCGGAAGAAGGGAAATGCGAATGGAATCGCTTCTAGGGTGTAAAGACCTGTCAGTACGTTTTTATCATCGAGAAGAAAATGTATTAACGCATATTCATTTATCGATTTCACGTGGAGAAAAAGTATTGATTCTCGGGCCAAGTGGTAGTGGCAAGTCGACGCTATTATCTGCATTGTCCGGTATTATTCCTGAACATGTAGAAGCTGAAGTGGAAGGCGAGATTCAGTTAGCCCCTCAATGTGGCGTGATGTTTCAAGACCCGGATTCGCAGTTCTGTATGCTTCATGTGGATGAAGAGATTGCTTTTAGCTTGGAAAATCGCTCTATTCCGCGTGCTCAGATGGACACTATGATAGATACAGTGATGAAGCAAGTCGGTCTGAATATAGATCGTCATACTGCTATTGAGACCCTATCTGGAGGTATGAAGCAACGGCTAGCGCTAGCGTGTCTGTTAGCGCTTGAACCGGAAGTTCTTTTTTTCGATGAACCGACAGCACAACTTGATCCGATCAGTCGCAAAGAAATTTTTCAATTGCTACATGACCTAGCTGATCAGTACGGACAGACGATGGTATTTGTAGAACATACATTAGATGGGTGTATTGAGTGGATGGATACAGTCATTTTGATGAATGCGCAAGGGCGTATTATGGCTCAAGGCAAGCCAGCAGAGATGATCGAGCGGTATCGTGCAGAGATGGAAGAAGCCGGCATATGGCAACCTCAATTATTCCCGTATACATGGGAAGATGTACAAGATCATCCGTCTCATCCATTAGCGAAGCAGTTGCAACAGACACTACAACAACGCCGTACAGCTACACTACATGCAGATACAACCGACAATCATACACCTGATATCATAGTTACCGAACAACTGGAGATCGGGTATCGTCAAAAATCTGTTATGAGCGATATGAACATTTCGATTCAGTCAGGGAAATGGGTAGCGATTGTCGGTGCTAATGGAAGTGGGAAAAGCACATTTCTCAAAAGCTTAATTCGGTTAGAACGTATTCGTAGTGGTCAGCTTTCTTTTCAACATAAATTATTAAAAAAATGGAGTGATCGTGATCTGTATGAGCAAGCGGGATTTGTTTTTCAAAATCCTGAACTGCAATTTGTAACCGATACGGTGTTTGACGAGATCGCTTTTGGCGGACGACAACGGAATTGGTCAGAAGAGGAAGTAACCTCCAAAACGATACAATTGTTGCAAGAATTCGGTTTAGAAGCTTATCAAGATCAACATCCATTTACACTTAGTCTGGGGCAAAAAAGGCGCTTGAGTGTAGCCACTATGCTGTTATTCGATCAGTCGTTACTTCTATTAGATGAACCTACATTCGGTCAAGATGCTAAAACATCGGCTGAATTAATCAAGCGACTGCAACAACGGCAAGCGCAAGGAACAACGATTGTGATGGTCACGCATGATATGGATCTAGTCGATGAATACGCCGATACCGTGATTTTGTTTGATCAGGGCAAAGTGGTCTACAATGGAGCACCTTATCATCTCTTTGCTAATCCAGAACAGATCGGGGATCATGCGATTATCCCTCCGCTTCATTACCGGTTGCTACAGCCACAGAAGGAGCGGAGTATTGTATGAAAAGCAATCATTCGTGGTTATCCACCTTGAATCCGACGATCAAGTTGGTAACTCATTTGTTAGTGATGTGCGTATTGATGGCAGTCACTGATCCTCGTATCACTTTAGCGATCTGGTTAGTAGCACTAGTGATTGGAATGACTTTGGGTGGTTGGCGGATTGCTTATTTGCTCAAACGATTGCTGCCGTACACGATCTTTTTTGTAATGATTTTCTGGATGATGGCGGCATTTGGTAAAGGTGAACATACCATCTGGCAATGGGGATGGTTCCATATTACTGAAGAAAGTCTGAATAATGGTCTAATGATCGCCCTGCGGATGCTTGGATTTGTTACGTATGGACTGTTGTTCACATCGACCACCGATCTTACTGCTATGATTATGAGTCTGGTTCATCAATGTAGATTATCGCCAAAGTGGGCTTATGGACTGTTAGCTGGATTTCGCTTTATTCCTTTGTTCCAGACAGAACTGACTCAAATGAAATCGGCGCATAAGATTAGAGGGTATAAGCAGAAGAATAGCTGGAAATCTTTTATCCGTTATGCACTACCACTATTCACGCAAGGTATTCGTAAGTCTGAACGAATAGCGATAGCGATGGAAGCACGCGGATTCACAGGCACACGTCAGCGTACCTATTATCTAACTCCACAATTAGCAGGCAGAGATGGTTGGTATATGGGGTTGTTGTTAATAGTCGTTCTAGGAATAACATTTATATTGAAAAAGTAGATCAAAAGAAGGAGCATCTTGTGAACGAAGATGCTCCTTTGCTTGTCTATATGCTGTTCATTTGCATGATGATGATCGCTTATGTACACTTATTATCATTACCAATAAAATCCAGATATAAATGAGGTGAATGATATGCATATCGTATGGAGTAATTTGTTGATTACGATGGGAATCGTGATTGCTGTCGTAGCGGTACTGACATGGATTACGATTGTAGCAGTCAGATCCTATCGCAATAAACATAGAACCTAATCTACATAGTTAGTATCAATACTTGCTAAAAGCGTCTTGATTCTCCTGTACATTTTCCAAAAATACAATCTTACCTTCTTCATTCACACGAGCAATATCAATTCCTGTTTTGGCATAGACTGTTCCTTCACTCGACATGCCACATACTGCCCAGCGGGATTCGTAGGTTCCGTTGGTTTGCAGTTCCCACGGCTCATGCATATGTTTGATATCAATATTGTATTGATAGAATGTATCCATAAAAGTTTTGAACCCGTTACGTGTAGCTCCGTTCAGTACAATCTCTACATCTGGAATAAATAAATCCAACAATTGTTCCATCGCTTGTGGATCAGTACGTGAAGCATCGAATAAGCGGAAATAGTCATTTAATGTTTGGATAGCTGTTGTCATTTAATAAGGCTCCTTTTTGATAAAAAAACACAATCTTGCTCTCATTGTATTTAATAGTTTGATGAAATTCGAACTGTTAAAGTGTATCATACATCTAACATAATAAATAGTTCGACCAAAATCGTACTTTTCAATTGATAGTTGCTCCAATAAATGATAAGTTGAAAAGTATGAAAATATTAGAAGCTACCAGACCGACACCGATCAAGCTTGTCGATGTATTCAGCGCACTAAGTGATCCTGTGCGATTGAAAATACTATTGTGTCTTGCACATCATGGAGAAAAAAGTTGTGCAGGTTTTCAAATGAGTCATATTTCCAAATCCACCTTGTCTCATCATGTTAAAATATTACGCGAAACGGGATTAATCCAATTACGCATTGATGGCAGGCAACATTTTTATCGTATTTGCCAAAGTGAACTAGACACTCAATTTCCTGGATTGTTAGCATCTATTCTTCAAACAGAAGAAAAAGATCTACTCTAATCTGTTTTTCCTCAAATTTAATAGCTTTGAAAGAAGGTATACCATGAATAAACCATCCATTTATGGATTAACATTAGATCAATTATCGTCATGGCTTGGTGAACGTGGACACAAGAAATTCCGCGCCGGTCAGGTCTGGGATTATTTGTATCGTCAACGTGTAACTGAATTTAATGAAATGACTGAAGTGAATCCGGCTTGTATCGCTTTGCTTGCCGAGCATTTTGCAATTCAGACATTAACCGAACATGTGAAGCAAGAATCTGCTGATGGTACAGTGAAATTTCTGTTCCGTTTGGAAGATGGCAACTTGATCGAAACGGTATTGATGCGTCAGAAGTATGGTCAATCGGTATGTGTAACCACTCAAGTAGGCTGTAATATCGGCTGTAGCTTTTGTGCAAGTGGTCTAATTAAGAAAAGTCGTGATCTCACCGCAGGTGAGATTGTGGAACAGATTATGAAAGTGCAATTTCATCTGGATGCAGCCGCGCAAGACCAATTGGTTACGCATATCGTAGTCATGGGAATCGGCGAACCATTTGATAATTTTGAAAATATGGTCGATTTCTTAAATATTGTGAAAGATCGCAAAGGTCTGGTAATTGCGCCTAAACGTATCACTGTCTCCACAAGTGGTCTGCCTGACAAAATCAGAGAATTTGCCGATAGTGATCTACAGGTGAATCTAGCTCTTTCTTTACATGCACCGAATAATGAACTGCGTACACGCATTATGAAAATTAATCGTGCTTATCCGTTAGAGCAATTGATGTCTGCTGTAGAGTACTATTTAACCAAAACAAATCGCCGGATTATGTTAGAGTACATTTTGCTACGTGATGTGAACGATCATCAAGAACATGCACAGCAATTGGCTGATCTAATCGCTCATATGAACAAGTCAGCCAGTGTGAATCTGATTCCATACAATCCGGTTGATGAGCATAGCCAGTATCAACGTAGTTCTCAAGAATCGATTATTACATTCTACGATACGTTGAAAAAGAATGGTGTGAACTGTACAGTTCGTCTGGAGCATGGAACAGATATTGATGCAGCTTGCGGACAATTGCGCAGTAAACAAATTAAAAAAGCAGCACAAGCGAAAAATGAAGACAATCCTGTTGTGGTTGGTTCATGATTCCAATGAATTGAGAGAGTATGAAGATGAAATAAAGCAGGCTGTCGGTGAATTCCGGCAGTCTTTTTTGCAATATATCATCTTGATGTGATCTTGCAAGCGTTCTAATTTCTGCTATTATAGTATGAAAAATGATGCAAGAAGGTGTTCTGGTATGCCCTCTAACGCTAAATTGAAATGGTTCAAAAAATCCTCGTTCCTACTTCGTCATCTTTCGATCAAGCATCGCTTACTTATCGCTTTTCTAATTACTTCTCTTTTACCTGTCGTTATTGTCGCCTTTTACTCCAATCAAATCTATGAGACATCGACCACAACCAAGATCAGTGAGACATCTACACAGACATTAGATGAATTAGCTCGTAATATCGCTAGAGAACTGGAACAATACGAGACATTAAGTGAAAATATTATTATTAATCCTTCGATTCAGACAGGGCTAGCCAATTACAATCAGTTAACCGATCTGGACAAAAATGTGTTGCAAACGTTGATTCGCAAACAACTGGATCAGCAGATTTTCAGCTTTAGTAACCTTTCTAATGTCGTTATTATGACCAATACAGGCGCGGCTTTTTTTGATCTGGGCTATCAATGGTATCCAGGTGATCAATTAAGTGAAGTGATGACTCAAACAGAAGGCGTTGCTCGTAATGCGTATTGGTCTTACCTTCGTTCTAATCGTGGTACGCCAACATTAGCCCTCACCCGCAAAATCTATTCCGAAAATGATCTAAATTCATATCTAGGCTATATTGTTCTTTGTTTTGATGAAAAAAGTTTTGCCCGTAATCTATATCAGTCTGTCAATCTAGGAAAAGGTAGTAGTATCTACATAACCAATGATAATGGAATGGTAATTTCTTCGTTGAATCCAGCGATTGTACAAGGCAATATTTTTCACAAAGATATCATATCCAAAATGATCAGCGAACAACATCAAGGCCAATCTGAAGAATTTGAATCAACGATTTTGAATACAAAAATGCTGGTGACCAGTGCAGAGATTCAGATGGCAAATTGGCATATTATCGGCTTGATTCCTCATTCTTTTATCGTGTCAGAACTTACCGGATTACGAAATCATATTATCGCCTTATGTCTATTGACGTTACTATTGTCTGCTATCGTATCTATGTGGATATATTTTAGTATTAGTTCGCCGATGCGTTCGCTTTTGTTATTTGCCAAACGGGTAGATCGTGGGAAGTTAGACGGAATGCCTCAACAAGGGCCTTATCCAGATGAAATGCAGCAATTAACATCAACTATCTACAACATGGTAGATAGACTCAAACAATTGATCGTGCAGATCCAGACCGAACAGCAAGCCAAAAGAGAAGCAGAACTCAAAATGTTACAAGCTCAGATTAATCCTCACTTTTTATTTAATACATTAAATTCGTTGAAATGGAGTGCAATGCTCAGTGGCAATGCTTCGCTAACACAGGGGATTGGCTCATTATCTGAACTGCTTCACAATACGATTCTAGTCAAAGAAGAAATGATCCCGTTAGCAAAAGAAATTGAGAATGTACAACATTATGCAAATATTCAGCGTATTCGTTATGGTGATTCATTTCATCTGGAAGTGCAGTTGCATGAAGACACTGCTACATGGATGGTACCCAAATTTATTTTACAGCCGATTGTCGAAAATTCGATCTTGCATGCTGGAGCAGATGAACATGCTAAAGTAAATATTCGAATAGAAGCCAGTCTATCTGATCAAGGAATACAGATTCTTATCTGCGACAATGGCAAAGGATTTGACCAGGCCGAACAACGTCAACAGAAAGCATTGTATCGCTCATTATCTGGAATAGGTATTACAAATGTACATGAACGAATCAGGCTTCATTATGGAGAACCTTATGGTCTAATCACACATAGTAGAATTAATTATGGAACAACGACTGAGATTATATTACCTAAGCGAGATCGTACAAAGGAGGACAAAAATGATGTATAAAGTGTTGATTGTTGATGATGAGTTGATTGTTCGTCATGCTGTAAAAACGCTTATTCATTGGGAAGGCAGTCGATTTGAATATGCGGGGTCATGTTCGAATGGACGTACTGCGCTTGAACTTATCGCACAGACTGATATTGATATTGTGATTACCGATATCAAGATGCCTGATATGGATGGGATAGCGCTTATTAAGCAATTACGAGCTGATCAGTATCATGGAGAGATCTTAGTATTGAGCAACTACAATGATTTTGAATTGGTACGTGAAGCACTCAAACATAGTGCACATGATTATATGCTCAAATTAACATTGCAGACAGATAACTTTATGCAAGTGCTTGAAGAAATGGCTGCTAAAATAGATCAAAAAGAACCCGTACTCCAAAAAAATACATCTCTCAGTATCGCTGACCCTGTAGAATATAGTGATTTTCAGCAGCAATTATTGGAGATATGCGGTATAGATCATTCCGCTATCCAGTTACTTCAACGTGCAGAGATCAATACACAATCATCTGCATCTTCAGACTCTTCTTATCGTCCATTGGATACCGAGCGACAACTCCTCTTTTTATTTGCAGTCAATATCGAACAAGCTAATGCTAACGACAATCTATTGAATGCAGCTCAACGCTTAAAGTCAGCTTTATCTGGATTATCAGATGAACTCTTTTCCAATAGTCATCATGTAATGTTAGCTGAACTGAACAATCATCAATTTATTTTAGGCGTAACTTGTGAAAAAAGTTCTTCGTTAATATCTGCGAATCCATCCTCTTGGAGTGAAACAATAGCGCAACGGCTGATCAGTTTATCCAACATGTATTACAATATTCCTTTACAGATTGTGTACACGATAGGAGCAAGTAATGAGCATGAACTTAGACAACATATCCAGTACTGTCTGAATATCGAAGAATCCCCTCTACCTTTAGCAATAAAGCCAACACCCCATAGATTAAGTCCACCTCATTCCAATCATAAAGTGATGATTCGGCCAGAAGTACAAAAAGTGATCGATTATTTGCAGACTCATTATGCAGAGCGTATTCATTTATCTGAAATTGCGGCTTATGTGAATCTGTCTGAACCTTATTTGTGTCAGGTATTTAAAGTAGAAATAGGGCAAAGTATTCTAACATATCTAAACGATATTCGAATGAATCATGCGTATCAAATGCTATCCTCAGGACAATGGCTGGTCAAACAGGTAGCGTTAGAAGTAGGTATTCATGATCCATTTTATTTCAATCGCTTGTTTAAAAAACGTTATGGAATCTCACCTAAACAGATAAAACCTGTCTTATCATGATAGATAAAAATAAAAAAACTAGATGATTTTATGTATGATCATAAAATTGTCTAGTTTTTTGTTCATCGTATATAAAAAAACTAAAAATCATCTATAAGGTTTACCTGTATTGTACATTTTACTATCATCACAACCCTTCTATACTGAATACATGCAGCGTCGCTTCTATCCAGAAGCTCATTATATAAATGGGGTGAATGTATGAAGGGGATCAAAACATTAAATATGTTAAGTGCAGTTGTATTGTCATTTTCGTTGTTGGCTGGATGTGGGGGTAATGCAGGCAGTGCAGATAAAAGCACTCAAGCAGCCAATAGCCAATTTGCTGATCCAGACCTCAATATCGCTGTTTTTCAAGGAGGATATGGACGGGAATACTGGGATACGATTGCAGAAGACTTTATGAAAGATTATCCGGGAACCAAGATCAATATTACCGCCAGTCCCAAAATCGCTGAATTGATTCGCCCCAAAATTGTAGCCGGTAATCCGCCGGATTTAATGTATATTGCAGGCAGTGATAATACATCGTTGCTAGATGGTCTGGTCAAAGACCATGCTTTACTAGATTTAACCGATGTGTTTGATAGCACGCCAAAAGGAGAAACACAGCCGCTCAAAAATAAAATTCTACTGGGTGCTTTAGAATCCAGAGCGATGGCTCCTTATGGAGATGGCAAAGTGTATGCTGCCCCGTTTAACTTTGGTGTAATGGGATTGTGGTATAACAAAACTCTTTTTAAACAAAAAGGAATTGAAGTTCCAAAAACATGGGATGAGTTGTTAGCACTCAATACAACAGCACAACAAAATAATAGAGCGCTATTTACGTATCAAGGGTTATATCCAGGTTATCTGGAAGAAATCATTGTACCTTCGATCTATAGTGTGAGTAAGCAGAAGGGATTAACTGATTTTTTTGATTACAATCCTACATTTTGGACAAGTGACACATTCCGTCAGGTATGGGGTGTACTGGAAAAGATCGCTACCGAAGATAACGGATTGATGAAAGGTACAGTCGCTTTGAATCATACACAAGCACAGACCGAATTTATGCAAGGTCATGCGATGTTTATTCCGAATGGCACATGGTTTGAAGATGAAATGAAAGATGCTCCGCGTGAAGAAGGATTTGAGTTTGGATTTCTAGGCGTACCTGCTTTTAAAAAAGGTGATCCGGTTACAGCGATGACCAGTGTAGAGCAGATCGTTATTCCAGCCAAAGCCAAAAATCCAGAATTAGCTAAAGCCTTTTTATCGTATCTGTATACTGATAAAAGTGTAAAACTTAATGCTGAAAAATCGAAAGGAATCCTTGCTGTTAAAGGAGCACCCGATCTGGTCAAAGAGTATATTTCTGATACGACTTACAATGTCTATAAAACAGTCGATAGCGGTATGGTAGCCATAAACGGTTCGTTTAAATCGGTAGCTAAAGGTAGCAAATACAATCCAAGCGAAGAAGTGTATAATCCTATTTCTTCATTGATGAATAAGCAGATGACATTAGATCAATATAGTGCGCAAATGACCAAATTATATACTGAACTGAATCAAGAGTTAGTGAATAATACACCATAAGTAAAAACTAAGGAGGGCGATAATATCGTCCTCTTTGATCGAAAGGAGTCTTCGCATCCTATGAAAATGAAGACAAGACGGCGTTGGTTTTTATTATTTTGTTTGTTGCCCGGACTGTTATTGCTTACGTTGTTTAAGTTGTATCCTACGGTCGAAGTATTCCAGAAATCTTTTTACTTATGGACAGGTATCGGAGATGAGCCGAAATGGGTAGGATTCCAAAATTTTATCGATTTATTCCATGATGATGTATTTTTGTTATCGTTACGAAATACCGGATTTTTGATGTTAGTGGTGCCTGTGTTGACGTTATTTATCGCATTGATTAATGCATCGATTCTGACACGTTCCAAATTGAAAGAACGTGGACTTTATCGCACTTTATTTTTCTTTCCCAGTATTTTATCTTTTGTCGTCATTGCTATTCTATGGTCATTTATTTATCATCCGACGATTGGATTTCTCAATTCAGGGCTTGATTTCATCGGATTAAGTAGCTGGGCGCTTCCGTGGTTAGGTGATGAACGGACAGTATTGTGGGCGTTAGCAATCACGATGATCTGGCAAGCGGTTGGTTATTATATGGTGATGTATATGGCAGGAATTGATAGTATATCTCCTGACTTGTATGAAGCGGCAGGTATAGATGGAGCTACCCCAATTCAGCAGTTTATCCATATTACGATTCCGATGTTATGGGAAATTATTCGAATTACGATTATCTTCAGTATTAACGGTGTGCTTACGATTAGCTTTATTATCGTATCGATTATGACAGGCGGAGGGCCAAATCGTCATTCTGAAGTGATTATGACTTATCTGTACAGTCAGGCTTTTTCCAATTCCAATTTTGGCTATGCGATGGCGATCGGTGTATTTGTGTTTGTAATGTCGTTTTTGTTAGCGATTTTAAGCAACCGTTTAACACGAAGGGAGGCATCTTAACATGTCGATGACAGCCAACTTTGAAAGCGGGAGCACAAAGCCTAAGGTTAGTGTATCCAAAACACCGCTGCGCTGGGTAGGTCATATCGTGTTACGTATTTTTTTGATCATACAGGCATTAATCGTCGTTTATCCTTTGATCTGGAATGTATTAGCTTCGTTCAAAACAAATACAGAAGTGATGGAAAGTCCGTGGAGCTTACCGAAGACATTAAACTGGGAAAATTATGTGAATGCTTTTACTACCGCTCGTATTGGCGATTATATGCTAAATTCGGTATTAGTGGTTGCGATGTCGATGGTTATTCTGTTAGCGGTAGCTTTACCGACAGCGTATGCGTTAGGTAGAATGCAATTTAGAGGCAGAGGATTGATTACGAATCTGTATATGGCAGGATTGTTTATCGGAGGTGCGTATATTATTGTACCGCTATTTATTCTGATGAATAATCTACATATGCTGGATAATCGCTTCTGGCTAAGTGCAGTCTATGCAACAGGTAGCCTTTCTTTTTCTGTCTATCTGATGATTGGATTTATGAAGTCGATTCCACAAGATTTTGAAGAAGCGGCGCTGATTGATGGAGCAGGATATATGAATATTTTGTTCCGTATTATTTTACCGATTACGCGTCCTGCGATTGTAACTCTGGTGGTATTCGGCTTTTTTGACTTTTGGAATGAATATGTACTGGCATTAACATTAGTCACAAGTGATGAGAAAAAAACGATTCCGATCGGGCTGGCTAATCTGATGCAGATTCAACAATATGCGACAGATTGGGGTTCTCTGTTTGCAGGATTAGTGATTGTATTGATTCCTACCGTCATTGTCTATGCATTATTGCAGAAAAGATTAACCGAAGGCATGATGATGGGCGGGGTCAAAGGTTGATCGTAGTAGATCAGATCATAGGGAGGAAGCGCTGTTGAACACTTTTGAAGTTGTTGGCAATGACTTTGTCTATAACGGTCAGCCGATGCGTCTGCTGTCTGGTGCAATACATTATTTTCGCATCGTGCCTGAATACTGGGAAGATCGGTTGCTCAAGCTAAAAGCTCTCGGCTTAAATACAGTGGAGACGTATATTCCATGGAATCTGCATGAACCACAAGAAGGTTTTTTTGATTTTACAGGTATCGCAGATGTTGTAGCTTTTATTCAGTTAGCCGGATCATTAGGATTGCATGTGATTGTTAGACCGAGCCCTTATATTTGTGCCGAATGGGAATTTGGAGGATTGCCTGCATGGTTGCTTGCTGATCAGAATATGCGACTGCGTAGTTATGATATATCTTATCTGGATAAAGTAGATGCTTATTATGATGTGTTACTACCGCTTCTTCAACCTTTGTTATGTACCAAAGGTGGGCCGATTATAGCGATGCAGATCGAAAATGAGTACGGAAGTTATGGCAACGATACAGCATATCTTCAATACATTCAAGAAGCAATGGTGATACGGGGAATGGATGTATTGTTGTTCACTTCAGATGGGCCGGAAGACTTTATGTTGCAGGGTGGGATGGTTCCCGGTGTACTGGCGACCGTTAATTTTGGATCGAATGCGACGTCTGCTTTTGCTAAGCTCAAGCAGTATCAACCGGATGCTCCACTTATGGTGATGGAGTTCTGGGATGGTTGGTTTGATCATTGGATGGAACCTCATCAGACCCGTTCAGCACAAGATACCGCAGAGACTGTTGATGACATTTTGCGATATGAACAAGCTTCACTCAACTTCTATATGTTCCACGGAGGAACAAACTTTGGCTTTTACAATGGAGCCAATCATATTAAGCAGTATGAACCAACTGTAGGAAGTTATGATTATGGAGCTTTATTAAATGAACAGGGACAGCCGACAGATAAATTTTTTGCGGTTCGAGAAGTGCTTGGTGAATATATAGATTTACCTGCATTGGAATTACCTGTACCGATCCCGACTGCTAATTACGGCACTGTAACTTTACATGAATATAGTCCTTTATTGCAGAATCTAGATGTGCTAACTACAGCGATTCATTCTTCTTCACCTGAACCGATGGAAAAGCTAGGGCAAGCGTATGGCTTTATTTTATATTCCACTATAGTCAAAGGGTCACGAACCGAAATGGAACTTGTTCTTCAACAGGTAAGTGATCGGGCTATCGTATATGTAGATGAAACATATCAAGGGATTATCGAGCGCTGGACCCCGTCTAATCTTCCTTTAGAAGTACCGGAACAAGGCATACGTTTAGATATTCTAGTCGAAAATATGGGACGTATTAATTATGGGCCTTACTTGCGCGATCCTAAAGGGATTACGGAAGGTGTACGGCATGGCAATGCGTTTCTATATGACTGGACGATCTATCCATTACCGCTACATTCGCTTAGCGACCTTATCTATACGCAGACAGAGACGCTATCAGCCCCACTTGATCAACCAGCTTTTTACCGTGGTATATTTCATGTACAATCTCCAGCCGATACATTTCTAAGAGTAGATGGTTGGGTCAAAGGGGTAGTGTTTTTAAATGGATTTAATCTAGGTCGATACTGGCAAGTAGGGCCGCAGAAAACACTATATATTCCTGCGCCATTGTTAAAGCAAGGCGATAATGAGTTAATCCTGTTCGAATTACATGGATACAAACAATTGCAAGTGCAGTTGGTGGATACTGCTGATCTAGGACAGTAAAAAAAGATAACAGATCCGATATAGCATACTGATGATACGAAAGGAAGAACCACATATGGTGATTTCGATTGAACAAGCGGCTCATATCTATCCATCAGCCAGACAATTAGCCTGGCAAAAGTTAGAATTTTATAGCTTTATTCATTTTTCGATGAATACATTTACCGATAGGGAATGGGGAATGGGTGATGAGTCACCTGCGTTATTTAATCCAGAGCAATTGGATGCAGAGCAATGGGTAGATGCTTGTCAGGCGGCAGGTATGAAAGGACTTATTCTAACGTGCAAGCATCATGATGGATTTTGCCTGTGGCCCAGTCAATATACAGATCATTCGGTAGAGAATAGTCCGTGGCGCAATGGACAAGGAGATCTGGTCAAAGAAGTATCCGAAGCTTGCCGCAAAGCAGGTCTGAAATTTGGGATTTACCTTTCTCCATGGGATCGTCATGAACCTACATATGGAGATTCTGAAGCCTACAACGATTATTTTGTACATCAGCTTGAAGAACTGTTAACTGGATATGGTGAATTATTTAGCGTATGGTTTGACGGGGCTTGTGGAGAAGGCAAACAAGGGAAAAAGCAAGTGTATGATTGGGATCGCTATTACGCGGTTATTCGCAGACTCCAACCACAAGCGGTGATTTCAATATGTGGCCCTGATGTACGCTGGTGTGGTAATGAAGCAGGGCATACCCGTTCTTCTGAATGGAGTGTTGTACCTGCAAGTATGCAGGATAACGAAAAGATACAAGCCAACTCGCAAACTGAAGATAATGGAGAATTTGCTACATTGGTGCGTTCGGATCAAGACGATTTAGGCAGTCGCCATATGATTGCCGAAACAGAGCATTTGATCTGGTATCCTGCGGAAGTTAATACATCGATTCGCCCGGGCTGGTTTTATCATTCGGCTGAAGATGATCAGGTCAAAACATCCACAGAACTTATGGAATTATATGAAAGAATAGTAGGCGGGAATGCTTGCTTTTTGCTAAATATACCGCCTGATCGTAGAGGATTAATTCATGAACAAGATGTGTATGAGTTGCAACAATTAGGAGAGAAAATAAAGAATTATTATCAATATAATCTAGCTGAACATGCTCTAATTCAAGCATCTGATTCAGATCCAGAGCATCCTGCTCCTCTCGCTATCGATCTCGCGGAAGAGACGTATTGGTGTACTCCCTATGGAACAGAGCAAGCTGAGATCGAACTGGATTTGGGAACAATCCAGACATTTCATCGAATCGTATTAATGGAACATATTGAGTCAGGGCAACGTATCGAGTTCTTTACGATTTCTTATCAGGATCGTCATCAAAAATGGATCGAATGTTATCATGGTTCCATTGTCGGATATAAGCATATTTGTCGTTTTTCAGATATTAGTGCACAGCATATTCGAATATCTATTGTCGAATCGCGTTATTGTCCAACATTACAATCGATAGAAGTGTATTAATCAACTAGACAGCTATCGAACGAGATTATATGATAAAACCAGATATTTCGTAGCATATGACTGCGAATGATCTGGTTTTTTGCTTTTCAAAATATAACAGATGCATATATTGTCGAATTTTGATAGAAAAAAGTAACTATATCTTCAAGAGTAGCCGATAAATAAAGTAGAATACGTATATTTCTAAAGCAGAAATGTATGCAATAGGAGAAAGATATGAAAAGAAAGAAACATCATTTTCCGAAGAAATGGATATTACTTATGATAGGTTGTATCGCAGTTATTGTGATCATAGGCGGAGTGTATACATATCGTTCTCAACCAGAAGCCTCCCCTACAGCAGCGTTTATTACATCCCATATGGTCAATGAGAATGGGACGTTAGCGAGTCGTCTTTTACCCGCTACTTCGACAGATCCTGATATTGTAGCTGGCCGAGAATCATTATCTGAATCGCTAGGATTGTGGATGCAATATGCGCTACTAACCGATGACTCCAAAAGTTTTGAACACAGTTATACGTTGTTGCAACAGTATTTTTTGGATAAAGACAAGCATTATATTTACTGGAAATTAGAGCCGAATGGACAATCGAAAGTAAATACCAACGCACTTGGAGATGATCTACGTATCGTAGGCGCGCTGTTACAAGCATCTACCCAGTGGAAACAGCCTACTTATCATACAACTGCCAAGCAAATTGTCGATACGTTGCTTGCTTCAGATCAGCAACATGGTTATCTTGTCGATTATCATGATTTTGAACATGGATATTCCGCAGATGTACTCAGCCTAACATATATTGATGTGCCTGCTTTGGAACAGATGAAGCAGACCAACATCATCACCACTCAAGAGTACACGAAGTACACCGATCTACTTCACAATACGCCCAATGATGGAGTCTTTTACCCCAGAACATACAGCGTAGCTACAGGCAAATACAACTATGACGATACGATTAATCTGATAGATCAACTGATTTTAGCGATCCATCGGAGTGAATTAGGTGAGCCTTCCGATCAACTGATCACTTTTATGAAAAAAGAATTTGAGCAGAATCATAAGTTAGCCGGACGCTATAAGCGTGCTGATCAGACCGCAGATGTAGCATATGAATCGCCAGCAGTGTACGGACTTGCGATTTTGTTAGCTTTACAGGAGAACGATCAGCAGTGGGCAGACCAATTATATGCACAAATGCTAACGATGAGAGGATGGGATCAAGCTTATCCGGGAGGCTATGTATTTGATGGAGATACTCATATTTTTGATGATTTATTTCCTCTTTTAGCAGAGACACATTTGCAGAAAGGCAGTGACACGAAGTAAATGAGAACAAGTCGAAAACGTAAAGAATTAAGTACCAACACCAGCATTATTAATCAAATGCGTTTGGGTTATATCATTTTGATTGTGCTGGCGATCGCACAGGAAGTGCTTGTGTTTTTTAATATTTATGCAGATGGTGGCTATAGCTTATTAGAGATTGCTTTGAATATAGGCGCAATGGTTGCATTGTTGTTCGGGTTTGTCGTTTCGATGGGCATTGCTGTCGTGGTTATTTTTATATTTATAGTGACCTATTTTGTATGGATGGTGACATATGCGCCAGTCAATACACTGATCTTTTTTGAACTATTTTTGATCCCAGCTAATATTCTGATTGCTGCTTTTATCAAATCGACGTTGATTCGTAATCAAAGAGTTAGTGAACGATTAGAAGACTTGCGCAAGCGTGATCCTGAAATTGATTTGTATACGACATTAGGCAACAAAAAGGCGTTAGAAGCTACTGTTATCAAACAGTCTAACCTGGCTAGACGCTATTCCGAAAATTATACATTTTCGATGGCGATGTTCAAGATTGAATTTCTAGCACTGGTACAAGAATCGTTAGGTAGCCAGCTCTATTCGCAATTTCTGTTGGAGTTGTCCGAGACGATTCAAAAACAAATTCGGTATGAAGATTATAAGTTCTCGATTGAAGAGGGGCGTTTTATTATTTTGTGTCCTATGACCGATCAACAATATCTGCAATTGTTAACCGATCGTATCAAAAACGCTATGATGAATATCAAATTTTTAGATAAAAAAGGCAAAGAGTTGAAATTTGTCATTCGCGCAGGAGCATTCGTATTTCAAAAAGAACAATTCAGCACCTATGAGAATATTGATGGCATTATCTCTGCGCTAGAACGCAATACAGAAACCGATCTGATTGCAGAATATATTTAAATACATGTTTGTTCACAAGGAGGTTGATAGAGATGGAATATACGAGCTGGTTTATCCCGCTTTGTATTGTGATTAGTAGCTTATTCGGTATCGCTATTATTGTACTTACCATTATGACATTGGTTTTCCGTGCAAATGTAAATAAAAAGTATGACCGGGGGAAAAATCATGTCTGATGCTATTTTGCTCATCTCGATTATGAGTATATGGATTGCTGTATTCGAATCGATCGTCATTATGTGGGGCGCGATTCGGTTTATGTTCAAGCAGAATAAAATTCCGATGGTGATTCCTGAAAATATGGATCATTTCCCGAATGTAACAGTGATTGTACCTGCACATAATGAAGAAATCGTCATTATGTCTACCGTTGAGCATATTTTGAAGTTGAATTATCCTCAGGACAAAGTACAGATTATTATCGTAGCTGATAATTGTAGTGACAATACGGCTGCTCGTTTGCGAGCTTTGAAAGAACAACCTGCTTATGCTGATCGTGACTTTACTATTATGGAGCGTACGGGTAGTGGTGGTAAATCCGGTGCGTTAAATGATGCAATGGTGATCTCCAAAGGCGAATGGTTATGCGTGTATGATGCAGATGCCGCACCCGAGAAAAATGCACTTCTTTTTCTAACCCAAAAAGCAATGGAACAACCTGAAAAATACGGTGCTGTATTCGGTCGCAACAAAGCACGTAATCGCAGCCAGAACTTCTTATCCGGTTGTATCAATCTGGAACTTGTCACGATTCAGCGCGTGCATCATACAGGTATGTGGGAGTTATTCGGATTGGGTACGATTCCGGGCACGAACTTTATTGTGCGCAAAGACTTAATGGAAGAGATCGGTGGATGGGACCCGCAAGCCATAACAGAAGATACCGCGATTTCATTTGAAATTTTGACGCGTGGGAAGCTGATCGCATTAGCTCCTCAAGCCGAAGCGTATCAACAAGAACCGGAACTGCTCAGTGTGTATATGAAGCAACGGGAACGCTGGTCTAAAGGCAATTACAGTGTAGTGATGGACAATATTCATCATTTATTTGATAAAACAAGCTGGCGTATCAAGCTACATGTTATGTATTATGCAGCTAGTTATTTCTGGTTTATGATCGCTATTATTGTCTCGGATATTATTTTTTTAGCTAATATTGTGTATCAGATTATAGAGCTATTTAATCCTGCGGTCGTATCTCCTGTTCAATTTGTTGGAGACGTATATGTATATCTGGTTATTGGTTGGGCGCTTATGTATTACATCTATGTATTGCAGATTAATATGGCACTGGCAACAGATATCGGACAAAGTAATACACGTAACTTTATTTTATCGTGCGTCTCTTACTTTACGTATTCCCAATTGTTCCTGATTATCTCGGTCAAAGCATTCTTCTCGATTACGTATGATCGGATTACCGGTAGAGAAAGCAAATGGTACAAAACCAAGCGCTTTGGCTAAAAGAAAGTATCATGTTATTTATTTACACTAGAATATGAGCGATGATATAATATAGTATATTGATTAAAAAGAAGGAGGTCGTTATAAAGTGGCCAGTACAAATATACTCAAGCCTATTCGACCGACCAAAATCAGTTTTGAAAATGACAAAGAGCTCTCCGAGTTTGTGGAATATGCAACTAAAAAAGAAAAAACGCATAGCGATATTATGGATAATGTTCGTCGAGATCTGAGTAATCATAAGCGCTCCTCACGTAGAAAGTAGGTCGAGAAGTGCTAACTTTTGACTACATTTCTTCTAGTTATACTGGTCATTTAAACAATTTTCAATTTGGAAGTTTTGATGAGAATACGATAAAAGAGTTTTTATTAACCAAAGCATTATATTTTCATGAACTCCAAACAGCTACAACCCGATTATACTTTGATGAAGATCAAAATTTAGTCGGGTTCTTTACTTTACATAATGATTTAATTGAATTAGAAAGGAATAAGGTTAATGAATTTGGAGATAAATATGGTTGGGAATTACCTAATGATGAACAGTACTATTTCCCGGCTATTAAACTTCATTATTTTGCTATAGATAAAAGGTACCGAGGTCTAGGTTATGGTAAGCATCTAATGCAAGAAATTATCGAAATAGCTACAGATGTCACACAGCAAAGTGGATGCAATTTTATTACGATAGAGGCATTACCTAATTCAGTTGAGTTTTATCATAAAAGAGGATTTAAAGCGGTATCTCAAACATCAGAATTTACGATTATGGTTTTCAAACTTGGAGAAATAGAAAAAGTTTTTGTAGAAGATCAGTTTGAAGTGGATGAGACTACAAGAATAATGATGCGAGATAAATTAATCATTGCTAAAGATCAGTTAGGTTATACCCATTTAGAATTGGCTAATCGGGTCGGAGTAGATGAGGAAGTTATTGAAAACTTTGAATTTAGCGCTTCTGCTCCAGATATTAAATTAATTAAACGTATAGCAGAAGCATTAAATATAGAGTTGGCACAATTATATTAAATAAAAACAACCTTGAATGACTTTAAAGTCCTCAAGGTTGTTTTTATAGGTTTGGTTGTTACAGTACACCCTTCATAAAGCTTTGAATTTTGGGACCCATCACGAACAGGATCACACCAAGTGCGATAGACACACCACCGATCACTCCGAAATAGATCATTTCGGTATCGGGGCTATAAAATTGAACAATAATCGCATTAATCGCTTGAGCCGCAGCATTAGATAAAAACCATAGACTCATCGTTTGCGCAGAGAAAGCCGCAGGAGCGAGCTTGGTTGTTGCAGACAGCCCAACAGGAGAAAGGAATAACTCTCCAACTACAATAATAAAATAGCTCAGTACAAGCCATAGCGGGCTTACAAGCGAATTCTCACCACCGAAGTAAGAAGGAATAAGAATAACAAGGAACGATAACCCTGCAAACAGCAATCCTAAAGAGAATTTGCGCGGAATAATCGGTTGACGATTTCCAAGTTTGAGCCAGATCGCTGCAAACACAGGAGATAGCGCAATAATAAATAGCGGATTGAGTGATTGGAACCATGCAGGAGCAATATGAATACCCATAAAGTCCAATTGAGTACGTTTATCTGCATAAGTTGCCAGTACGGTTGACGTCTGTTCTTGAATAGACCAGAACATCACAGCCGCTATAAATAAAGGAATATAAGCAAGCAGACGTGAACGTTCGACATCTGTTGTTTTTTGGCTACGATACATCGTAACGAAGTAACAGATAGGAATCAAAATTCCCAGTATAGCCACTACAGTGACAAATGATTTTAACGTTAACCAACCCATCATAATTGCCAGTACTACGATAATCGCAATAATCACCGCACTGATTGCAAAAATTTTGATCGTTTTTTTCTTCTCATCAGCAGATAGTGGATTACCTACTACAGTACCTGCTAGACCTAGATTTTTCTTTTTCGTTAATACAAATACAACCAGCCCTAAAAACATCCCGATCGCTGCTGTAGCAAAACCCCAGTGGAAACCATAACTAGTCTGCAATCCACCGACGATCAAAGGAGAGATAAATCCACCTAGATTGATACTCATATAGAAAATACTAAAACCAGAATCGCGGCGATTGTCTTTTTCCCCATACAATTCACCAACTACATTAGAAACGTTCGGTTTGAGTAGTCCTGTACCGAGTACAATCAAGCCCATCGATACAAATAATAGCGGTACGCTGTTAGGAATAGCGAGCACAATATGCCCGATCATAATCAAGACGCCGCCATAGAATATCGCTTGGGATGAGCCAAACACGCGGTCAGCTAACCATCCTCCAATAATACCGGACATATAGACAAGTGATCCGTAAATCGACATAATCGCAAGCGCTGTCGCTTCATCGAATCCAAGTCCACCTTTAGATACTTCATAGTACATGTAGAATACAAGAATCGCTCTCATTCCATAATAAGAGAACCGCTCCCAGAATTCAGTGAAAAACAAAGTGAACAATCCTTTGGGATGACCGAAGAATCCTTTTTGCGGTACGCTGTCTACTACTTGTTGCTTATTCACTTCTGACACAAATGAACCTCCTGATCTAACTATCTTTTATTTGAATAGATTCATTACAGAATTACACGCTTAAATACTTACATATCAACATATAGGGCTATCGAAAATATTTACACGTCACTTCAGCAATCGAACCATCAGAATACAACATATTTTGCATATCATCAATGAGAAATTACAAAGACAATTAAACGTAGTGCATATATACAATGCCAAAGGTGAAGTGTCATAATATAAATAAGCTTAATATATTGAAAGGATAGGTGAACAAAGATGAAATATGACATTTTGTATGAAGGCGCGTTTGCCATGTTAAAGGTACATATAGAACAAGGAGAAGCGATCAAAGCTGAATCTGGCGCTATGGTCTCGATGTCTCCCAATGTAGAAATTAAAGGAACGATGGACGGCGGACTGATGGGTGGTCTGGGTCGTATGTTATCAGGAGAAAAATTCTTTTTTCAAGAGTTGCGTTCTACACGTGGCCCTGCGGAAGTGTTGTTAGCACCTTCCAGTATTGGCGATGTAACTGCTGTAGAATTAGATGGATCGTATAGTTTGTATGTTCAAAAAGATGGCTTTTTAGCAGGTACAGAAGGTATTGAAGTGGGTACACAAATGCAAAATCTGAAAAAAGGATTATTTTCAGGTGAAGGTTTCTTTATTATCGAAATTCGGGGTAAAGGAACTGTATTCTTGTCTTCTTATGGTTCGATTCATGCAATCAATCTAGCTCATGGTGAAGAAGTAATCGTCGATAATGCTCATCTGGTGGCATGGCCGGGATATATGAATTACCAGATTGAAAAAGCATCGAAAGGTTGGTTATCCAGTGTAACCAGTGGAGAGGGCATTGTGTGTCGCTTCCGGGGCGAAGGGGTTGTTTTGATTCAATCTCGTAATCCGGCTGGATTCGGTAATTGGATCAGACAGTTTATTCCGAGCAAGTAAAAGATATTCACCAAAAGCTAAATTCATTTCTCAAGCGTTGAGATAGAATTTAGCTTTTTTGGTACATTGTCTTTATCATAGGCAATACAATAAGGATGAAAGTTGATGTTTATACAATGTATGCGTTTTATTTGTGGTTAACTTAGATATCTTATAAATTTAATCACTTTATTTTACAATTAAAGTAACGAAAGTGTGCCAATATAGCGTATACTGTTAAATGAGGGAGTTGAGCGCATATGGCTAAGGAACACGAAGAAATTATTTTGACCCGTGAAGGTATCAAAAAGCTGGAAGATGAGCTTGAAGAACTGAAAGGGCCACGCCGTAAAGAGTTATCGCAACGTTTGAAGCTTGCTATCAGTTACGGAGATTTGAAAGAGAATAGTGAATACCATTCAGCGAAGGACGATCAAGCTTTTATGGAGACACGCGTTCTTATTCTAGAAAAAATGCTACGTAATGCACAAGTGGTCAATGCAGATAACCTGGATCTTTCCAAAGTCAGTATTGGTTCTACTATACTCCTACATGATTTGGAGTTCGGTGAAGATATCGAATACCAGATTGTCGGACCTGCTGAAGCAGACGTTATTAACAACAAATTATCGTATGAAAGCCCACTAGGTAAAGCGTTGATCGGACAAAAAGTCGGTAACACGATTACTTTTGAAGCGCCTATGGGAACATTCAAGTATAAGCTGTTGGAAATTAGAATCGTATAATTGTAGTTCAAAAGGCAAAGCCAAAGATTTTCTAAAGGCTTTGTTTTTTTATATAAGTATAGGAGGTTGTAAGATGGATATTAGGCTTTTGACTTCTGAAGATGCAGTATCCTATCGTGCACTTAGGTTAAGATCATTGCAAGAAAATCCCGAAGCTTTTTTAGTTACATATGATAGTGAAGTCTCCAAACCGATAGAAGATGTACAACATAAGCTTCAATATTCTAATAGTCGATTCACATTAGGTGCTTTTGATCAGGACGAGCTTGTAGGAATGGTAACTTTTATAAGAGAAAGTAATGTCAAAACGATACATAAAGGCAATATCTATGCGATGTACGTTTCGTCAGAAGCTAGAGGTCAAAAGCTAGGTAAAGCTTTGATCACAGAGTTAGTCCAAAGAGCACGTTTATTTGACGGGCTAGAGCAGATACATTTAACCGTTATATCTAATAATAGTGCAGCCAAGCAACTATATCAGAGTCTAGGATTTATCGTATATGGATTCGAACGCAATGCACTAAAGTATGAAGGTCAGTATTGGGATGAGGAATTTATGGTGTTAGATTTGACCCGTTGATCTACAAGGCATTTATTCAAAAAGCAAAGCCTTAGCCATAGCTAAAGACTTTGCTTTTTTACTATCTATCATTAGATATCTAATGTGCCTCGAATCGTAATCTTTGCAGTACCTGCTACTTTGATAATTGGATGTTCTCCATTTGGGATCGCTTGTACATATAGAAATCCAGGACGACCGATAGCACGCCCTTGAGCAATTTTGAGCTGTGTTATCTGATCCTGTGGAATCATATGATTGAGATACAGATATCCGGTCAAAGCACCATTCGCTGCGCCTGTTACAGGATCTTCAGCGATTCCAATAGCGGGTGCAAAATCACGAGTGTACAAATCATAATCGTCCTCAGCATCCGGAGTAAACGTAAATAGATGAGTTGTGGCAATCTGGTATTCTTTATTGTGCTTACTTAGTGCTATAAGGTCAGGTGTTGCTTGGTCTATAGCTTGCTGGCTATGTACAGGAATCAATAAATGCCAGTTACCAGTATGGGATAATTGGATTGGGTAAGCAGGATCTATCGCATCGACAGGAACGCCTACCATTTCGCTAATTGCTTGTAAGTCTACAGGTAACGCTTTGATTTGCGGAGTGATCTGAGTCATTTCAACCCGTTGTACACGACCTTCTTCTTGATGCCAGACGACTGGAATAGCACCTGCTCCTGTTCCTAGAACGACTCCATCTTGTTGCTGAGATAGTCCAAGTTCTGTAGCTAGTAACCAGGTTAATCCGATAGTAGCATGTCCGCAAAAAGGAATTTCGTCAGTAGGTGTAAAATATCTGACTTTATAATCGATACCTGTTTGATCCGAAGGAAGTAAAAAGATAGATTCAGATAAATTAAGTTCTTTTGCAATCTGTTGCATTTCTTCTCCAGTTAGTTGTTCTGCATCCAATACGACCCCTGCGGTATTTCCTGTAAACGGTTGATCTGTAAAAGCATCGACATGATAAACTCTAATGTTTCGCACAGAAATTCACTCCTTTTTATATATGATAGATATATCGAGATAATTCGATATATCTATCATACATATTTTTTTGCTATTTGTAAAATGGTTCTTTGAATCTTGCAATGAAAAGGAGAAAGTCTCCTATGTATAATATAAATTTGTATAATAAAGAATTTTACTCTAACAAGTGGCAACTCAAATGCCGATAAGTAATAGGGTAATAAAATAGTTTGAATAAATATACAGTGAAAAGAGGAATATTTAGAACATGAAAAAGAAATTATTAAGTGCAATTATGTTTTTAAGTTTTTTAGTAGTAGGGTGGAGTCATTCTACATATGCAGCAACAGATACGTATACAAGTCTTATTCCTACAATGACTACAACTACTAATTCAGTTGGAAAAGCAAGTGCAAGTTCTAGCTATGATGGACTACCTGCTTGGAAAGCATTTGATGGTAAAAAATCGTATAGCACAAAAGTACCGGATGCTTGGACAGCTTGGGGAACAGGTTCAACTACTGGATGGTTAGCTTTTGAATTCAATCAAGCAACAATAGTATCAAAATATACTATTTATTATGGTCCTAGTGCGTCTAACCGTAATCAACCAATGGATACTAGTTCTCCGAAGAATTGGACATTCGAAGCTTCAAATGATAATAAAACTTGGGTTGTTTTAGATACTCAATCTAATATTTCTGATTGGAAAGATCCAACAGCTAAAGAAGTTTTGTTGAATAACACGTTACCGTATACATTTTATCGTGTGAATATTACTGCTAATAATGGTAATACGGCGGATAGTGTAAAGCTTACTATTCATGAAATGCAATTATTTGGAAAAGATGCTCCTGTAATGCCTAAAAATCTAGTAGCTACATCTGATAAAGCAACTTCTTCTATTGGCTTAACTTGGGATGCGTTGCAAAATGCTACAGCTTACAATGTAAAACGTGCTACTACTGCTGGTGGTCCATATGAGACTATTGCTGCTAATGTAACTGAAGCTACGTATAAAGATACTAAAGCAGATAAAAACCAAGCTTATTATTATGTAGTTTCGGCTGTTCTACCTACAGGCGAAAGCTATGACTCTAACGAAGTTAATGCAGAACTAACGACAGGAACAACTACGCCATCAGGTGGTCGTGTTCTATTGGTTATTACTATGGTTAACGGGTTAGAAAAAGAATATGATTTGAGTGGTTCTGAGTATGCTCAATTTGTATCTTGGTATGATGCTAAAGCAAATGGAACAGGTCCAAGTCGTTATACATTCAACAAAACATGGAATATGGGACCTTTCAAAGCAAGAACTGAAAATGTAGTATTTGATAAAATCATTACTTTTGATGCTAACGAATATTAAAATGCAATAAAGTAAATGAGTATTAAAGGTAGTTATTGTACTCCTGCAAAGGAATATAATGACTACCTTTTTCTTTTACAGTGAAATGGGTAAGGAGGTGTAGGTTACCTCTAATTTACTTACTGGAAGGAGATGTGCTTACTATGGATCAACCACCAAGTCGTATACATTTGGGCAAAGCGATACGGCAAGTTGCTCGAACAATTATTCGTTGGCCTCAAATAGAATCACTACATATCTGTAATACATCTTCTGTATTATTTTCTAAAAGGGAATTGGATTCAGTATATGCAGAGCTGTATTGGTTCCGTCTGACTGCGTTGCAAGTAGCAGTTTTACTACATATCCAGCAAAGACACTACAATTTGAATATGTATGAAGCAAGATATATGATGACGACAGCGATCGAATTAGCTTTTCAGGATGCAGATTTATCTAGAACAGATACGACCAAGATACGCAGTAAATTATCCGAGGAAATGGAATATTACTTTAAACGATTAGATTTGTCTAATTTGTCAGATCGTATGTCTACAGTTGCAGACCTGTTACGCTCTTTTGCAAACAGAACATTAATACTATGTACATCCGTCCAAATAGAGCATCATCAGGATCAACGTGAACAGGTATTGGTTCAAGAAGCGACTGTGATCTGGGATAAAGTCACACATGAACTAGAAGAACTTTTACGAAATATAAAAATTATTGAATTTGAGCAGTAAGCTACGTCTTTTTTGCTATTTTCTCAGATGTTAACTGTCAATATAGCGTATACTGAATAGAGTGAGTAAAAATGTATACGATCAAGCAAGCGATCTATTTGTGCTATTGTTGAAGCGATTTTATGTTCATTATTCAGCATGCTTAGTGAAATGAAAGAGCATGTTAATTTATAAAAAGAAGAGGTATTTCATGAGTCAGTCTAATTTTCAAGAGTATGGATTAAGTGAAGATATTTTAAAAGCATTGCAACAACTGGGCTACACCCAGCCTACAGAAGTACAGCAAAAAGTGGTTCCTGTGGCGTTGGAACGTCAAGATCTAGTCGTTAAATCGCAGACAGGTAGCGGTAAAACGGCTGCATTCGGTATTCCGTTGTGCGAGTTAGTAGACTGGAATGAGAACAAACCACAAGCGTTAGTCCTCACCCCGACACGTGAGCTGGCTGCACAGGTAAAAGAAGATATTACTAATATCGGACGCTTTAAGCGCATCAAAGCAACCGCAGTCTATGGAAAACAACCTTATGCCAAGCAGACACTCGAATTGAAGCAAAAAAGTCATGTTGTAGTCGGTACACCTGGACGTGTATTGGATCATATTCAGCGCGGTACACTGGCTTTGGACAAAATAGAATTTCTGATTATTGATGAAGCCGATGAAATGTTAAATATGGGCTTTATAGAACAGGTTGAAAATATTATCAAAGCATTGCCGAAAGACCGCACTACATTGCTATTTTCTGCCACATTACCACAAGATATCGAACGTCTTTGCCACCGTCATATGCGTCAGCCGGAGCATATTGAGATTCAAGCGACAGGGCTTACGACGGCAACGATAGAGCATGCATTATACGAAGTGAAAGATGCAGATAAATTTAATCTGTTGCAAGATATTACGGTTGTTGAGAATCCAGATAGCTGTATTATTTTCTGCCGTACTCAAGATAATGTAAATATGGTGAGTGAACGATTAACAGCGAACGATTATACCTGTGCGAAGATTCATGGCGGGATGTTGCAAGAAGATCGTTTTGCTGTAATGGAAGATTTCAAACGTGGACAATTCCGTTATTTAGTAGCAACCGACGTGGCTGCTCGCGGAATCGATATCGACAATATTACACATGTGATTAACTATGATCTACCGCTGGAAAAAGAAAGCTATGTGCACCGTACAGGACGAACAGGGCGTGCAGGTAAAAGCGGTCTAGCGATCACATTTGTCACTCCATTTGAAGATAAATTTTTGCGTGAAATTCAAGACTATATCGGATTTGCGATTCCGCACAAAGAAGCACCTGAAGCGACAGAGGTGGATCGTGCGCGTGAAGCATTTGAGGGTAAAATGGGAATTCGTGCAGAACGCAAACCTGCCAAAAGTGAGCAATTGAACAAAGAAATCATGAAGTTGTATTTTAATGGTGGCAAAAAGAAAAAATTACGTGCAGTCGATTTTGTAGGCACGATTGCTCGGATCGAAGGCGTAACGGCTGAAGACATTGGAATTATTACGATTCAGGATAACGTGACTTACGTTGAGATTCTGAATGGCAAAGGTCCTCATGTTTTGAAAGTGATGAAGGATACTACTGTCAAAGGCAAATTACTCAAAGTGCACAAAGCGTTGAAATAAAGTTAAAGCCTAGCATATTGCATGCGAGTAATTATGAATACGTAAGATAATCGTACAATTATTTGTAGCTTCAAAGCTAATATAAAGTTAAAAAAGGAGCCTATCGCGATGATAGGCTCTTACTTGTATTACGAATCTGAAGCAACATCATAGAGGACAATGCTGATTGAATTCTAGACTCAGGATAGAGAACGAATAGCTTCTTGAGATAAACCAGTTGCTTTGGCAATCACTTCAATATCTAATCCAAGAGAAAGCATATTACGAGCCATGTCTAACAGTGCTTGATGTTTCCCCTGCTGAATGCCTTGCTCTAAGCCTTTTTCTATACCTTGTTCGATTCCTTTTTGAAAACCTGCTTCAACGCCACGGCGTTCGCCTTCTGCCATCGCAGAATCGACAAGTGAAGCTTCATCATGCAGGAATTTCTGGCGCGCTTCGTAACGCATACGAGCTTCGCGATCTTGACTTAGGAATTCGAGCGTAGTCATCGCTTTTTTTAATTCAGGTTCATTCATAGATAGCACCTCCCAGTGTGATGGATCAGTACCTTTAAGAAATAATAACCAATTCACTAATGGACTGCCTAAGCAATACATCTTTGTTCTTTTCACTACCAAAAATACGTTTAAATAAAAAAACATTTTTGGGATCGAGTAATTCAGACACAGATGATAACCTCCTATAGCTAAGTGGGTAGTAAAATCAAATCTATTTAGTTATGTATTTGCGTATTTTTTACGTAAGAATAGTTTTATACTATTTTTATCATTTGGTACATGATTGTATATCGTATATACTTATATAGAGATAGTTACAAGCAAAAAGTAATCATTATACAACAGAGATAGGAGTCAACTTATTTGTTAATAGGAATCATTATTTTTATTGTTTATAATTTGATCTTGCTGTATATGGGATGGAATGGTTGGGTATGGTTTGGACAGATTTTGCCAGATCATCATTTTGTGAGATACATCTTTGTTGCGGTGCTGATTGTTTTAGCCTATTCATTCTTTTTGAACTTCTGGGTACGTGAAAGTATAACAATTAAGATCATTAGTGCTGTCTGGTTTATGGTGTTATATATTTTAGTCTTATGGTTACCGATTATGAATCTAGGTGTACTTATTACTCGTTTTACCTCTTTATCTCAACATTTAGTGATTGTCTGGGCGGGATGGACTACACTGTTTGTATTTGTGATTGTAGCGTGTATAGGTATGTTCAATGCGTACAGTCCGGTGGTACGTAATTATGATATTACGATTGATAAGCCAGTTACAGGCAAGCAGGATATGAAAGTGATTATGGTATCGGATACTCACTTTGGTGTTTTGTCCAATGAATCGCATGCTAGACGAATGGTGAAAATGATCAACGAATTAAAGCCTGATCTGGTGCTATTTCCAGGTGATGTGATCGATGATAATCTGCCATACTTTGTGAAAACAAATATTCCGCAGATTTTGAAAGGGATCGAAGCCCCTGTATACACGTCTCTTGGGAACCATGATCGTTTTGAAAAAGGGATTAATTTGATTCAAGTGTTAGATGATAGTGATCTCAATATACTTTATGATGAATCGACAGTTCTGGATAATGGGATTACACTGGTTGGTCGTCAAGATTACAGTGATCGTCCACGTGCAGAATTAGCGAAGTTATTAGAATCGGTCGATCATTCGAAGCCGATTATTGTGATGGATCATCAACCGTATGAATTAGATGCTGAGCAGAAATTAGGAACCGATCTTGTTGTCTCCGGTCACACGCATCGTGGACAGGTGGCTCCAGCGTATTTGATCACGAAGCGTATCTATGAGAATGATTGGGGCTATTTGCAAAAAGGGCAACTGCATTCGATCGTATCGTCAGGTTATGGATTCTGGGGAACACCGATGCGCATAGGAACACGTTCAGAGATCGTCGAAATCAATATTTCATTTCAACCACAAAGTGAATCGTAATGTAATATCAGTAATCAGTAGTGATATTTCAATTTAGTTCTATATCAAAGGGAAGAAGATACTCTGTTAGGATAAGAGGATCTTCTTCTTTTTTTGTTCGTTTTCTTACTACTTTCAAAATGTAAACGTTAACATTAAAGGGATAATTCTATATTTATATTTCATTATTATCATATTCTTTATTTTTATATGGTAATTATTTACAAATAAACTTATGCTGATGCCAGGTTGTTATCTCACATTTGAAAGGTGGAAAATAGTTAATGAAAGTATTGAACAAGAAATCGATCATGGCACTTTGTCTGGGCGTTGTCACTTCTTTAGCTTTAATAGCACCTGCTTCAGCAGCACCTGACTTTGCGATAAAAGGATATGCCACAGTCAGCGGATCGACAACAGGTGGTGCAGGAGGAACAACCGTTACAGTTAGTGATCTAGCTTCGTTAAAAAATTACGGTACTGCATCAGGTAAATATATTATCAAAGTCAACGGTACGATTAATCTAAGCGGACAAGTCGATATCACGTCTAATAAAACAGTAGTAGGTGTAGGCAAAAATTCAGGCTTAACCGGTGGCGGATTACGTGTTAAAAACTCCAGTAATGTCATTATCCAAAACTTAAATATTTCCAAAGCAACCGGAACCGATGCCATCACAGTACAAGCTTCTAATCATGTATGGGTAGATCATAATGATCTATCGAGTGACCTGTCTCATGACAAAGATTATTATGATGGATTACTTGATATTTCTCATGGATCAGATTACGTTACTGCTTCCTGGAACAAATTCCATGATCATTTCAAAACATCACTTGTAGGGCATAGTGATAACAATGCTAGCGAAGATACAGGTAAGTTCCATGTGACGTATCATCATAATTCATTTGTAAATACCAATTCTCGCTTACCTTCTTTACGCTTTGGAACAGGGCATATCTACAACAACTATTATGAAAATGCAGAAACAGGCGTCAATTCACGTATCGGAGCTCAGGTTCTTGTAGAAGGGAATTACTTTAACAATGTCAAAACTCCGATTATGACGACCAAAACAAAAGGAATCGATGGATATGTAGTAGAGCGTAACAATGTGTATGTAAGCAGTGGAAATAATACGATTGGACAAGTTGGAAGCTTAACCAGTGTACCTTACACCTACAATCTGGACAGTGGAAGTACATTACAATCAACGATTGCTCAATATGGTGGAACAGGTGTAGTCACTCCATAATCATGCTAGATCAGAACTGGAATAACAGATAAACAAAAGCCAAAAGCATCCTATTTATACTACAGAGATTTGTAGATAAACAGGATGCTTTTTTATGATTTATTAGCGCAAAGCCGATTTCACTTGCCCGATATAAAAGTGTCGCACAATAAAGAAGTAAATAATCTGTATCAATAAAAATATGCCTAACACCATACTGGATTCTTTTACAAGCGAAAAGTTAAACATATTCGATAATGTTGTTAACGCTACAGCTCCATGAACCAAAGCCACGACGATCGGAGCGAAAAACAGTAATGCAATCTGCCAGTTGAGTACTTTGTGTAACTCTTTGGTTGTTAATCCTAATTTGGAAATAGCTTTGAATTTCTGTTTGTCTTCATCCAGATCGCTGTATAGACGGAAGTATAAGAAGCTTCCTGCCGAGACAAAAAAGACAATCCCGATAAACAAACTAATAAACAGAGGCAAACCAAATTGTTTCTTTTGAATATAGATTTCATAGTCTTTAGCGAAAAATTGATAATCAGCTTCATAAGGCTTAACAGACTGCTGAATGTCTGAAGCAACTTGTATAGCAGTCGATTGCTCTACAGATCCATTCCATACATTAATCTGATTGGTAGCATACGGATGTTGAAGCTTTTGATAAAAAGTATCCGGTACAACGATATAATCTCTAACCATTGGAATGACTTGAGACATAGCTGATTGATTGGCTATTTGAATAGACAATCCTTTTTCTAACGTAATCTGCCCGTGTAACACATCGTTTTTCGATTGATCTCCAATCGTAGATGTTTTGCGAATGACTGCTTGTTGATTCGGTAAAGTAAGAGTAGGTTCATCTAGCAAAGTAGCCAATCGATTATAATCAGCAAGACTGACAATTGTGACGGTGTCTTTAGAATCATTGATTTTATAACGCAATAGATGTAATTCAGCAGGAGTCATATCAATATGATGTGTATTTAATGCGTCATTAATATCTTGAATATGTTGTGCTCGTGCTGTATCTTTTTCTGTAGAAAAATAAGTCATCGGATAAGCACTAGATGAAACGGTATTCGACATTAATACAGACTGAAGACCATACAATGAACCGATCGCGCAAAAAGAAACAGTTGATACAATAGCGACAAGAAAAAAGGTACGAGCATTATCTTTCATGCGATGGGCTAGATCCGAAAATAACAACATATTTGTTTTATACCAAAATAATGATTTACGTGCTTTTAAGCGGTGAATAATATAGACACTTAATTGTGTAAATAATAAATAGGTTCCAATACTGACCATAATAATAACCGGGAATAGTAAATAGATCGCTTCTTCTCCGGAAGCAGTTAAGGAGACAAAGTAGCTAATCCCGATCAATAAAACGACTATCATTGATAACCAGATGGATGATTTAGGATCACCTTTGGAAGTCTGATTACTTTTGATTAAAGTGATTAATTGCCGATTACGTAGCACAAACGTAATAAATAACGAAATCAACATAAACAGGATCATAAATGAAATAAACGTTACGATCATTGCTTGCAAAGGGATATAAAAAGAAAGAGATTCCTCCAGAATAAGCATCCGTTCACCTATGAGCAAAATGACTTTAGCAAATACAAGTCCAAGTCCAATACCGCCCAGTGTCGAGGCAAATCCGATCATCATATTTTCCAAAAATACCATCTTGCGTAGTTGCCCTACAGACATTCCCTGCATCATTAATAATCCAAATTCTTTTTGTCTGGAACGTAGAAATGAACTCATCGAATAAAGCACGAAAAAGAACGAAAATACATAAATGACCCATTTGGAAGCAGATAGTCCAGTAGCAGCATCATGATTTAGCGTACCTTGATTGAGCGCTGGATGATAAGCAAAAATCGAAAACGTAAAAAAGACCATAACTGTAAACATACTACTTAGAAAATAAGCGGCATACAACCGCTTATTACGGGCGATATTGTTATACGCGAATTGACGAAATGTCATTAGCGTGACCCCCTAGCAGTGATAACGTATCGATAATCTTTTGGAAAAACGTCTGACGGTGTTCCCCGCGATGAATTTCGGTATACAATTTGCCATCGCGTATAAAGATCACACGCTGACAATAACTAGCAGCAAGCGGATCATGAGTGACAAGCATCATTGTTGTCTGTTGTTCTTGATTGATCGTTTCCAGTAGTTCCATCACATCACGAGCAGACTTGGAATCCAGATTACCTGTCGGCTCATCCGCTAATAAAAGATGTGGCGTATGAATCATTGCACGCGCTATAGCGGCACGTTGTGCTTGTCCACCAGAAATTTCATAAGTGCGCTTATTCATAATTCCTGTGATACCTAGCTTATCAGCGATAACAGCCGCTTTTTCTTTCATTTCACTGACTTTTACCCCATCCAGTGTCAAAGGAAGTACAATATTTTCTTCGACCGTCAGTGTATGCAGAAGATTGAAGTCTTGAAAAACAAATCCAAGTTCACGTCGCCGAAATGTAGCAAGATCATTTTTTTTCAAAAGATTGATATTCTGATTATTGATCAAAATTTCTCCAGTGGTTGGTTCATCAATAGTGGCAATCATATTAAGCAGTGTTGTTTTACCGCTACCTGAAGGCCCCATAATACCGACAAACTCACCATCTTCGATCGTAAATTGAATATTGGATAACGCTTGATAAGTGACTTTGCCCTCGTATATTTTGCTAACCTGATTAACGTGTAACATGTCTTATCCCCCTCGGTGATTGATTCGATACGTTTAGTATAGATAGAACCGATTAAAGGAACTATCGATTTCTCTTTCAATCACCTTACAGCGCTGTAAGATAGCATTAACGCTGATATGATGGGAAAAGAATACGTACTGTTGTACCTTGATTTACCGTAGATTCTAGCTCCAACTGATGATCTAGTCGCTGAGCTGCTTCGTGTGTTAGGTATAAGCCCATACCTGTTGATTCGCGGAAATGCCGACCATTTTCGCCGGTGAAAAAAGGTTCAAATACACGCTTTATATCCGAAGCTGGAATCCCTACACCATAATCTTGTACTTCGATCACCGCTTGATGACCTACAATATATGAAGAAAGAATCACTTTATTGTTGGTGTGTGCCGAGTATTTGACCGCATTGACGACCAGTTGAGAGACCATAAAAAAGAGCCATTTCTGATCCGATTCTGTCCAGAGATCACCGTCTTTGATCTTCACATCAGGATACACTTGATTGCGAATAAAGAGACGCTTATGTTCTTGCACCACTTCGCGGATTACTTCAGATAACGAGATCGAGCGAATATGAAAATCCTGTTCAAATGTTCTTAAACGTGCCATATATAAAATCGTATTCAGCCCTGAACTCATCCGTTCCAGTTCTTCACGAATACTTGCAAATTCAGGTTCATCCACATCTTGTACTGTTAATTCGATCACAGATAAAGGTGTCTTCATCTGATGTACCCATTGATTCATAAATGTTAAATGCTCTTGCTGTTGTTGATTAATCGTAGCAAGACGTTGTTGGTAGTATCGATACTGCTGGCGTAGCAATTGTTCTAATGCTTCTGAGACAGGAGCTTGATCTAACTGCTGAACCGAATCATCTAATGAGAGTAGAGGCTCCTGTAAGCGCCGATAATAATGACGACGGCTGTAATACTGATAACATAAATATCCACCTAAGAAAAACAGCCCTAACATAATCGAATACAGAGCAGGGCCAACATTCCGGTATCCATCTAACCAATAAATGCTCATAACGGCACTAAATTGAATAATCTGAATAACGATTAACAGCGCATGTTCTTTCAAAAAAAGCTTCATAATCCATCATCCTGATTCCACGAAATATACAGTCGGTAACCGATGCCGCGCACCGTCTCTACCGCATCCAATAGACCCAGATCAAGAAACTTTTTGCGTACACGAGTGATATTGACGTTCAGTGTATTTTCATCGACATAGGTCTGATCGTCCCATAACTTTTCAAGTAACGCTTCCCGGCTAGCTACTCGTGGATGGCGTTCGATCAGACTTTCAATAATATCTGCTTCTTTTTTCGTTAATAATACGCTCTGATTGTTGTAATGAAGTTCTAGTCGTTCAGGGTATAAAGATAATCCTTCTTTATGCAAAATAATCTCTTCATGCTTGGAAGCATATTCTCCGTAAGCACGCCGTAGATGACTGCGAATTTTGGCCATGACGATACCGTAATCGAACGGTTTAGTAATATAGTCATCGGCTCCATTTTCGAGTGCCATAATCTGATCCATTTCCCCTGCACGTGCCGAAATAAAGATCACCGGACAGATGGAATGGGCACGAATCTGACGACACCAGTAATACCCGTCATAACTGGGGAGATTAACATCCAGAAGTACCATATCCGGTTGCTCTTGTTGAAATTGTTGTAGCACATGTTCAAAGTCTGTGGTTACAATAACATGGTAGCCATATTTCACAATATACGATTGCAATAATTCGGCAATCTTACGATCATCTTCGACAATCAAAATAGTCTGCATGATTATTCACTCCTTACCTACAGTTCATCGGTATTATTTAACCTAAAAAGAACTCTTTTCTATTTCATGTTATCGCAAACACGAAGAAAAGAGAGTCCTTTTTTTACATAAAAGAAGTATTCTAATTATTTATAGACTGGCAACCTGTTATGAGATGAAGTAGCTCTCAACGGTACAATAAATAGTTAGTGACGCAAATAGGATTGGACTACTGTGGGAATCTGGTCATAAGAAATTTCCTTATAAGATAGCACTTGTTGATTTTTGAGTGTTAATTGGAGATAAGCACCTTCACGTAATGAATGCATACCGAAAAATGTAATCGTTTGAGGGTTTCCTTTGTCATCCCATGCGGGTAATGTGTATTCGACAGTTGTATCCTGTGAAGATGAAGTATTAGAAGACGAATTATGAACTTGTACATAATAGATTTGCTTAGGAATCAACGGATTAAGTTTGGTCAGGTCTTTCTCAGATAATTGACTAACCAATGTGATAACAAGCAAGATAACTATCGTGAGTACAAATAGTAAAAGCTTAGTTCCGTTACGCATAATGATCGTTCCTTTCGTGTAGAGATCTTACGATCTACTTTACTAACCAACTAGCTATGTGTACTATCGATTTGGCTTACGTCTACCTTACAGTATTGTAAGTTGATTTATCGTACCAACCCGATATGCTAAAAAAGAAGTCTGAATGATCAAAATGGAACATAGACAACAGGAGGAAAATACGTGATTTATATATACAGTTTGACTGTCTTTTTTCTTATCTTGTTCGTTATCAATTACGCAATCGATCAGCGGCGGGTACGAAATGGAGTCTTTCTGACGATTGGAATATTGCTTCTTTTGTTCAGTTCGATTGTGTATGCAATCAGTAATCTGGATGGGGTTATTCCATATATCGGTCTATTATTAGTACTTATTCTAGTATTACTTGCTCCTGTCATGTTATTAGTGATTGGAATTGCACTGATCTACAATGGACGTACGTTATTATCCAAAGAAGGCTGGAAATTACCTAACTTGCTATCTTTGCTTGTAGGCATAGGGATAGCGACTTTACCTGTTATTACATTCCTGATGCCTTCGGTCGGTATTTTGCAACCTGTTATTATCTTTATTCAGTTATGCTTTGTGTATTATGGATTTTTATTTATTTGTTATCTGGTATCCTCCACTTTGTACAACCTCAACCGAGTAAAGCTCAATCAAGATTTTATTATTATTTTAGGCAGTGGATTGATTAAAGATCGTGTTCCCCCGCTATTAGCAAGTCGTATTGATCGTGCGATTACTTTTTATTATCGACAACAAAAAATACAATCACCCCCTCGATTTGTTGCTTCAGGTGGACAGGGTAGTGACGAAGCGATTGCTGAAGCAGAAGCGATACGCAATTATCTGCGATCCAAAGGAATCCCTAATGATCAGATTATTGTCGAAAATCAATCTGTAAATACACTACAAAATATGCAATTTTCCAAACAAAAAATGGATGCATTGATGGAAGGTAATCCATATTCCTGTATATTTGTGACGAACAATTTCCATTTATTCCGCGCAGGTATCTATGCACGAGAAGCAGGGATTACAGGCGATGGTGTGGGTTCACGTACTGCATTTTATTATTTACCAAATGCTTTTATCCGCGAATATATCGCTATTCTGGTA
>NZ_CP117416.1:4252500-4460000 GCF_028606985.1 Paenibacillus kyungheensis | reverse complement strand
TGTGTTAAGTGGGAAAGGATGTGAAGTTGCACAGACAACCAGGATGTTGGCTTAGAAGCAGCCACCATTGAAAGAGTGCGTAATAGCTCACTGGTCGAGTGACTTTGCGCCGAAAATGTAACGGGGCTAAACACACCACCGAAGCTATGGCTTGATACTTTGTATCAGGGGTAGGGGAGCGTTGAATGAAGATTGAAGGTGTACCGCAAGGAGCGCTGGACCTCATTCAAGTGAGAATGCCGGTATGAGTAACGAAAAGATCAGTGAGAATCTGATCCGCCGAAAACCCAAGGATTCCTGAGGAAGGCTCGTCCTCTCAGGGTAAGTCGGGACCTAAGGCGAGGCCGAAAGGCGTAGTCGACGGACAACAGGTTGAAATTCCTGTACCACCGAAAGCCGTTATGAGCAATGGGATGACGCAGGAGGATAGTGACGCGGACTGATGGATGTCCGTTCAAGCAGTGAGGCTGGTATGTAGGCAAATCCGCATACCCCAAGGCCAGGCTGTGATGAGGAGCGAAAATTATAGTAGCGAAGGTCATGATTTCACACTGCCAAGAAAAGTCTCTAGCCAGGAAGCAGGTGCCCGTACCGTAAACCGACACAGGTGGGTGAGAAGAGAATTCTAAGGCGCGCGGAAGAACTCTCGTTAAGGAACTCGGCAAAATGACCCCGTAACTTCGGGAGAAGGGGTGCCCCGGTAGTGTGAATAGCACGAGGGGGCCGCAGTGAAAAGGCCCAAGCGACTGTTTAGCAAAAACACAGGTCTGTGCGAAGCCGCAAGGCGAAGTATACGGGCTGACGCCTGCCCGGTGCTGGAAGGTTAAGGGGAGTGGTTAGCGCAAGCGAAGCTATGAACCGAAGCCCCAGTAAACGGCGGCCGTAACTATAACGGTCCTAAGGTAGCGAAATTCCTTGTCAGGTAAATTCTGACCCGCACGAATGGCGTAACGATTTGGGCGCTGTCTCAACGAGAGATCCGGTGAAATTTTAATACCTGTGAAGATGCAGGTTACCCGCGACAAGACGGAAAGACCCCATGGAGCTTTACTGCAACTTGATATTGAACTGGGGTGCGATTTGTACAGGATAGGTGGGAGCCGTAGACATCGGAGCGCAAGCTTCGGTTGAGGCGCCGTTGGGATACCACCCTGATCGCATTTGAGTTCTAACCTCGTACCGTGATCCGGTACAGGGACCGTGTCAGGTGGGCAGTTTGACTGGGGCGGTCGCCTCCTAAAGTGTAACGGAGGCGCCCTAAGGTTCCCTCAGAATGGTTGGAAATCATTCGAAGAGTGTAAAGGCATAAGGGAGCTTGACTGCGAGACAGACACGTCGAGCAGGGACGAAAGTCGGGCTTAGTGATCCGGTGGTACCGCATGGAAGGGCCATCGCTCAACGGATAAAAGCTACCCTGGGGATAACAGGCTTATCTCCCCCAAGAGTCCACATCGACGGGGAGGTTTGGCACCTCGATGTCGGCTCATCGCATCCTGGGGCTGAAGTAGGTCCCAAGGGTTGGGCTGTTCGCCCATTAAAGCGGTACGCGAGCTGGGTTCAGAACGTCGTGAGACAGTTCGGTCCCTATCTGTCGTGGGCGTAGGAAATTTGAGAGGAGCTGTCCTTAGTACGAGAGGACCGGGATGGACGCACCGCTGGTGTACCAGTTGTTCCGCCAGGAGCATCGCTGGGTAGCTACGTGCGGAAGGGATAAGCGCTGAAAGCATCTAAGCGTGAAGCCCCCCTCAAGATGAGATTTCCCAGTATGTAAGACCCCTTGTAGACGACGAGGTTGATAGGTTGGGGGTGGAAGTGCCGCAAGGCATGGAGCTGACCAATACTAATCGGTCGAGGGCTTATCCAAATAAGCTAACACGCGATGGTTTTCGTTTTCGGATTCAGTTTTCAGGGAGCAACACACCTGCCTGTTTGGTAATGATGGCGGAGGGGTTCCACACGTACCCATCCCGAACACGACCGTTAAGCCCTCCAGCGCCGATGGTACTTGGACCGCAGGGTCCTGGGAGAGTAGGACGTTGCCAAGCAACGAGCAAGACCCAAAAGAGTGATTCCTGATTGAAGGAGTCGCTCTTTTTTTGTTCTAATTATCTTTCATAATAAGTAGATACTTGTTCGGCAGAGTTTTAAGAGAATTATTAAAATAATTAAATTAGTTGAAATAAATAAAAAGAACACTTCTTTCGAGCAAAAGAAGTGTTCTTTTTATTTATATGCTATTTTGTATGATTCTGTTTTTTACATATAGGATTTCTTTTATAAATGTAGATCTGTTGATTCCGCTATTTCACCTAATCAAATCATTATAATTAAATAAATATGAAGACCGTTTTTAAAAGATAATTATAAAGTTTTTATAAGGCATACATATTTATAATTGCTCTTTGTGATTTAAATAAGGGCGAAGTGCAACAGGGATATAGATACTTCCATCTTCACGTTGATGATTTTCTAGCAAAGGGATCAGTATACGCGGTGAAGCTACAGCTGTATTATTAAGAGTGTGACAATACTGAAGCTGTCCCTCGTGATCTCTATAACGTATATTAGCTCGTCTAGCTTGAAAGTCATGGATATTAGAAGAAGAGTGAGTCTCACCATAACTTTGTCTGCTCGGCATCCATGTCTCAATATCATATTGTTTGTAGGTTTTTTGAGACATATCGCCTGTACATACGGCTACTACTTGATAAGGAAGTTCTAGCAATTGAAGTAATTCTTCTGCATTTGCTGTAATCTCTTGATGAATTTGCTCAGATATCTCGGCATTAGCTTCACAAAAGATAACTTGTTCGACTTTAGCGAATTGATGAACTCTATAAAGTCCTCGTACATCTTTACCGGTCGATCCTACTTCACTACGGAAATTCTGAGAAACTGCTGCTAAACGAATAGCACCTTGAGACAGATCAATGATCTCATCTTGATAATAAGATACAAGAGCGACTTCAGAAGTTCCTGTTAACCATTTATCTTCGTTCTCTATTTTAAATGTCTGCTCAATGCCCAAAGGGAAAAAAGCTGTATTACTTAATGCAGAGCCTCTCACCAATGTAGGTACTTCCATAGGAGTATATCCTTTGGCTAGTAGTGTATCTAAAGCAAGTTGTTGAACCGCTCTGTGTAATAGAGCACCTGCCCCTGTTAAATAGTAATTGCGGCTTCCTGCTGTTTTGACTCCTCTTGTAATATCTATCATCTGATGGATTTCGCCTAGTTCGATATGATCTTTAAAAGGAAATGCAAACTGTTGTGGTGTTCCCCATGTACGAATAACGATATTATCTGCGTCTGATTGACCGATCGGAGTATCTGGAGAAACATAGTTAGGGACTAATTCCATCAATCGAGCATACTGTAGTTGAACAGATTGACTGGTTTGTTCCAATTGCTGAAGTTGTAGATTGATTTGTTTCACCTGATCTTTAAGCTGGTGGACAGTGTCGGTAGACAATACCGATTTATTTTGCATATGGCTACTGATTGTCTGTGTTAATTGGTTTCGTTGTTGACGGAGTTGTTCGATTTGTTGCAAGTACTGATTTTTAAGTTGAGCTTTTTCAAGAAGTTCTGCAATAGATATACTTATTTTCTTTTGATCTGCGACCTCTTGTAAGGCTGTAGCATGATTTTTAATATACTGGATATCTAACATAAAATAACCGCTCCTTTTTTCCTAATATAAAGGTAAAATGCACAAAAAAGCTCCTCATCACTTGGGACGAGGAGCTTTTTGCTCGCGGTGCCACCCAACTTGATCAAATACAGATAGTGTATCTGATCCTCTTAGGTTTCGCGATAACGGGCGAAAACCGTTTAACTTAGGAAATAGCAAGCAGTGACTATTCGCTTATGCTATCTCTTGGCGAAAACGCCTCCAGGTTGGATTCCTTTCGATGGCCGTTTCAATATATTGAATTTGTTGTATTGTAACATATAGTTAAAAAAAGTGTCAAGGTCTAGTTTTTATCAAAATTAGATATTAGGGAAATATTATCAGGGGCCAGTCTTTATGAAACTTAAATACTACAAGAATGATATTAAGCCAAATACTTCCAGAACGATATTAAGAATAGTAAACGATAGCAAGAACTATATATTATAAAAACGATATATCATCAGATTATTAATATTTAATTCAATTGTGAAAAACTAAATTCTAAAAAATATGATTTTCTGTATTATATTTTGCTGTAACCCCTTGGCAAATTCTGAAAATATGTTATAATTAATTTAAAGTCAAAGAAAGTCAAAGTCAGCGCATAGTCAAAGTAAGGATGAATACAGTTATTAGATGACGTGAATATGCCTGATGATTTGATGGTAAATAAGATTTATGAACTTTTGATTATAATGATCAGATTATTCATGAATCTATTGTTGTATCATCAAATGCTGTCTTCTTTGGTTTCTTACGATTAGGTTTATGGTTAAGTGATATTTATCTGCTATTTTGAACTTATGATAAATGGGTCAAATTTAGAATAAGTAAATGTTTTAAAACATGATGGAGGAATATACAATGCGTAATATCTCCGACATTATCGAACAATATCTAAAACGAATGCTGCAAGATAGTGGAGAAGGAGCAGTAGAAATACAGCGTAACGATTTAGCTGATCAATTCTCTTGTGTACCTTCGCAGATCAATTATGTAATTAGTACACGTTTTACATTGGAAAAAGGATATCTGGTTGAAAGTAAACGTGGTGGCGGTGGCTATATTCGTATACGGCGTCTTGAATTGCCTGCTCAAGCTATCCTTCATACTCATATTCATGAAAGTATTGGACAGCATATGAGTCAGACAGCTGCTGAAGGTTTACTATACCAGTTGCTAGAAGCTAGAGTGATTTCTAATCGTGAAGCGGAACTGATGCGTGCAGCAGTATGTAGAGATGTTATTTCGATCAAGCTTCCCTACAGGGATGAGATCCGTGCAAGAATGATGAAGGCGATGTTGATTGCATTGCTTCGTCCCTAATCATTCGGGAGAAAGGGGCAATACATGATGATTTGTCAAGAATGTCAGGTAAGACCGGCAACTCTTCATTTTACAAAGATTGTAAATGGTGAAAAAAATGAGTTTCATATCTGTGAAACTTGTGCCCGTGAAAAAGGTGAATTGATTCCAGGAACTTCAGGAGGCTTTTCGATTCACAGTCTACTGTCAGGGTTGATGGATTTTGATTCAAGCAGTAAAGGGCAACTCGCCGGTCAATGCAGTGAAGATGTCCATTGTGAAGAATGTGGTATGACATATACTCAATTTCGTAAATTAGGACGATTTGGGTGTAGCTCTTGTTACAAAACGTTTGATAATCAATTAGATCCTCTTTTTAAAAGAGTGCATGGTAGTACTGCTCATGCCGGTAAGCTTCCTAAACGAGGCGGGATCAAAGTAAAAATCAAACGTCAAATGACTGACTTGAAGCAAGAGTTGAAACAGCGTATTGCTGATGAGGAATTTGAAGAAGCGGCACATTTAAGAGATGAAATACGCGAGCTAGAAAAACAAATTTCACAGGAGTCATAAGGAGGAATAACTTATGCCGAATCTCCGTTTTACAGAAAAACCTTTGAGCGATTGGATGCAAAAGGGCGGAGAATATTCGGATGTTGTTATCAGTAGTAGGGTGCGTATAGCCCGTAATCTGATACATCACCCTTTCCCGATTCTGGCAAATATGGAGCAGGCGCAAGAGACACGGAACCAGCTAACAGAAGTGCTTAGTAATGAAGCACTTCAAGCTCTCGGACCGTTTGAGCCATTGCTTTTGGATGAATTAGAAGATGTAGATCGACAAGTCTTGATGGAAAAACATTTGATCAGTCCGAATTTGTTGAATGACTCCAAAAGTGGAGCTGTTCTGCTAACAGATGATGAATCTGTTAGTATTATGGTCAATGAAGAAGATCATTTGCGTATTCAATGTTTGTATCCAGGCTTTCAATTGCAAGAAGCATGGGAACGTGCGACTCAGATCGATGATGCTTTTGAAGATGTAGTGGACTTTGCTTTTGATGATCGTAGAGGTTATCTTACCAGTTGTCCAACAAATGTAGGTACAGGGCTTAGAGTGTCTGTTATGCTACATTTACCTGCATTAGCTATTATGAATCAGGTAGGTCGTGTATTATCTGCTGTATCTCAAGTAGGGCTCGCTGTACGTGGGTTATATGGAGAAGGTAGTGAAGCGATCGGAAATATTTTTCAAATTTCTAACCAGATTACATTAGGTCTATCAGAAGAAGAGATCATTGATAACTTGCATAGTGTTGTGTTGCAAATGATTGAGTATGAACATCATGCTCGCAGTCGTCTACTCAGTGAATCGAAGTTACGTGTTACAGATCGCATTATGCGTTCGTATGGAATACTGTCTTATGCAACAATGATGGATTCCAAAGAAGCATTTCAACGCATTTCAGATGTGCGTCTAGGCGTAGATCTGGGTCTGATCGACAAAGCTTCGGTTACACAAATGAACGAATTAACGATAATGACACAACCGGGTTTTCTTCAGAAAACATTCGGTGTTAAAATGGGGTCAGGAGAAAGCGATATGTACCGCGCGCAATTGATCCGTAATACATTAAGTAAAGTAAACGTACAAGACTAAACCGTGGAGGTGCTTTAGATATGATGTTTGGTAGATTTACGGAACGTGCGCAAAAGGTTCTTGCGTTGGCACAAGAAGAGGCAGTTCGTTTGGGTCACAATAATATTGGTACAGAGCATATTTTGCTTGGTTTGATTCGTGAAGGTGAAGGCATTGCAGCCAAAGCACTTATCGGTCTAGGTCTTGGACTTGAAAAAATTCAAGATGAAGTTGAATCTCTTATCGGTAGAGGTCAAGAACAACCTACCAATATTGCTTATACACCACGTGCTAAAAAAGTCATCGAACTTTCTATGGATGAAGCTCGTAAATTGGGTCATACCTATGTAGGTACAGAACACATTTTATTGGGATTGATTCGTGAAGGTGAAGGAGTAGCAGCTCGTGTTCTAAATAATCTAGGTATTAGCTTAAACAAAGCACGTCAACAAGTATTGCAATTGCTTGGTAGCAATGAGGCAGTATCCAGTCATCATGGTACACCAGCAAATGTAAGTACGCCTACGCTAGATAGCCTAGCACGCGATTTGACTGCTATTGCTAAAGATAGTAACTTGGACCCTGTTATTGGACGTAGTAAAGAAATTGAGCGTGTGATTCAAGTTCTAAGCCGTCGTACCAAAAACAATCCAGTGTTAATCGGTGAACCAGGGGTTGGTAAAACAGCAATTGCTGAAGGATTAGCACAAAAAATCATCAACAATGAAATTCCTGAAACATTGCGTGACAAACGCGTTATGACACTAGATATGGGTTCTGTAGTAGCTGGAACTAAATATCGTGGTGAGTTTGAAGATCGTTTGAAAAAAATTATGGATGAGATTCGTCAAGCAGGTAACATTGTACTGTTTATTGATGAGTTGCATACGTTGATCGGTGCTGGTGGAGCTGAAGGGGCTATTGATGCTTCTAATATTTTGAAACCTGCATTGGCTCGTGGTGAACTACAATGTATCGGTGCAACAACACTTGATGAGTACCGTAAATATATCGAAAAAGATGCAGCATTGGAGCGTCGTTTCCAACCCATTACTGTAGATCAACCTTCTCCAGAAGAAGCTGTTCAGATCTTAATGGGATTGCGTGATCGTTATGAAGCCCATCACCGTGTAAAAATTACAGATGCAGCTATCGAACAAGCTGTTAAATTGTCTGACCGTTATATTACAGATCGTTTCTTACCGGATAAAGCAATTGATTTGATCGATGAAGCAGGATCTAAAGTAAGATTGAACTCTTATACGATTCCGCCAAATCTTAAACAATTGGAAAGCCGTTTGGAAGATATCCGTAAAGAGAAAGATGCAGCTGTACAAAGTCAAGAATTTGAAAAAGCAGCAGCTTTGCGCGATACAGAACAAAAAATTCGTGAAGAATTAGATACAACGAAAAATCAGTGGAAAGAAAAACAAGGTCGTACTGATTCCGAAGTTACTCCAGAAGATATTGCTGATATCGTAGCTAGCTGGACAGGAATTCCGGTAACGAAATTGAAAGAAGAAGAAACAGATCGTCTGTTGAATATGGAAGATCTATTGCATCAACGCGTAATCGGTCAAGATGAAGCTGTTATTGCTGTCAGCCGTGCGATTCGTCGTGCTCGTGCTGGATTGAAAGATCCTAAACGTCCTATGGGTTCCTTTATCTTCTTAGGTCCTACAGGGGTTGGTAAAACAGAATTGGCTCGTGCTTTGGCAGAATCTATGTTTGGCGATGAAAATGCAATTATCCGTATTGATATGTCCGAGTACATGGAGAAACATTCTACTTCACGTCTAGTAGGAGCTCCTCCAGGATATGTAGGATATGAAGAAGGCGGTCAATTGACAGAGAAAGTACGTCGCAAACCGTATTCTGTAGTGTTATTGGATGAGATTGAAAAAGCTCACCCAGAAGTATTTAACATTTTGCTACAAGTACTAGAAGATGGACGTCTTACTGATTCTAAAGGACGCGTTGTCGATTTCCGTAATACGTTGATTATTTTGACTTCTAATGTTGGTGCAGATGCGATTCGTCGTAATTCTACACTTGGATTCACCGCTGCTGTTGATTCAGGAGCAGATTACAACAACATGAAGGGCAAAGTAACAGATGAGTTGAAACGTAGTTTCCGTCCTGAGTTCTTGAACCGGATTGATGATACGATTGTATTCCACTCATTGGAACAAAAACATATTGCTGAGATCGTAACATTGATGTCTGAAGAACTTCGCAAACGTCTACGTGAATATGCTGTAGATTTCACTTTGACAGACACAGCTAAAGCATTCTTGGCTAAAGAAGGATTCGATCCTGCTTATGGTGCACGTCCACTACGTCGTGCTATTCAAAAGCATATTGAAGACAAATTGTCTGAAGAATTGCTAACTGGTGGTATTGTTAAAGGTGATACACTGATTATCGATGAAAAAGATGGTGCTTTGACTGTAGAGAAAGTAGCTAAAACAGAAGAGCCTGTAGAGAACGTTTCTATCGATACTACAGAATCAGATGAAGCAAAATCATCTAACTGAGTGTAACTTATTTCATCTAATTTACGTCTAATAAAAGGTTGGTCCTTAAGAGCAGAAATTGCTCCGGGATCAACCTTTTTGATGTTATAATAGAGAAGATGTAGCGCAAAGATGTAAAGTTTACAATATTGTTTTACGATAAAACGTATAGAATGTTAAGCTTATAATAAGTTGACATCAATATAGAGGGAGTTATCCATGGCTAAAGTCAAAACCAAGTTTTTTTGTACAGAATGTGGATATGAATCTCCAAAATGGTATGGTAAATGCCCGGGGTGTCAGTCTTGGAATAGTATGGTGGAAGAAAAAGAAAGCAACGTAAAAACGCAAGGAATGAATTCTTCTTTATTTCAAACCAAGCAGAAACCACAAGCGATTACTGAAATTGAAAGCGGGAAAGAACCGCGTATTCAGACCGGTATCGGAGAGCTTAACCGCGTCTTAGGTGGTGGTGTAGTGCCAGGTTCGCTAGTATTAGTAGGTGGAGATCCTGGTATTGGTAAGTCTACGTTGTTATTACAAACTTCACATGCACTAACACAAGCAGGACTACGTGTTCTTTACGTATCAGGAGAAGAATCTGTAAGACAGACCAAGTTACGTGCAGAGCGACTTGGAGCATTATCTGATCAGTTATTTGTACTGTGTGAAAGTAATATGGATTTAATCGAGGAAGCGATTGATCAATTAGATCCTCATTTTCTAGTGATTGATTCGATACAGACTGTTTATCAACCAGAAGTCACAAGTGCTCCTGGTAGTGTATCGCAAGTACGGGAATGTACATCACGCTTTATGAGAGTAGCCAAGATTCGTGGTGTCGCTACAGTACTTGTTGGACATGTTACCAAAGAAGGTGCTATTGCCGGCCCAAGAATGTTGGAGCATATGGTAGACTGTGTTCTTTATTTTGAAGGGGAACGTCATCATACGTACCGTATATTACGAGCTGTCAAAAACCGCTTTGGCTCAACAAATGAAATGGGTATTTTTGAAATGCATGAAGATGGATTGATCGAAGTCTCTAATCCGTCAGAATTATTTATATCAGAACGTTCGATAGGAGTAGCAGGTTCAACAGTTGTAGCTAGCATGGAAGGCACACGTCCTATGCTTGTTGAATTACAAGCTCTTGTCGCTGCGACTCATTTTCCTTCTCCACGGCGGATGGGTACAGGTGTAGATCATAATCGCTTGAGTCTCATTATTGCTGTATTGGAAAAACGAATGGGGATGTTTTTACAAAATCAAGATGCTTATCTAAACGTAGCCGGTGGGGTTAAACTAGATGAACCTGCGGTAGATTTAGCAATTGCTGTAAGCTTAGCTTCAAGCTTCAAAGATGCTCCAACCAAACCAGATGATGTGATCTTTGGAGAAATTGGATTGACTGGAGAAGTTCGCGGAGTATCTCGCGCAGAGCAGCGTGTGAAAGAAGCAGCAAAATTAGGATTTAAACGAGTGATTTTACCAGAAAAAAGTCTGAAAGGATGGAAGCATCCTAAAGGTATTCAATTAATTGGAGTTAATACGGTAGCAGAAGCATTAAAGGCTGCGTTAGATTAGGGGGACAAGATGATGAAAGAACTCGGTCAGCTTGAGAAGATGAATAATTTGTTGAAGATGGTTGCACCTGGCACTGCTTTTCGGGATGGCTTGGAAAATGTATTGCGTGCCAAAACAGGAGCATTGATTGTGGTTGGTTACAGCCCGCAAGTTAGAGAAGTTGTCGATGGAGGATTCTCAATTGACTGTGATTTTTCACCAAACTATTTGTACGAACTTGGTAAAATGGATGGAGCGATCATTTTAAGTGATGATCTAAAACGTATTTTATATGCGAATACGCAGTTGATTCCTGACTCTTCGATCTCATCGTCAGAAACAGGAATTCGACATCGTACAGCAGAACGTGTAGCCAAGCAAACCGGAGAACTTGTTATTTCAATTTCACAGCGTCGGAATATTATTACGCTATATCAGGGTAATCTTAGATATGCACTAAAAGAAATTGGTGTTATTTTGACAAAAGCCAATCAAGCGATTCAGACGTTAGAACGGTACCGGGCTGTATTGAGTCAATCTTTCACGAATTTGACTGCATCTGAATTTGAACAGTTAGTTACGATTACCGAAGTTGCAGGTGTGGTTCAACGCGTAGAAATGGTATTGCGTATTCAGACAGAGATTCGCCGCTATGTCAACGAATTAGGTGTTGAAGGTCGCTTGATTACGATGCAAATGGAAGAACTGATCGGAAATACAGAAGAAGAGTTTGTATTATTGTTAAAAGACTATGGTCGGGATACTAGCGAAGAACGTCTCAACGAAATTACAAACAGTCTTAAACGAACTACTGAAAATGAATTGTTAGATATCACTCAGATTATTAAGTTGTTGGGATATCCAACAGCAGCGGCTCAATCCGAAGAAGTAATTGCTTCTAAAGGATATCGTGTACTTAGTAAAATTCCACGTTTGCCTAATGTAATTATCCATAATTTGGTGGAACGGTTTGGAGCATTGCATCATGTGATTGCCGCTAGTATTGATGACTTGGATGAAGTAGAAGGTATCGGTGAAGTACGTGCGCGGACGATTCGAGCAGGTTTGCATCGTATCCAAGATCAAGTATTCATTGACAGACAAATTTAATTTAGCTACAATCGTGAGATGAACTGGTTAATATATCCATCTTTGAGGTGAAAAAATGATAACAAAGTCAATTCCAAACATTTGTACACTATTTAACTTATGTCTTGGAATGGTAGCTATTCTAATGGCACTGAATGATAATTACAGTCTTGCCGCCATTATGATTATAATAGCGATGTTGATGGACGGTCTGGATGGTCGTATGGCACGCGCACTTAATGCGCAAAGTGAGTTTGGAAAAGAATTGGATTCATTGTCTGATCTAGTTTCTTTTGGTGTAGCACCTATTATCATTATGTACGATATAGCATTTAAAGAATTAAATCCGGTATTAGCGATTTCGGCATCTTTAATTTTTCCTATGTGTGGAGCACTTCGTCTAGCAAGATTTAATGTACGTGCTGGAGTTCCTGGTTATTTTACAGGATTACCTATCCCAGCAGCTGGTGGTGTATTAGCTACCTTGTCTTTATTTCATAATGATGTGACTACACCGTATATGATTATAAGTACTATTTTATTGTCATATTTGATGGTAAGTCGTGTACGCTATCCTAATTTCAAAAAAGCAGGTATTCCACGTAAAGCTTTATGGTTAGCTCCTTGGGTGATTATTGCTGCTGTATTTATCGCAGTCATGTTTCCTAATCAGGTCTCCAAATTGATTTTTGTACCGTTAGCTTTATATGCATTGTTAGGCGTGAAACAAAGTATAGATCGTCTGATACGTCGTCGTTCTAAAAAAGAAAAAGAATCGCTTCGATAAACCGTTACAGCACATGTTATGCTTAAAAGCATTTATTTCTCTACTTCCCGGGAAATGAATGCTTTTTTTCATGGAAAAAATAGATTATGTAAGGAGATTACAAGCATGTGGCAACAATTAATAGGATTTCCAAAAGGTTGGATTGAAGAACAAGAAGGTATGAAAGAACTATGGATTAGTCTCGCTGTTATCGTAATTATGTTGGCTGTTGCTGTACTTAGTGTACGTAAATTAGTGCATTTTGTAGAATGCACCAAAAACCATTTATTAACTGTACCGATCTCGTTAATGATTACAGGAACGAGTGGGCTTGCGATAGGTTTACTGCTTGGATTACTTAGTTCATTTATTATGTTATGGCTAGGAAGTATAGGAGAGATTATTCGAGCGATTTTGATGACCATTTTAGGTTATGTTGGATTGCGAATAGGAATTACCAAAAGCGAAGATATTCTATCTTTTTGGAAACATGAATCTCTTGCCGAACCAGTACTATCTTCGATGAACAAAATAATCGATACCAATATAGCGATAGACGGAAGAATTATAGAATTATGTCAGGACGGATTTATCGAGGGCTCAGTACTGGTACCGGATTTTATATTACATGAACTACAATTGCTTGCAGATTCTTCAGATACGTTACGTCGTCATCGAGGAAAAAGAGGACTTGAAGTGATCGCTCATTTGCAACAACTAGAACAGGTAGAAGTCATTATCCAAAATACCCAGTACCCAGAGACAGAGCCTACAGATAATAAGTTGCTTCGATTGGCTTTGGACACATCGGCTACCTTAATTACCAACGATAGCAATCTACAACAACTGGGTCATCTCCAGCATATCCACGTGTTGAATCTGAATACCCTTGCTTCGATTATGAAGCCTATTCTGCGTGCAGGACAAATTGTAACAACAGCGATTATCAAATCTGGTAAAGAAGCAGGGCAAGGTATCGCTTATCTGGATGACGGAACAATGATTGTGGTAGAAGATAGTCAATCCTATATCGGACAAGAATGTGAAGTGATCGTGACCAGTGTATTACAAACAGCGAATGGAAAAATGGTTTTTGCCAAGTTACATCGTTCTGAATAAGCTACGATTCAGAGCCAATTCCTTTTAATTGTTGTGCTGTACCTATAGACGGGTATATTATTAAGGAATGGAGTTTGGCACTTTGATAGGATTAAAAGTGCAGGACAGTAGGCTAAGGATGGGGATTATGGAAAATAAAGCGGGTGTGATAGTTGTTGCCGCGGGTAAAGGTTCACGGATGGGCACAACAGAGAGCAAACAATATCTAAGGCTGCAAAATAAGCCGATCCTGATACATACACTGGAAGTCTTTGAACATTCATCAATTATTGATGAGATTGTAATGGTAACAGGTAAAGACGATGTACAGCGTTGTGAGGATTGGATCAAAGAGTATGGACTGACCAAAGTGAAAAAAGTGGTGGTTGGAGGTTACGATCGTCAGGAATCTGTTGCTAATGGTTTACAGTTTATACACTCTGACTGGATTATGGTGCATGATGGCGTACGCCCTTTTATAACAGAAGAGCAGATTATGAACTGTTATCATAGTGCAGTGACTTCAGGAGCATCTGTCTTAGCTGTACCGGTCAAAGATACGATCAAGCAGGTGGATCAACAGAAGCATATCGTAAATACACCGGATCGTAGTCAGTTATGGGCCATTCAGACACCGCAAACGTTTCGCAGTGCCGATCTTCAGCAAGCACACCAACAAGCACAAGATGAAAATTTTCGCGGTACAGACGATTCGATGCTGATCGAACGAATGGGTGTGACGGTAGCTGTGGTAGAAGGCAGTTACGAAAATATCAAAATCACCACACCAGATGATCTGGATTATGCGTCGTATGTATTGCAACGTAGGGGAGAGAAAATAGAATGATTCGTATTGGACAAGGATTCGATGTACACCAGCTTGTAGAAGGAAGAGATTGTATTATCGGAGGAGTTACACTTCCTTATGAAAAGGGATTGTTAGGTCATTCTGATGCAGATGTGTTATTACATGCGATTACAGATGCTGTATTAGGTGCACTAGCAATGGGAGATATCGGTAAGCATTTTCCAGATACTGATCCTGAATTTAAAGATGCAGATAGCTTGAAATTGCTTAACCATGTATGGGCGCTTATTCGTGAACGAGGATATCGTTTGGGAAATATCGACGCAACCATTATTGCTCAAAAACCTAAAATGGCTCCATATATTCCGCAAATGGTAGAAATCATTGCAAAAGCTTTGGAAGCGGAAATTGACCAAGTGAATGTCAAAGCGACAACGACAGAACAACTTGGATTTGCAGGTCGTGGCGAAGGTATTGCTGCACAAGCAGTGGTATGCTTAATCAAAGAATCATAATAAATATGAGTTGCAATAGATTGAAGGAGGAAATAACAAATGACTAACGAAATTCGAGTACGGTATGCACCAAGTCCAACAGGACATTTACACATCGGAAATGCACGTACAGCATTATTCAACTATTTATTTGCTCGCAGTCAAGGTGGCAAATTTATTATAAGAATTGAAGATACAGATATCAAACGTAATATCGAAGGTGGCGAAGAAAGCCAGCTGACGTATTTGAAATGGTTAGGCATGAACTGGGATGAAAGTATTGATGTAGGCGGCGAATATGGTCCTTATCGTCAGACAGAACGTCTAGATATCTATCGTGAATACTGGCAAGACCTGCTAGATCGTGGTCTGGCATACAAATGTTATTGCACAGAAGAAGAGCTAGAGCAAGAACGTGAAGAACAAATTGCACGTGGAGAGAATCCTCGTTACTCTGGTAAACATCGTGATCTAACAGACGAACAACGTGCTGCTTTTGAAGCAGAAGGTAGAGTTGCAAGTATTCGTTTCCGTGTACCTGAAAATAAAACATTTACATTCGATGATATCGTTAAAGGTGAAATTTCATTTACAACTGAAGATACAGGCGATTTCGTTATCGTTAAAAAAGACGGTATTCCTACGTATAACTTTGCTGTAGCTGTAGATGACCATTTGATGAAAATCTCTCACGTGCTACGTGGAGAAGATCATATTTCCAACACACCACGTCAATTGATGATCTATGAAGCTTTGAATTGGGAAGCTCCTATTTTCGGACATATGACTTTAATCGTGAACGAAAATCACAAAAAATTAAGTAAACGTGATGAGTCGATTATTCAATTTATCGAGCAATATGATAATTTGGGTTATTTGCCAGAAGCAATGTTCAACTTTATTGCTTTGCTAGGTTGGTCTCCAGAAGGCGAAGAAGAAATTTTCTCTCGCGAAGAATTGACCAAGATCTTTGATGCTAAGCGTCTATCGAAAAGCCCGGCTGTATTTGATACACACAAATTGTCTCATTTGAACAATGTGTATATCAAAAATGCAGATACCGACCGTATCACAGCACTGGCTATTCCTCATTTACAAAAAGCAGGACGTTTGCCAGCAGAACTAAGTGAAGAACAGCAACAATGGGCACATGATCTTGTAGCATTGTATCAGGAACAGATGACTTCTGCTTCAGATATTGTTGAGTTATCTGAAGTGTTTTTCCGCAGTCATTTGCAAATGGATCATGAAGCTCAAGTGATTGTGGGAGAAGAGCATGTAAGTACAGTGCTTAGTGCGCTATTAGAAAAAATCAAAGCTTCCGAAGAGTTCAGTCCTACTCGTGCAGCAGCATTGATCAAAGAAGTACAAAAAGAAACAGGATTTAAAGGCAAACAACTGTTTATGCCGATCCGCGTAGCTTTGACAGGCGAAATGCATGGACGTGATCTTAACCATACGATCTACCTTTTAGGACGTGATCGTGTAATTGAACGTCTAGCTTCTCAAATAAAAGGCTAAATGGTGAACAGACTGTATTGTCTAATCGCATAGAGTTCGTTATAATGATGACCTGAGAATAATTGTTGTATACCCATAAATAGCGATGATCAGGAAAAGTAAAATGATATTGTAAATCCCAGAGACGATGATCGGGTTAGATAATACTATTATCTAATGTTGGCTGGAAATCATCTATTTACAAACATTTGAATATGCACCTGTGAGCTGTATATTTGAACCATATTTGCCATCTTTTATCCGTATTGATGAAAAGATAGCAAACGATGAAGTAAAGTATACCGGTCGTTCCTCGTTAAGGAACATGATAAGTAGAGTTCGTCTGTATATGTATTCGTCTTTTTACAAAAGCGGATAAAAGACAAGCTCAAGCAGAGTGGAACCGCGTCAATTCACGCCTCTGCAGCCTCTAAGGGGCTGTGGGGGCGTTTTTTAATGAAGCGCAAGTTAAAGGGGAAACGTAATGCTGAAAAATATGCGATCTGATATACAAGCTGTTTTTGACAATGATCCAGCAGCACGTAGCTGGTTTGAAGTGATTTTTACGTATTCCGGATTACACGCGATTTGGTGGCATCGGATAGCTCATGCTTTTTATCGTCGAGGTTGGTTTACAGTCGCACGTACACTGTCACAATGTAGTCGCTTTATGACAGGGATTGAGATTCATCCAGGTGCTACGATTGGAGAAAGATTATTTATTGATCATGGTATGGGTGTAGTCATAGGGGAAACGTGTGAGATCGGTAATGATGTATTGATCTATCAAGGAGTCACATTAGGTGGAACAGGGAAAGAAAAAGGCAAACGTCATCCTACGATTGGCAACAATGTGGTTATAGGATCAGGTGCTAAGATTCTGGGTTCTTTTAAAGTAGGCGATCAAAGTAATATCGGTTCTAATTCGGTCGTTCTTCGTGAAGTTCCTCCAGACAGCACTGTGGTAGGGATTCCGGGCAAAATCGTTCGTCAAAATGGCAAACCTGCTGATCGTTTAAGACATCAAATGCCAGATCCTATTACAAGTAAACTCAATGAATTACAATCCGAGATTGATCAATTACGCAAACAGTTAGCTACCTGTGAAGCAGAGATCAAAAAAGAATAATTTCTACTTCTGCAAAGAATTCGATAAGTACTAGAGCACCATATACGAAAGGGATGACAGTATGGCATTGCAAATATATAACACGATGAGCCGTATGAAAGAAGAGTTTGTTAGTATCACACCCGGAGAAATTAAAATGTATGTATGCGGACCTACCGTATATGACTATATCCATATTGGCAATGCAAGACCGATGATCTTTTTCGATGTTGTACGTAGCTATTTGGAAAATCAGCAGTACAAAGTGAATTATGTAGTTAACTTTACAGACGTAGATGATAAATTAATTCGCAAAGCAGAAGAGTTAAACACAACAGTAGCGGATGTAGCAGAACGTTTTATTGCTGCGTACTTTGAAGATTTAGAAGGATTAGGTATTCGTCATGCCACCATGCATCCTCGAGTAACTGAGAATATGGATATCATTTTAGAATTTATTCAAAGTCTTGTGGATAAAGATTATGCGTATGCCAAAGAAGGCGATGTTTATTTCCGTACTCGTAAATTTGCAGACTATGGTAAATTATCGCATCAGAAGCTAGATGAGTTACAATTCGGGATTCGAGTTGAAGTAGATAAACGCAAAGAAAATCCAGAAGATTTTGTATTATGGAAAGCTGCTAAGCCAGGTGAAGTATCCTGGGAAAGTCCATGGGGAGCAGGTAGACCGGGGTGGCATATCGAGTGCTCTGCAATGGCACGTCATTATTTGGGAGATACACTTGATATTCATGGTGGCGGACAAGACTTACAGTTCCCACATCACGAGTGCGAATGCGCTCAATCTGAAGCAGTTACAGGCAAGCCACTTTCAAATTACTGGATGCACAATGGATTTATTCGTATAGACGATGAGAAAATGTCCAAATCACTAGGTAACGGTATTTTGGTAAAAGATTTGCGTAAAGCACACAAGCCAGCAGCGATTCGTTACTTTATGTTATCTACGCATTACCGTAATCCATTGAACTACAATGCAGATACAATCCAACAAGCTGAAAACAGTGTAGATCGTATTGCGAATGCTGTAAATAATGTAAAACATCGCTTGTCTGCTTCGGATCAAGCTTCACCAGTAGAAGCAAGTCTAGCTAAGCGTTTGACAGAAATTCGTCAGTTATTCCATGAGAAAATGCAAGATGATTTCAACACACCGGATGCGATCACAGCTATTTTCGAATGGGTGAATGAAGCTAATCTACTGTTGCAAAAAGAAGTAGTTGCCAAAGCTTCGCTTGAAGCATTGCTAGAATTGTTTAATGAAATGAATGAAGTGCTACGTATTTTCTGGCAAGAAGAAGAATTGGTAGATGCTGATATTGATCAGTTAATTACAGAGCGTGTAGAAGCTCGTCAAAATAAAAATTGGGCACGTGCGGATGAGATTCGCGACTTATTATCTGCGCAAGGGATCATGTTGGAGGATACTCCACAAGGCATGAGATGGCGCCGCAAATGAGTGAAGAATCATTGAATCCAGCTCAATCCAAAAGTAATGAAGGTTGGTTTAGCTTCGATCCGTCGAAACCGATAGAACAGCTTCCACCGCTAGCTCTAGCGTATATGGGCGATGCTATTCACGAAGTAGCGATAAGACAATATCTGTTATCTGGCAAAAACTTACGTCCGCATCATTTACATCGCGCTTCAACAAGCTTTGTATCGGCGGGCGCGCAAGCCAAAATACTGGCACATCTAGAACCAACGTTAACTGAAACTGAAAGCAATGTCGTACGTCAGGGGCGAAATGCCAAATCAGGTACTATTCCTAAAAATGCCAGTGTGATTGATTATCGGTATGCGACAGCATGGGAGTGTCTTTTGGGTTATCTATATTATAAAGGTGAACATGCACGTATGGAGCAATTGATCACTGAAGGAATCCGTCATCTGGAAAAACAGTCCTGATACGGATGTATACAACATTAGGAGGAAACAGTATGGAAGAAGAGTATATTGCCGGTAAGCATTCAGTAACAGAAGCTTTACGTGCCGGACGAAGTATTAATAAAATTTGGATTGCAGAAGGATCGCAAAAAAATCTAACACAACCTATCCTAACTGAAGCTAAGAAAAAAGGAATCGTTGTACAGTTAGTAGATAAGCGCAAATTAGATACACTTGTACCTGATGTACAACATCAAGGCGTAATTGCTCAAGCAGCTCCTTATGAATATGCAGAAGTAGAAGATCTTCTTCAAGCAGCCAAAGAAAAAAATGAAGCGCCATTTTTGATTTTGCTAGATGAAATTGAAGATCCTCATAATCTAGGTTCTATTCTCCGTACGGCAGATTGTACAGGTGTACATGGAGTGATTGTGCCTAAGCGTCGCTCTGCTTCTATTACAGCTACAGTATCCAAAACATCAGCCGGTGCAGTAGAGTACGTGCCTGTAGCACGAGTTACTAATTTGGGGCAAACGATCGATCGTTTGAAAGAACAAGGTGTATGGGTAGTAGGAACAGATGTTGATACAGAGAGTAGCCTATATGATACCGATGTATTTACAGGACCTGTTGCTGTGGTGATTGGTAACGAAGGCAAAGGGATGGGCAGATTAATTCGTGAGAAGTGCGATGTATTAATCAAGCTACCGATGCAAGGGCAAATCAATTCACTGAATGCTTCTGTAGCAGCAGGCGTAGTAATGTATGAAGTGTTGCGTCGCAGACAATCTTTAGGTCAAGGTTAAATGCGATGACCGATTTACGGGATGTGCTTCTAGTAGATGGCTACAACATGATCGGAGCTTGGCCTGAACTGGCTCAGCTTTCCGAAATCGGTTTGGAGGAAGCTCGCGATCATTTATTAAAACGATTAGCTAATTACCAAGCTTTTTCAGATCGACGAGTGATTGCTGTATTTGATGCGTACCGGGTGATTGGTCTTGGCAAGTCATTTAATCAAGGTAAAGTAGAAGTGTATTTTACCAAAGAAAAAGAAACAGCCGATGAAGCAATAGAACGGTTTGTGCGTGAGCTTGGACGTAAACGCAGACAAATTTATGTAGCAACTAGCGATATGACTGAACAGCACGTTATTTTTGGACAAGGTGCACTAAGGGTGTCGGCAAGAGAACTGTTGATAGAAGTTCAACTGAGCGAACGAGAAGTAGAACAGAAAATTACAGATCATAAGCAAACTGGAGCCCGCAATACATTAGATGGTAAATTAAACTCGAAACAACGTGATCTGTTTGAAAAGTGGCGCAGAGGAGAGTAAGTTGTCAGTCAAATGACAGCTTACTTACGAACCTGCGTTCTATTTATTGCTAAATAGCGATGAATATGCGCAAATAAGCGGTAAATACGACATAAGTTGTTGACGATGTGAGGTTACATAATATATACTTGGGCTATATTTCATAGGGTAACGGAGACCTTGCGTTGCAACCGGAGGGATTGTTTGTGAGTGTCGACCTCAAAGATATGATGGTGTCACCGTACGATTACCAAAGTGATGAAGATCTTGTAGAAGCCGTCCGGCAAGGCGATTCTCAGGCACTAGAGTACTTGATTACCAAGTACAAAAATTTTGTGCGTGCGAAAGCCCGATCTTACTTTTTGATTGGTGCAGATCGTGAGGATATTGTGCAAGAAGGTATGATTGGCCTGTACAAGTCGATTCGTGACTTTAAAGGTGATAAACTTTCTTCGTTCAAAGCCTTTGCTGAATTATGCATTACTCGTCAGATTATTACAGCTATTAAGACGGCAACACGGCAAAAGCATATTCCGCTCAATTCGTATGTGTCACTAGACAAACCAATCTATGATGAAGATTCTGATCGTACCCTGCTTGATGTCATTTGCGGTTCTCAGGTATCTGATCCCGAAGAGCTAGTCATTAACAAGGAAGAGTTCGTAGGATTGGAAGATAAGATGTCTGAGATTTTGAGCGATTTAGAACGAAAAGTTCTAATGCTCTATCTGGATGGTCGTTCGTATCAGGAAATTGCTGTTGATCTTTGTCGTCATGTCAAGTCTATTGATAATGCACTACAACGTGTCAAACGTAAACTGGAACGCTATCTCGAAGTACGTGATAATTGAATCCGGAAGCAATCAAGTAAAGACTCTTACTCTGGAGTCTTTTTTATTTTCCAAATGATGTATTGAAATAGTAACCCTATGAATGGAAAATATTTGTTGGTCGTTGTGCTTTATTCGTTGACAGGGTTGGAGCGCTATGATAAAGTGTTTTAGGTAGGCCTAATTTCGCCTGCTCTTAAATGTGTCAATCTTTGTTATATTGCAAAATTAATGCATTTAAAGCAAGTGTAACCACCCTGACCGCATGGGATGCGGAATGCACTAGTTCCAGAACTTGTGATTCTCATCATGTAACCAGATAGTCTTTTGGAGGTGTAGTCGTGGCACGAAGCTTCAAGTCTGTGTTTTCCTTTTTCTCCGAAAGCTGGGCTGAACTTAAAAAGGTTCGCTGGCCTAATCGTAAAGAGCTGACTAACTATACTCTTATCGTTATTGGTACGATTTTGTTTGTCGCCATTTATTTTTGGGTTCTAGACATCGGCATTTCCGCTGTGATCGAAGCGATAATTTAAGAAGGGTTCCAGGTGGCTTGATATGGAAAAAAGATGGTACGTCGTTCATACCTATTCAGGGTATGAGAACAAAGTCAAAGCCAATTTAGAAAAACGCGTTGAGTCTATGGGCATGGAAGACAAAATTTTCCGCGTTCTTGTTCCTATGGAAGAAGAAGTGGTAAACAAAGACGGTAAGAAAAAAACCGTTATGCGTAAAGTTTACCCCGGTTATGTTCTTGTCGAAATGGTTCAAACTGACGATTCTTGGTATGTTGTGCGTAATACTCCTGGTGTAACTGGCTTTGTCGGTTCAACAGGTGCTGGCTCTAAGCCAACTGCATTATTACCAGAAGAAGTAGAACAAATTCTCAAACACATGGGTATGGATGAGCCGAAGGAAACTATTGAATTCGACGTTAAAGAATCTGTACGCATTAAAGTTGGACCGTTTGCGAACTTTGTTGGCTCCGTGGAAGAAATTTTGGTTGAAAAGAGCAAGCTGAGAGTACATGTTAACATGTTCGGACGGGAAACCCCGCTTGAGCTAGATTATACTCAAGTGGAAAAGATATAGTAGGTTTCTAGGATGACACGGGGAATCGTTGATGATCTTATCACAATGGCTCCTGATCAGTGCTTCCAGTTTTACCGTAATTATATGAGGATTACGATTTTCATATAATGCGGCGTTTTGCGTGGGAGGGCAGCAATGTCCGTCTACCACTATTCGCAAGGAGGTGTTTTACATGGCTAAAAAGGTAATCAAAATGGTGAAACTGCAAATTCCAGCGGGTAAAGCGAATCCGGCTCCTCCAGTAGGTCCGGCATTGGGTCAAGCAGGTGTCAACATCATGGCATTCTGTAAAGAATTCAACGCTCGTACAGCTGATCAAGCAGGTTTGATCATTCCGGTTGAAATCACAGTGTTTGAAGATCGTTCTTTCACTTTCATCACTAAAACTCCACCGGCTGCAGTTCTTTTAAAAGTTGCTGCTAAGATCGAAAAAGGATCTGGCGAACCTAACAAGAAAAAAGTTGCAGTTGTTAAACGTTCCGCAGTTCGTGAAATTGCAGAACAAAAAATGCCTGACTTGAATGCAGCGTCCGTAGAAGCGGCGATGTTGATGGTTGAAGGTACAGCACGTAGCATGGGTATCACGATCGAAGACTAATTCACTCTTGTAGTGAATAGTCTCAGTACTGAGTTCGTTTATGAACCCAGTAGTTGTGGGAGGAATATCCGCTAATACCACAAAGGAGGAATATAAAATGGCTAAACACGGTAAAAAATATTTAGAAGCTGTTAAGCTTATTGATAGCGAAGCAACTTACGAGCCTTCAGAAGCTGTTGAACTAGTGAAAAAGGCATCTACTGCAAAATTCGACGAAACTGTTGAAGCAGCAGTACGTTTGGGCGTAGACCCACGTAAACAAGACCAAGCTGTTCGTGGTGTAGTTGTATTGCCACACGGTACTGGTAAAACTCAACGTGTCTTGGTATTCGCTAAAGGAGAAAAAGCAAAAGAAGCAGAAGCTGCTGGAGCTGATTTCGTAGGCGATCAAGATATGATTAACAAAATCCAACAAGGATGGTTCGAATTTGATGTCTGCGTAGCTACGCCTGACATGATGAGCGAAGTTGGTAAATTGGGTCGTTTGCTTGGTGGTAAAGGTCTTATGCCTAACCCTAAAGCCGGCACAGTAACATTCGACGTTACCAAAGCTGTTCAAGAAATCAAAGCTGGTAAAATCGAATACCGTCTAGACAAAGCAGGACAAATTCACGCTCCTATCGGTAAAGTATCTTTCAGTTCTGAGCAATTGAACGATAACCTTTCTGCACTTGTTGAAGCTCTTAACCGTGCTAAACCTGCTGCTGCAAAAGGTGTTTACCTTAAAAACATTGCGATTTCTTCGACAATGGGACCAAGCGCACGCATCAACGCTTCTACTTACAGATAATTAGTTGTTGACAATAGTCAATATACTTGATATTATGTAAAAGTTGTGAAAATGCTTGAACTTTGTACTTGCATTTACATTTGAATATGTTTAACCGTAGACAGTAGGTGCTGTAATAGGCTTAATTTCCTACCGAGGTGTTATGATAGAATACCGGATACTTGGGAGCGCAGATTAGTCTGCGTCTCGGTTCCGCTCAATCAAGCCTTCGTCATTCTGCGGGGGCTTTTTTTAATGTCCGTGTAGGAAAGTCTTTTCTTCTGACTTCTACGGAAACAGAGAAAAGCTAGAATACGATCAGGAGGTGTCCAATTTGGCAAACGCAAAAGTAATCCAAGCAAAACAAGAAGCGGTAGAAGTTGTAGCAAGTAAATTGCGCGAAAGCACAACTACAGTTGTAGCTGACTATCGTGGTCTAAACGTAGCTCAAGTTACAGAATTACGTAAGCAATTACGTGAAGCTGGAGTTGAATTCCAAGTATTGAAAAATACATTGGTTCGTCGTGCTACTGAATCTGCTGATCTTGCTGGTTTGAATGAAATTCTTACCGGTCCTACTGCTATTGCTTTCAGTAAAGATGATGCAATTGCTCCAGCTAAAATTTTGAATGACTTCGCTAAGAAAAACGATGCTCTTCAATTAAAAGGTGGAGTGGTTGAAGGACGTATTGTTGGAGCTGAAGAAATCAAAGCGTTGGCAGAATTGCCATCACGCGAAGGTTTGTTGTCTATGCTTCTCAGCGTGCTTCAAGCACCAATGCGCGGTTTTGCACTGGCTGTCAAAGCTGTTGCAGAAAAAGAAGAGCAAAGCGCGTAAGCTTTTTGCTCAACCGTTACATTTGTTTAACAGATATAACGATGGCTGTGTGATCAGCTAAAATTGATTTAAAAATAAAACCATTATATGGAGGGTTTACAAATGAGTAACGAACAAATCCTTGAAGCCATCAAAGGCATGACAGTTCTTGAATTAAACGATCTTGTAAAAGCAATTGAAGAAGAATTCGGCGTAACTGCTGCTGCTCCTGTAGCTGCTGCTGGTGGCGCTGGTGGCGGAGAAGCTGCTGCTGAGCAAACAGAATTCGAAGTTATCTTGACTTCTGCTGGCGGATCTAAAATCAACGTAATCAAAGCAGTACGCGAAATCACTGGTCTTGGCTTGAAAGAAGCTAAAGAAGTAGTAGATAACGCTCCTAAAGCAATCAAAGAAAACGTTGCTAAAGAAGAAGCTGATTCTATCAAAGAAAAATTAGAAGCAGCTGGCGCATCTGTAGAAGTAAAATAAGAGTTTTTCTCTTATTTTCGGCAAACCCCTTGAATTCGTTCAAGGGGTTTGTTTTGTAGATCAGCTTGAAAAGAGGGAGCGGAGAATATGGGAGACCATTATTATTCCAATCAGCCAGGAGCGGCACACGATCGGCGAGTCCTGGAAGCAACCTTGCGAGGTAAAGTATTTCGTTTTACAAGCGATGCTGGTGTTTTTTCCAAAACAGGTATTGATTATGGAAGTCGTGTGTTGATTGAGGCGATGGATATTCATGAAGATGCTCAAGTATTAGATGTAGGTTGCGGGTATGGACCTATGGGGTTATCAGCTGCTTATCTTGCTGCTAAAGGTCATGTGACAATGATTGATGTAAACGAAAGAGCTGTTCAATTAGCAAAAGAAAATGCAAAATTGAATGGGATCACAAACGTAACTATTTTGGAAAGTGATTTGTTTAGTTCAGTCAAAGGGAAGATGTTTGATGTGATTTTAACCAATCCACCTATTCGTGCAGGTAAATCAACAGTTCATACTATTTTTGAAGAGGCTTTTGAACATTTGAATACAAATGGCACATTGTGGATTGTGATTCAGAAGAAGCAAGGTGCACCTTCAGCCAAAGCTAAATTAGAAGAGTTGTTTGAAACGGTAGAGGAAGTAACAAAGGATAAAGGCTATCGGATTTTTAAAGCGACAAAATAAAAGTTGCTTTAGGATCATTGACTCGAAGTTCTGAACGTGGTATGATTACAAAATGTCAGTATTAAGATGCCCTTCTTGGCTTTAGTTTTCTGAAATAATCATGAAAATTATTCATCCACGAAGGTGTTTAGTATTGTCTATAATCGTATATTAAGGGGTATTTCGGTCAATTTCAACCGTTATACAGCATTCAAATGTGTAATCACATGCGTTGATAGCTGATGCTGCTCTTTTTTCGAAAGCATTCGATAAGGGCTTTTCTCTATTTAATGGATGTGAACTTCTATGTATGCACCTATTATACGTGATCCAAACAGTAGTTCGCAATGAAATTTTTAAGCGAGTAGACATTAAGGGGTGAGTTTAAGTTGGCAGGACATCTTGTTCAATATGGTCGACGCACTCGGCGAAGTTATGCACGAATTAACGAAGTTCTTGAAGTACCTAACCTGATCGAAATCCAACAAAAATCATATCAGTGGTTTTTGGAAGAAGGTTTGCGCGAAATGTTTCACGATATCTCGCCAATCCAAGATTTTACAGGCAATTTGGTTCTTGAGTTCATCGATTACAGCCTTGGTGAGCCGAAATATACAGTAGACGACGCAAAAGAGCGTGACGTTACTTATTCTGCTCCACTTCGGGTAAAAGTCCGTCTCATCAACAAAGAAACGGGTGAAGTCAAAGAGCAGGAAGTATTTATGGGTGATTTCCCGTTGATGACGGAAACCGGTACCTTTGTTATTAATGGTGCAGAACGGGTTATTGTCAGCCAGTTGGTTCGCTCTCCCAGCGTCTATTTCAGCACTAAAGTCGATAAGAATGGTAAAACATCATATACTGCTACAGTTATTCCTAACCGTGGCGCATGGCTTGAACTTGAAATGGATGCTAAGGATATCATTTATGTTCGTATTGACCGTACTCGTAAGATTCCAGTTACAGTACTACTACGGGCACTTGGATTCGGTACAGATGCTGAAATCTTAGACCTACTTGGTAATGATGAATATATCCGCAATACTTTAGATAAAGATAACACGGATTCCACTGACAAAGCGCTGATTGAAATTTATGAGCGTTTGCGTCCAGGTGAACCACCAACTCTCGACAATGCGAAAAGCTTGTTAGTAGCACGTTTCTTTGATCCAAAACGCTATGACCTTGCTAACGTAGGTCGTTACAAAATCAACAAAAAACTCCACATCAAAAACCGTCTATTCAACCAACGTTTGGCTGAGACGCTTATTGATACGGATACAGGCGAAATTATTGCTGAAGCTGGACAAATGGTAGACCGTCGTCTTTTAGACGAAATTATGCCGTATTTGGAAGGCGATTTGAATCATAAAACATATCATGTAGCTGGCGGCGTATTGGATGATAACGATATCCCAATGCAAAGCATCAATGTATTCTCTCCAATCGAAGATGGTAAAGTCGTTACTTTGATTGCGAACGGAATTATTGATAAAACAGTTAAAAATATTACTCCAGCTGATATTATCGCTTCAATAAGTTATTTCTTGAACTTGTTGAACGGTATTGGCGATACAGATGATATCGATCACTTGGGTAACCGTCGTTTGCGTTCTGTAGGTGAGCTTTTACAAAACCAATTCCGTATCGGTTTGTCCCGTATGGAACGTGTGGTTCGTGAAAGAATGTCTATTCAAGATGCTAACGTCATTACACCACAAGCTTTGATCAATATACGTCCTGTTATTGCATCGATCAAAGAGTTCTTCGGTAGCTCCCAGCTTTCACAGTTTATGGACCAAACGAACCCATTAGGTGAATTGACGCACAAACGTCGTTTATCTGCTTTGGGACCCGGCGGTTTGACTCGTGAACGCGCAGGCTTTGAAGTTCGTGACGTCCATCACAGTCACTATGGCCGTATGTGTCCGATCGAGACTCCAGAGGGACCGAATATCGGTTTGATTAACTCCTTGTCTACATTTGCACGTATTAATGAGTATGGCTTTATTGAAGCTCCATACCGTCGTGTAGATCCGAAGACAAACCGTGTTACAGATCAAATTGATTATTTGACTGCTGATGAAGAAGATAACTATGTTGTCGCTCAGGCGAATGCAGCATTGAATGAAGATGGATCTTTCGCTGAAGAAATGGTTATCGTTCGTTATAACAAACAAGCGGATAACATTTTGCCAATGCCAAATGAACGTGTTGATTATATGGACGTATCTCCTAAACAGGTTGTGTCTGTAGCAACAGCATTGATTCCTTTCTTGGAAAATGATGACTCCAACCGTGCATTGATGGGTTCTAACATGCAGCGTCAGGCTGTTCCTTTGCTTATTCCTAAAGCGCCACTAGTTGGTACAGGTATGGAGCACAAAGCAGCTAAAGATTCAGGCGTTTGTATCGTAAGTAAACATGATGGAATCGTTGAACGCTCTACTGCTAACGAGATTACAGTACGTCGTATTGAAGTCGTAGATGGCAAAGAAGTAAAAGGCGATCTTATTAAACATAAATTACACAAATTTATGAGATCGAATCAGGGAACTTGTATTAATCAACGTCCAATCGTTAAAACAGGCGATTACATCAAAAAAGGAGATATCCTTGCTGATGGTCCTTCGACTGAGATGGGCGAGATTGCATTAGGACGTAACGTAGTCGTTGCCTTCATGACTTGGGAAGGTTACAACTATGAAGATGCGATCCTATTGAGTGAAAAACTTGTTAAAGAAGATGTATACACTTCGATTCATATCGAGGAATACGAATCTGAAGCTCGTGACACTAAACTTGGACCTGAAGAAATCACACGTGATATTCCTAACGTTGGTGAAGAAGCACTTAAAAACCTTGACGAACGCGGAATTATTCGTATCGGTGCTGAAATTGCTGCTGGTGATATTCTTGTTGGTAAAGTAACTCCTAAAGGTGTAACTGAACTAACTGCTGAAGAACGCCTTCTGCATGCTATCTTTGGTGAAAAAGCTCGTGAAGTTCGCGACACTAGTCTTCGTGTACCGCATGGTACAGATGGTATTGTTGTAGACGTTAAAGTGTTCACTAGAGAAAATGGCGATGAGTTGCCACCGGGTGTTAATCACTTGGTACGTGCGTACATTGCTCAAAAACGTAAAATCTCTGAAGGCGATAAAATGGCGGGACGACATGGTAACAAAGGTGTTGTAGCACGTATTTTGCCAGAAGAAGATATGCCGTTTATGCCTGATGGTACTCCAGTACAAGTTGTATTGAATCCACTAGGTGTACCTTCCCGTATGAACATCGGTCAGATTCTTGAAGTCCATTTAGGTATGGCTTCGATGAAACTGGGTATTCATGTTGCTACACCAGTATTTGATGGAGCAAAAGAGTACGATGTATTTGATACGATGGAAGAAGCAGGTATGCAACGTAATGGTAAAACTATCCTTTACGATGGTAGAACCGGTGAAGAATTTGAACGTGAAGTAACTGTTGGTGTCATGCACATGATCAAGCTGGCACACATGGTTGATGATAAAATCCATGCTCGTTCTACAGGTCCTTACTCTTTGGTTACGCAACAGCCGCTGGGTGGTAAAGCTCAGTTTGGTGGACAGCGTTTCGGGGAGATGGAAGTATGGGCACTTGAAGCTTATGGTGCTGCATATACCCTACAAGAAATCCTTACAGTCAAATCCGATGATGTCGTTGGTCGTGTGAAAACATACGAATCCATCGTTAAAGGCGAGAATGTTCCTGAACCAGGCGTTCCTGAGTCATTCAAAGTTCTAATCAAAGAATTGCAAAGTTTGGGTATGGATGTCAAAATTCTCAACGAAAATGAGAATGAGATTGAAATGCGAGAATTGGATGATGAAGAAGAGACTAGCACGAACGATAAGCTAAGTCTTAATCTAGAAGGTTCTGAAGTCGGAGCCGAGTAACTATTGCCACTACACATTCCCTATGTGATCTAACAATGAAGGTAGACCGGAGATTTATCCCGGTCTATCCCTTATTGGTGAGATCATGTTTTGGGATTTATACAGCTTTTGATAAGAATGACAATAAACAGGATTTGGCCTTAGGAGGGGTGTCTTTTGATAGACGTTAACAATTTCGAATTTATGAAAATTGGGCTAGCTTCCCCAGACAAAATTCGTTCTTGGTCCCGCGGAGAAGTTAAAAAACCGGAGACAATCAACTATCGTACGCTTAAACCAGAGAAAGACGGGTTGTTCTGTGAACGTATTTTTGGACCAACCAAAGACTGGGAATGCCACTGCGGTAAATACAAACGTGTACGTTACAAAGGCGTAGTCTGCGATCGTTGCGGCGTTGAAGTAACACGCGCTAAAGTACGTCGCGAACGTATGGGACACATTGAGCTTGCTGCTCCTGTATCTCACATTTGGTATTTCAAAGGTATTCCAAGCCGTATGGGTCTAGCACTTGATATGTCTCCACGTTCTTTGGAAGAAGTAATTTACTTCGCATCTTATGTTGTTACTGATCCAGGTGAGACTCCACTGGAGAAAAAACAACTTTTATCTGAAAAAGAATACCGTAGCTACCGTGAAAAATACGGTCATGGTTTCCATGCAGGTATGGGTGCAGAAGCGATTAAAAGATTGCTTCAAGACCTTGATATCGATAAAGAATTAGAATTTTTACGTGAAGAGCTACGTACCGCTCAAGGTCAACGTCGTAATCGTGCGATCAAACGCCTTGAAGTTATCGAAGCATTCCGTAACTCTGGTAACTTCCCTGATTGGATGATCATGGATGTATTGCCAGTTATCCCTCCAGAACTTCGTCCGATGGTACAGTTGGATGGTGGACGTTTTGCGACGTCTGACTTGAATGATTTGTATCGTCGTGTAATTAACCGTAATAACCGTCTTAAACGTTTATTGGATCTAGGCGCGCCTGACATTATCGTACAAAATGAGAAACGTATGCTTCAAGAAGCTGTCGATGCTCTTATTGATAATGGTCGTCGTGGTCGTCCAGTAACAGGACCAGGTAACCGTCCATTGAAATCTCTTAGCCATATGCTAAAAGGTAAACAAGGACGTTTCCGTCAGAACTTACTAGGTAAACGTGTCGATTATTCTGGTCGTTCGGTTATCGTTGTAGGTCCTTACCTGAAAATGTACCAATGTGGTCTTCCAAAAGAGATGGCACTAGAGTTATTCAAACCTTTCGTTATGAAAGAATTGGTTAACAAAGGTCTTGCTCATAATATCAAGAGCGCAAAACGCAAAGTAGAACGTGTAAGTCCAGAAGTATGGGATGTACTAGAAGAAGTAATCAAAGAACATCCAGTTCTTCTAAACCGCGCACCTACGCTGCATAGACTTGGTATTCAAGCATTTGAACCTATTTTGGTTGAAGGACGCGCTATTCGTCTTCATCCACTGGTATGTACAGCATATAATGCTGACTTTGATGGTGACCAAATGGCGGTTCACGTACCATTGTCTGCTGAAGCGCAAGCCGAAGCACGCATCTTGATGCTTGCATCTGGTAACATTTTGAACCCTAAAGATGGTAAACCAGTTGTTACTCCTTCACAGGATATGGTCTTGGGCTCATTCTATCTAACAATGGATAACGATGAAGCTAAAGGTTCTGGTATGATCCTGCGTACAGTAAACGAAGCAGTATCTGGTTATCAACGTGGTGTAGCTTCATTGCATGCTCGTGTAGCAATCCCTGTTAAAGCGTTGAACAAAACAAGCTTTACAGAGAAGCAACAAACAGGAATGATGGTAACAACTATCGGACGAATTATCTTTAACGAGATTTTCCCTGAATCATTCCCGTACATCAATGAGCCAACACGTCGTAACTTGTTCCAAGGTACACCGGATCATTACTTTATCTATGATAAAGGCGTAAATATCCGTGAATTTATCAGTAGTGTTCCTCAAACAGGCGCTATCGGTAAAGAGTATTTGGGTTCAATTATCGCTCGTTGTTTTGAAATTTACCATACAACATTAACATCTATGATTTTGGATAAAATCAAGCAACTTGGATTCACTTATTCTACGCGTGCAGGTATTACTGTTGGTGTATCTGACGTTATTGTTCCTGTTGAAAAACAAGGAATTTTGGATGAGTCTGATAAAAAAGTTGCTGTTATTACGAATCAATACCGTCGTGGTTTGATTACGAATGAAGAGCGTTATGATCGTGTTATTGAGATCTGGTCTCGTACGAAGGACGATATTACAGAAGTTCTTATGAAATCAATGGATCGCTATAACTCTATTATGCTTATGGTTGACTCCAAAGCTCGTGGTAACAAATCGCAGATCACTCAGCTTGGTGGTATGCGCGGTCTGATGGCGAATCCATCCGGTCGTATTATCGAACTTCCTATCAAATCGAACTTCCGTGAAGGTCTGACAGTACTAGAGTACTTCCTTTCTACTCACGGAGCGCGTAAAGGTTTGGCGGATACAGCACTTCGTACCGCTGACTCAGGTTACCTAACTCGTCGTCTAGTTGACGTAGCACAAGATGTAATCGTACGTGAAGAAGATTGCGGAACCGATAAAGGTTTCACTGTAAGCCGTATTCAAGATGGTAAAGAAGTTATTGAAGATCTATACGATCGTTTAGAAGGTCGCTATTGCTTCGAAACTGTTCGCCATCCACAAACAGGTGAGATTCTTGCTCGTCGTAACGAATTACTTGATTCGGATAAAGCTGAAGCAATCGTTGAAGCTGGAGTTGAAAAACTTCAAATCCGTTCAGTGCTTAGTTGTCGTGCAAAACACGGAGTATGTAAAACATGTTACGGTCGTAACCTTGCTACTGGTAAACACGTTGAGATTGGTGAAGCAGTTGGTATTATTGCAGCACAATCTATCGGGGAACCAGGAACACAGCTTACAATGCGTACGTTCCATACCGGTGGTGTTGCAGGAGACGATATTACTCAAGGTTTGCCGCGTATTCAAGAGCTTTTCGAAGCGCGTAATCCTAAAGGTCAAGCAATCATCAGTGAAATTGATGGTATTGTTAAAGAAATTCGTGAAGCTAAAGACCGTCGCGAAATCGAGGTTGAAGGTGAAGCGGAAACTAAAGTTTACCCTGTTACTTACGGTTCCCGCCTAAGAGTTAAAGAAGGTATGGAAATCGAAGCTGGGGATGAACTAACAGATGGTTCGATTGACCCTAAAGAAATGCTACGTATCAAAGGTATCCGTGGCGTACAAAACTATATCCTGCAAGAAGTACAACGTGTATATCGTAACCAGGGTGTAGAAATCAATGATAAGCACGTTGAAGTTATGATCAGACAGATGTTACGTAAAATCCGTATCATCGATGCTGGTGAAACTACATTGTTGCCAGGTTCATTTGTTGATATGTACGAATACGAGAATGCAAACAGAGTAGCAATCATGGCTGACAAAGAGCCAGCAGTTGCTAAACCAGTATTGCTTGGTATTACCAAAGCATCTCTGGAAACTGATTCCTTCTTGTCTGCGGCATCCTTCCAGGAGACAACTCGTGTCCTTACTGATGCAGCAATCAAAGGTAAAGTCGATAAATTACTTGGACTTAAAGAGAATGTTATTATCGGTAAGTTAATTCCAGCTGGTACAGGAATGAATCGTTACCGTAGCGTTCAATTTGAGGATGCAGACAAACTTGAACCAAAGCAAGAAGGTCTGGAAACAGTAACTGTTGATTAATTAAAGAAGTAACTATAAAGTTGTATTGCTCATCCATACGTGGCTAAGCTGAATAATGATTATATTATTCAGTTTTAGCTACGATTTAATGAGTGTGATAAGACAATATAACAATTATTTATCAAATAGAATTATAGTTATCTATTGACAGTATCCTTTAGCTAATGGTACTATAGCAAAGGTGCGTGAATAGAGTGCTGATCCCTGATCTTTTGGAGGAAATCGGAAGATGACTAATGACAAAGGATTAAAGGATGCCCGGATCAAAGTAGGCACGAAGCAAACTATGCGGATGGTCGAGACGGGTCAAGCTGAAGAAGTCTATGTTGCGCAGGATGCGGAAAATCATCTCATCTCGAAAATCGTTCAATTATGCTCGACTCATTCTGTTAAAATCACTTATGTGGATACAATGAAAGAATTGGGCAAAGCTTGCGGAATCGAAGTGGGAACTGCTATGGCCGTTGTCCTTAAATAATGTAATGCAATCAGGAATGTTTTTGCTGGTCGTGAGTGGCAGGCAAAGGCTTTTCATTTGTTCTTTTATGAACCACCTGGGTCTGTGGACTTAATATATGGTTTATATTGGAACTACAAATATGGGAAGGGGGTGGCAACACAATGCCAACTATTAATCAATTAGTCCGTAAAGGACGTCAAGCAAAAATTGAGAAATCAAAATCACCTGCACTTCAAAAAGGGTACAATGCTTTGAAGCGTCAAGAGACGAACATTAGCGCTCCACAAAAACGTGGTGTATGTACTCGTGTAGGTACTATGACTCCAAAAAAACCGAACTCCGCACTTCGTAAGTATGCTCGTGTTCGTTTAACGAACCGTATCGAGGTTACTGCTTACATTCCAGGTATCGGTCATAACCTTCAAGAACACAGCGTGGTACTTATCCGCGGTGGACGGGTTAAAGATTTACCAGGGGTTCGTTATCATATCGTTCGTGGTGCTTTGGATACAGCAGGCGTAAACAATCGTATGCAATCACGTTCAAAATACGGTACAAAACGTCCAAAAGAGAAAAAATAATTCGTTAGCGCAGACCACTGCGCTGCATATCTAAGAAAGGGGGATAACCATGCCAAGAAAAGGTCCAGTAATGAAAAGAGACGTATTGCCAGATCCTATGTATAACAGCAAGTTGGTTACACGTTTGATTAACCGCATTATGGTCGACGGAAAGCGTGGGGTTGCTCAAAGCATCCTTTACAATTCTTTCAAATTGATTCAAGAACGTACAGGTAACGATCCTATGGAAGTATTTGAGGCGGCAATTAAGAACATCATGCCAGTTCTCGAAGTTAAAGCTCGCCGTGTAGGTGGTGCTAACTATCAAGTTCCGATCGAAGTTAAACCTGAAAGACGTACTACATTGGGACTTCGTTGGTTAGTGAACTATTCACGTAGCCGCGGAGAAAAAACAATGGAAGAACGTTTAGCAGCTGAAATCATTGATGCTTCTAACAATACAGGCGCAGCAGTGAAAAAACGCGAAGATACACACAAAATGGCTGAAGCGAATAAAGCATTCGCTCACTACCGCTGGTAGGATTAAAGCCTTTATTTCAAAAATTGATATTTTTGAAGGGAGCACCCATTCATGGCAAAAAGAGAGTTCTCCTTAGAAAATACACGTAATATTGGTATCATGGCTCATATCGATGCTGGTAAAACTACCACTACAGAACGTATCTTGTTCTATACAGGCCGTACGCACAAAATCGGTGAAGTTCACGAAGGCGCTGCTACAATGGACTGGATGGAACAAGAGCAAGAGCGCGGGATCACTATTACGTCCGCAGCTACTACGGCTCAGTGGAGAGGCTACCGCGTTAATATCATTGATACTCCAGGTCACGTTGACTTTACAGTTGAAGTTGAACGTTCCCTGCGTGTATTGGACGGAGCAGTAGGCGTATTTAGTGCAAAAGAGGGTGTAGAACCACAATCCGAGACTGTTTGGAGACAAGCAGATCGTTATGGTGTACCTCGTATAGCATATGTTAATAAAATGGATATTATTGGTGCTGACTACCTTAACGTTGTTAAAGACATGCGTGAACGTCTGCAAGCGAACGCAGTAGCGATTCAATTGCCGATCGGCGCAGAGAATGACTTCGTTGGTATTATCGATATCATCGAGCAAACAGCTATCGAATATCAAGATGATCTTGGACGCGATCCAGTATCTATCGAAATTCCAGAAGATCTTAAAGCAACAGTTGAAGAACTGCGTGCTGACTTGATCGAAAGAGTTGCAGAACTAGATGAAGATCTAATGATGAAATACCTTGAAGGAGAAGAGCCAACAGTCGCTGAGATTAAGGCTGCTCTACGTAAAGGTGTTTGTGACGTTAAAATCTTCCCTGTAATCTGTGGTTCTTCTTACCGTAACAAAGGTGTTCAACCTATGTTGGATGCTGTTATCGACTACCTTCCGGCTCCTACGGATGTACCGGCAATTAAAGGTTTGCACGAAGACGGCACAGAGGCAGTTCGTCATTCTTCGGATGAAGAGCCATTCTCTGCACTAGCGTTCAAAATTATGACAGACCCTTACGTGGGTAAACTTACGTTCTTCCGCGTATATTCTGGCGTATTGCAATCCGGTTCTTACGTTCTTAATGCTACTAAAGGCAAACGCGAACGTATTGGTCGTATCCTGCAAATGCATGCTAACGCTCGTCAAGAGATCAGCGAAGTTTTCTCCGGTGATATCGCGGCAGCTGTTGGTTTGAAAGATACAGGTACAGGTGATACACTGTGTGATGAGAAAGAAACTGTTATCTTGGAGTCAATGAACTTCCCTGATCCAGTTATCGAACTCGCAGTTGAACCAAAAACAAAAGCTGACCAAGATAAAATGGGTATTGCTTTGTCCAAATTGACTGAAGAAGATCCAACTCTTCGTGCTCATACGGATGAAGAAACTGGCCAAACAATCTTGGCGGGTATGGGTGAGCTTCACCTTGAAATCATCGTTGACCGTATGCGTCGCGAATTCAAAGTGGACACTAACGTAGGTAAACCTCAGGTTGCTTATCGTGAAACATTCCGTCAACCAGCTCGCGTCGAGGGTAAATTTGTTCGTCAATCCGGTGGTCGTGGTCAATACGGTCATGTATGGGTTGAGTTCGAACCTCTTGAAGCAGGTACTGGTAGTCAGTTCGAAAGTAAAGTTGTCGGTGGTTCAGTACCAAGAGAATACATTGGTCCTGCACTACAAGGTATTGAAGAAGCTATGAAGAACGGTGTTCTTGCTGGTTTCCCACTAGTAGACGTAAAAGCTACTGTAGTGGACGGATCTTATCATGATGTCGATTCCAATGAGATGGCATTTAAAATTGCCGGATCTATGGCGCTTAAAGCTGCAAAAGACAAATGTCGTCCTGTATTGCTTGAGCCACTCATGAAAGTTGAAGTAACAGTACCTGAAGAATACATGGGTGATGTTATGGGTATGTTAAACTCTCGTCGTGGCCGTATCGAAGGTATGGATTCACGCGGTGGTACTCAAATCATTCGTGCAAAAGTACCTTTATCTGAAATGTTTGGATATTCCACAACACTTCGTTCTGGTACACAAGGTCGCGGTGTGTTCTCAATGGAACTTTCTCATTATGAAGAAGTACCTAAGAGCATCGCTGACGAAATTAGCTCCAAAGCAAACGGCTAAGTTCTTAATCCGTTTTCACTTCTGGGATGTACAGGAAGTAGCATGACTGCTCTCTGTACATTTCAAACTAAAATATAAACAACTCTACCTTCAAGGAGGCAACGTTTAACATGGCAAAGGCTAAATTTGAACGTAATAAAACGCACGTTAACATCGGAACTATTGGTCACGTCGATCATGGTAAAACAACTTTGACTGCTGCAATCACAACTGTATTGTCTAAAACTTACGGTGGTGCTGCTGTAGCATTTGATCAAATCGATAAAGCTCCAGAAGAGCGCGAACGCGGTATCACAATCTCAACTGCACACGTTGAGTACGAAACACCTAACCGTCACTATGCACACGTTGACTGCCCAGGTCACGCCGATTACGTTAAAAACATGATCACTGGTGCTGCACAAATGGACGGAGCGATCTTGGTTGTATCTGCAGCTGACGGTCCTATGCCACAAACTCGCGAGCACATCTTGTTGTCTCGTCAAGTAGGCGTACCTTACATCGTTGTATTCTTAAACAAATGCGACATGGTTGAAGACGAAGAGCTTTTGGAATTGGTTGAAATGGAAGTACGCGACCTTCTTAACGAATATGAGTTCCCTGGTGACGATACTCCAATCACTCGTGGATCTGCTCGTGAAGCATTGGCTAACCCTGATGGCGAATGGGCTAAAAAAATCGTTGAAATGTTTGAAGAAATCGATACTTACATTCCAGATCCAGAGCGCGACACTGACAAACCTTTCTTGATGCCTGTTGAGGATGTATTCTCGATCACTGGTCGTGGTACAGTTGCAACTGGTCGTGTAGAGCGTGGTACTGTTAAAGTCGGCGAAGAGATCGAAATCGTTGGTATCCATGAAGAAACTAAAAAATCCGTTGTTACAGGCGTAGAGATGTTCCGTAAATTGTTGGATTCCGCACAAGCGGGCGACAACATCGGCGCATTGTTGCGTGGTGTAGAGCGTAGCCAAATCGAACGTGGTCAAGTACTTTCTAAACCAGGTACTGTTAAACCTCATACTGAGTTCACTGCTCAAGTATACGTTTTGACTAAAGAAGAAGGCGGGCGTCACAAACCTTTCTTCACTGGTTACCGTCCACAGTTCTACTTCCGTACAACTGACGTAACTGGCGTTATTTCTTTACCAGAAGGTACTGAAATGGTTATGCCTGGTGATAACATCACTGTTACTGTATCCCTAATCAATCCAATCGCGATTGAAGAAGGTACACGTTTCGCTATTCGCGAAGGTGGACGTACAGTAGGCGCTGGCGCTGTAGCATCTATCCAAAAATAATTAAATCTTCATTGTGAATCAGAAATGATTTGAAGATTTTAATATAAGCAACATTGTACTGTAACGAAGTAACATTGTACTGTAAACGAAAGACCAAATGAGGCCTGTTTCCTTATAAGGGAGACAGGTCTTATTTTTTTGTGTAAATGTTTCAAAAAAGACTTGCATAACTGTTTGTTATCATATACAATAATAAATGTTGTTCTGAGACGTTGCGATGACGTGAGAGGTTACCGACACACCCGGCTCCTTTGCCATGGACGGTATGCCGGAAAATTTTCACTGAGTATGTCCGATACCAAATTGGGCGATAGAAGGAGGGACTAAAAATGGCAAAGCAAAAAATTCGTATTCGTTTAAAAGCATACGATCATAGAATTCTTGATCAATCCGCAGAGAAAATCGTTGAAACAGCTAAACGTTCTGGCGCAGGAGTATCTGGACCAATTCCGCTTCCTACTGAAAAACAGATTATCACTGTTCTTCGTGCGGTTCATAAATACAAGGATTCTCGTGAGCAATTCGAGCAACGTACACATAAACGTTTGATCGATATTGTTAACCCAACTCCACAAACTGTGGATGCATTGATGCGTTTGGACTTACCGTCTGGCGTAGATATCGAAATTAAATTATAATCCACATAGATGTGGTAACACGTAAAATGAAAAGAGGTGTCAACATGAAAGGTATCTTAGGAAGAAAACTGGGTATGACTCAAGTCTTTACCGCGGAAGGTAACGTAATTCCTGTAACGGTTATCGAAGCTGGACCATGTGTGGTTCTGCAGAAGAAAGACCTGGAAAATGACGGATACGAAGCGGTACAAATCGGTTTTGCTGATAAAAAAGCAAGCAGATCTAACAAACCGGAAGCAGGACACGCTACTAAAGCGAATACTGTGCCTAAGCGCTACGTTCGCGAAATTCGCGGTGTTGACCTCGCTAATGTCGAGGTTGGCCAGGAACTCAAAGCAGACTTGTTTGCTCAAGGTGAGTTCGTTGACGTAACGGGTATTTCTAAAGGTAAAGGTTTTGCCGGCGTTATCAAACGTTGGGGCCAAAGCCGCGGACCAATGTCTCACGGTTCCCGTTATCATCGCAGACCAGGTTCAATGGGTTCTATCCAAGCGAACCGTGTACCGAAAGGTAAACGTCTGCCAGGTCACATGGGTCATGATACAGTAACGATCCAACGCCTCGAAGTTATCAGAGTAGATGCTGAACGTAACGTAATTCTCGTTAAAGGCTCTATCCCTGGTGCTAAAAATAGTTATGTAAAAGTAAGAGAAACGGTTAAAAAATAACCAATCAAGAAAGGAGGAACAGGAAATGCCAAAAGTAGCACTTTATAGTATCGACGGTAGCCAAGTTGGCGAAGTTGAATTGAGTGATTCCGTATTCGGTATCGAACCTAACACTCATGTGCTTCATGATGCAGTCATTATGCAACGTGCTTCCCTTCGTCAAGGTAATCACAAAGTAAAAGGACGCTCTGAAGTTCGTGGTGGTGGACGTAAACCATGGAAACAAAAAGGAACAGGACGCGCGCGTCAAGGTTCTACTCGTTCTCCACAATGGAAAGGCGGCGGCGTAGTATTTGGACCGACTCCACGCAGCTATGCTTACAAACTGCCTAAAAAAGTTCGTCGTTTAGCGATCAAATCTGCTTTATCTTCTAAAGTAGTAGCTAACGAAATCATCGTTTTGGATGCACTAAGCTTTAGCGCACCGAAAACAAAAGAGTTCGCAGCAATTTTGAACAACCTGAAAGTAGATCGCAAAGTATTGATCGTAACTCCTAGTTATGATGATAATGTTGCACTATCTGCTCGTAATATCCCAGGTGTTAAATTCGTTGCAGCTGACGGCGTTAATGTTCTAGACGTACTTACGTACGATAAGCTGATCCTTACTAAGGATGCAGTTCACAAGGTAGAGGAGGTGTTCGCGTAATGAAAGATCCTCGTGATATTATTAAGCGTCCGGTAATTACTGAGCGCACTGCCGAGTACATGAGTGAACTGAAATATGCTTTCGAAGTAGACATTCGTTCTAATAAAACGGAAGTTAAAAAGGCAATTGAAGAAATTTTCAAAGTGAAAGTGTCTAAAGTAAACACTCTTCGCATGCCTGCTAAACCGAAACGTTATGGACGTCATTCCGGCTACACTTCCGAATGGAAGAAAGCTATCGTGACTTTGGCTCCAGAAAGTAAACCGCTTGAGTTTTTTGAATCTGTAGAGTAAGGAGGAATAAACAGTGCCAATTAAAAAGTACAAACCGACATCCCCGGCTCGTCGTAACATGAGTGTTTCTACATTCGAAGAGATTACAACGAACCAACCGGAGAAATCGTTGTTGGCTCCTCTTTTCAAAAGAGCAGGCCGCAACAACCAAGGTAAAATTACAGTTCGTCACCACGGCGGCGGACACAAACGTAAATACCGTATCATTGACTTCAAACGTACTAAAGATGGAATACCAGGTAACGTTGCTACAATCGAGTACGATCCAAACCGTACTTCTAACATTGCTCTGATCCACTATGCTGATGGAGAGAAACGTTACATTATCGCTCCTAAAGGATTAAAAGTTGGAGATCAAATTTTCTCTGGCGTAGGATCTGATATCAAAATCGGTAACTGCCTTCCATTGGAAAACATTCCAGTTGGTACAGTTATTCACAATATCGAATTAAAACCAGGTAAAGGTGGTCAGCTTGTTCGCGCAGCTGGTACGGAAGCTCAATTACTTGGTAAAGAAGAAAAATATGTCTCCATTCGCCTTTCTTCTGGTGAAGTACGTCGCGTACTTAAAGTATGTCGTGCTACAATCGGATCTGTTGGTAATGAAGATCATGAATTGATTAAAATCGGTAAAGCCGGTCGTAATCGCTGGTTGGGCAAACGTCCACAAGTTCGAGGCGTAGTAATGAACCCTAATGATCACCCACACGGTGGTGGTGAAGGTAAAGCTCCAATCGGACGTAAATCTCCAATGTCTCCATGGGGTAAACCTACTCTTGGATACAAAACTCGTAAAAAAGGTAAGGCTTCCGATCAATACATCATTCGCCGCCGCACGAAGTAAGATTTGTGCTTGAATGCTTGTAAAGTGTGAAGTGACGAAAAGATGAAGGGAGGATTCAACCTATGAGCCGTAGTCTTAAAAAAGGTCCTTTCGTGGACGGGTACTTGCTTAAAAAAGTAGAAGTATTGAACGAAGACGATAAAAAAGTCGTAATCAAAACTTGGTCCCGTCGCTCGACGATTTTCCCACAATTTATCGGACATACATTCGCTGTTTATGATGGTCGCAAACATGTACCGGTATATGTAACGGAAGATATGGTCGGACACAAGCTTGGTGAGTTCGCACCAACTCGTACGTACAAAGGTCATGCTAATGACGACAGAAAAACAAGACGTTAATATATAAGGATTTAAAGTAAGAGAGGAGGTCACGCAATGCAAGCGAAAGCACACGCAAAGTTTGTACGCATCGCTCCGCGTAAAGTTCAATTAGTAGTTGACTTGATCCGCGGTAAGCAAGTTGGAGAAGCGATCGCAATTCTGCGTCATACGCCGAAATCCGCATCCCCAATTGTTGAGAAGCTTCTTAACTCCGCAATTGCCAACGCTGAGTTTATTAGCTCAGAAAAAGAGTTGACTTTTGATGTTAACAACTTGGTAATTTCCCAGGTTTACGTTAACCAAGGACCAACACTGAAACGTTTCCGCCCTCGTGCAATGGGACGTGCAAGTAAAATTAACAAACGCACCAGCCATATTTCTTTGGTGGTAGCTGAAAAATAAGATAGAAGGAGGGAAAACGTGTGGGCCAAAAAGTAAATCCCGTCGGATTACGTGTAGGTATTATCCGTGATTGGGAATCTAAATGGTATGCTGGTAAAGACTTTGGCGATCTTCTTATCGAAGACGTTAAAATCCGTGAATACCTTAAAACCAAACTTAAAGAGTCTGCTGTCTCTCATATCGAAATCGAGAGAGCGGCTAATCGTGTGAACGTGACGATCCATACAGCTAAACCTGGTATGGTTATCGGACGCGGTGGTTCAGAAGTTGAAGTTCTTCGTACACAAGTAACTAAAATTGCTGGTGGTAAAAAAGTTCATATCAACATTTCTGAAATCAAAAATCAAGAACTTGATGCAATTCTAGTTGCAGAAAGTATTGCACAACAATTGGAACGTCGTGTTTCTTTCCGTCGTGCATTGAAACAAGCAATTCAAAGAACTATGCGTTCAGGCGCTAAAGGAATTAAAACAGCAGTTAGCGGACGTCTTGGCGGTGCTGAAATTGCCCGTTCTGAAGGCTACAGCGAAGGAACTGTTCCACTTCATACGCTTCGTGCCGATATTGACTATGGTACAGCAGAAGCGCATACTACTTATGGTCGTATTGGCGTAAAAGTATGGATTTATCGTGGAGAGGTTCTTCCTACGGCTAAGAAACAAGCTGCTCAGGAAGGAGGCAACTAATCATGTTGGTACCAAAACGTGTAAAACACCGTAAACAACAACGCGGAAGCATGTCAGGTCGCGCTAAAGGCGGTACTGAATTGAACTTCGGAGAATTCGGTTTGCAAGCTACTGAGCCTTCTTGGATCACTAACCGTCAAATCGAAGCTGCTCGTATTGCTATGACTCGTTATATCAAACGTGGTGGTAAAGTATGGATCAAAATTTTCCCGGACAAGCCAATCACTCAAAAACCTCTTGAGGTTCGTATGGGTAGTGGTAAAGGTAACGTAGAAAAATGGGTTGCCGTTGTTAAACCAGGTAAAATTATGTTTGAACTTGCAGGTGTTTCTGAAGAGATCGCGCGTGAAGCTATGCGTCTTGCTTCTCACAAGTTGCCTGTAAAAACTAAGTTTGTGAAACGTGAAGAATTGGGTGGTGAAGCAAATGAAAGCTAATGAATTGCGCAACCTTACCACTGCTGAAATCGAGCAAAAGATTGCTGGTTTTAAAGAGGAACTCTTTAACCTGCGCTTTCAACTTGCTACCGGTCAATTGGATAACCCTACTCGTATCAGTGCTGTGCGTAAACAAATTGCACGTGCTAAAACAGTAGTTCGTGAAAGAGAACTTGGAATCACATCGTAATCCAATATTTGAGAGCTTAAATGCTATCAGCTAGGAAGGAGATTAACTATGAGCGAACGCAATGCCCGTAAAGTACAAGTAGGCAAAGTGGTCAGTGATAAAATGGATAAAACCATCGTTGTTGCTGTAGAAACTTATAAAAAGCATGACTTGTATCACAAACGTATTAAATATACGAAAAAATTCAAGGCTCATGATGAAAATAACACTGCTAAAATTGGTGATGTTGTTAAAATCATGGAGACACGTCCATTATCTAAAGATAAAAACTGGAGATTAGTGGAAGTTGTAGAAGAAGCAATCATCATTTGATGAATGATGCTAACCTGTCTGGAAGGAGGAACTAACAATGATTCAACCATTTACACGTTTGGCTGTAGCCGATAACTCTGGCGCAAAAGAACTTATGTGTATCCGCGTACTAGGTGGTACTGGACGTCGTACAGCTGCAATCGGCGATTTGATCGTTTGTTCTGTAAAACAAGCAACACCAGGCGGCGTTGTCAAAAAGGGTGATGTTGTAAGAGCGGTAATCGTTCGTACAAAGAGTTCCGTTCGTCGTAAAGACGGATCTTACATCGCATTTGATGAGAATGCAGCAGTAGTCGTTAAAGATGACAGAGGCCCTCGTGGTACTCGTATCTTTGGACCAGTTGCTCGTGAATTGCGTGATAAAGACTTCATGAAAATCGTTTCTTTGGCTCCGGAAGTTATCTAAACGATTGTAAGATATAAAGGCTATGGCCTGAAGTGAGTTATAGGAGGTGTACACAAATGGCGAAAGTGAAAAAAGTGTTGGAATCTCACAACCACAAACTACACGTGAAAAAAGATGATACGGTTCTTGTAATCAGCGGTAAAGACAAAGGTAAAAAAGGTCGCGTTATCGCAGCGTATCCTCGTGAAAACCGCGTGTTGGTTGAAGGCGTGAATATGATCACCAAACACCAAAAACCAACTCAACTGAATCCGCAAGGAGGACGTGTTGAGCAAGAAGCGCCGATCCACGTTTCGAACGTAATGCACGTTGATCCTAAGGACGGAAAAAAAGTAACCCGTATCGGTTACAAAACATTGGATAACGGCAAAAAAGTTCGCGTAGCTAAACGCTCCGGTGAAACAATCGACTAATACTAATTGTTACGGAAAGGAGGACCTTCCAAAATGGCAACAAGAATGAAAGAGCTTTACTTGAATGAGATCTCCCCGGCTTTGGTACAAAAATTCAACTATACAACGGTTATGCAAGTACCGAAAGTTGAAAAAGTTGTTATCAACATGGGTGTAGGTGAAGCAGTATCGAACTCCAAAGTATTGGATTCTGCTGTTAACGATCTTCAATTGATTTCTGGTCAAAAACCAGTTATCACACGTGCTAAAAAATCTATCGCTGGATTTAAGCTTCGTGAAAACATGCCTATCGGTGTTAAAGTAACACTTCGTGGCGATCGTATGTACTATTTCTTAGATAAATTGTTCAACATCACACTTCCACGTGTACGTGACTTCCGCGGTGTTTCTTCTAAAGCATTTGACGGACGTGGTAACTATACACTGGGTTTGAAAGAGCAATTGATCTTCCCGGAAATCGAGTATGATAAAGTAGACAAAGTTCGTGGTATGGACATCGTTATCGTAACGACTGCTAAAACTGACGAAGAGTCTCGCGAATTGCTTACCCAATTGGGAATGCCTTTCGTAAAATAATTATTGAAATGTACAGGGTTCGGATATAAACCCTAGTTCTCCGAAAATATTAGGAGGTGTCAGGCTAAGTGGCTAAAACTTCAATGAAAGTTAAACAACAACGCACTCCGAAGTTCAAAGTACGTGCATACACACGTTGCGAACGTTGTGGTCGTCCACACTCGGTATTGCAAAAGTTCAAAATTTGCAGAATTTGCTTCCGTGAATTGGCTCATAAAGGCCAGATCCCTGGTGTGAAAAAAGCAAGCTGGTAAACATTTGATTAAGGGGAAGGAGGTTTACACACATGACTATGTCAGATCCAATTGCTGATATGCTTACTCGTATTCGTAACGCCAACGTTGTGCGTCACGAAACAGTTGAAGTTCCTGCTTCTACGATGAAGAAGCAAATCGCTGATATCCTAAAACGTGAAGGTTTCATTCGTGATGCTGAAGTTGTTGAGGATAACAAACAAGGAATTATCCGTATTTTCTTGAAATACGGTCAAAATAACGAACGTGTAATTACTGGTTTGAAACGTATCAGTAAACCAGGACTTCGTGTTTACACGAAAAGCAATGAAATCCCTCGCGTACTAGGTGGACTGGGAATCGCTATCATCTCTACTTCTAAAGGGGTAGTAACTGATAAAGAAGCTCGTCAATCGAAAAGCGGCGGCGAAGTTGTTTGCTACGTTTGGTAATTAACGTCATATAATAAGGAGGTGCAACTCTATGTCTCGTATTGGTCGCAAACCAATCGAAGTACCAAGTGGTGTTGAAATCAACTTGGATAATACTCAAATTACGGTTAAAGGACCGAAAGGTACGCTTTCCCGTGAGATTCATAAAGATATGAAAGTAAATATCGAAGAGAACACGATCACAATCGAACGTCCTTCTGATAATAAGACTCATCGTTCCCTGCACGGCACTACTCGTAGTGTAGTAAGTAACATGGTGAGTGGAGTAACTACAGGTTTCTCCAAATCCCTAGAACTAGTTGGTGTTGGATACCGCGCAAGCAAATCTGGCGACAAAATTGTTCTAAACGTGGGTTACTCTCATCCAGTAGAAATTTCTCCTGAACCAGGCATCGAGTTCGATGTGCCTACAAATACGAAAATCATCGTTAATGGAATCGATAAAGAGCGCGTAGGAGCTTACGCTGCAAAAATCCGTTCCGTACGTGAACCAGAACCATATAAAGGTAAAGGTATCAAGTATGAAGGCGAGCGTATTCTTCGTAAAGAAGGTAAAGCTGGTAAGAAAAAATAAGATAAAGGAATACGTTCCTTTACCTTATGCGTGTTGAAGTGAGCCTGTGAAGGCAACGTGAAAGGAGTGAAATGTACAGTCATGATTACAAAAGCAGATAAAAATAAAGCACGTCTGAAAAGACACCTACGTGTTCGTAAGAACATCACTGGTACTTCTCAACGTCCACGTTTGAACGTATTCCGTTCTGCTAAACATATCTACGCTCAATTGATCGATGACGTGGCGGGTGTAACTTTGGTTTCCGCTTCGACTCTTGATAAAGAACTTGCAGATATTAAAAACGGCGGTAGCGTAGAAGCTGCTACTAAAGTTGGCGAACTGGTTGCAAAACGTGCATCTGAAAAAGGGCACACAGCTGTTGTATTTGATCGCGGAGGCTACTTGTATCACGGACGGATTCAAGCCTTGGCAGATGCAGCTCGTGAAGCTGGTCTTCAATTCTAAAACATTGTAAAAAGGAGGTTAACGACTTGCGTATTGATCCAAACACTTTAGAGCTGACTGAAAGAGTTGTAAACATTAATCGTGTAGCTAAAGTAGTTAAGGGTGGACGTCGTTTCAGCTTTAGCGCACTTGTAGTAGTGGGCGATGGTAATGGTTGGGTAGGCGCTGGTATCGGTAAAGCCGGTGAAGTACCTGACGCTATCCGTAAAGGCATCGAAGATGCTAAGAAAAACTTGATTCATGTTCCGATCGTTGGAACAACAATTCCTCACCTTGTTACAGGTAAATTCGGAGCAGGACGTGTATTGTTGAAACCAGCATCCGAAGGTACTGGAGTTATTGCTGGTGGACCGGTTCGTGCTGTACTAGAACTTGCTGGTGTAGGCAATATCTTGACTAAATCTCTGGGTTCTTCGAATTCCATGAACATGGTTAACGCAACGTTAGAAGGCTTGTCTCGTTTGAAACGTGCTGAAGACGTGGCTAAACTTCGTGGAAAATCTATCGAAGAGTTGCTCGGTTAAGGAGGGAACCTCATGGCTAAATTGGAAATTACCCTCGTCCGTAGCGTGATCGGTCGTTCAGAGAAACAACGTACTACTGTTAAAACACTAGGACTACGTAAACTGAACCACTCAGTAGTGCAAAACGATAATGCTGCTATGCGCGGTATGATCAAACAAGTGCAACATTTAGTATCTGTAAAAGAAATCGAAGGTTAATTTTTTAAAAATTAACCTACTATCAATAAGGAGGTGCAACGAACGATGAAATTGCATGAGCTTTCACCAAGCCCAGGTTCACGCAAGGAACGCAAACGTGTAGGTCGCGGTCCAAGTAGTGGTACTGGTAAAACATCGGGTCGTGGTCACAAAGGACAAAACTCTCGTTCAGGCGGAGGAGTTCGTCCAGGATTTGAAGGCGGACAAAATCCATTGTATCGTCGTTTGCCTAAACGCGGATTTGTTAACCCTACTCGTAAAGAATATGCACTCGTAAACATCGAAGATTTAAACAGCTTTGCTGCTGATACAGAAGTAACTCCTACGTTCTTGATGGAACAGGGAATCGTTAAAAATGCAAGAAGCGGAATTAAAATTCTTGGTAATGGCGACATCACTGTGAAATTGACTGTAAAAGCGAATAAGTTCTCTCAATCTGCGGTAGAGAAAATCGAGGCTGCCGGCGGTAAAACCGAGGTGATCTAATGTTCAAGACCCTAAAGAATATATGGCGGGTTGAGGATCTTAGAAATCGGATTATCTTTACCTTGCTGGTGCTCATTGTCTACCGTATCGGTGCGTTTGTACCGGTTCCGGGTGTAGACAAAAGTGTTTTCCAGTCTGCTAACGCTCAAGGTAAAGAACTATTCGGTCTTCTAAATACTTTCTCAGGGGGAGCTTTGGGGCATTTCTCCATTTTTGCCCTTGGGATCATGCCGTATATCACTGCATCCATTATAGTTCAGTTATTATCGATGGATGTCATTCCGAAATTTGCGGAATGGGCCAAACAAGGGGAACACGGTAAAAAGAAACTGGCACAGATTACCCGGTATGGTACTGTTATTCTGGGTCTGATCCAAGCCTTTGGTACATCGATTGGTTTCAACCGTTTATACAATGCAGAAATGATTCCTAATGCTACTGCGGTAGATTACATCATTATTGCAATCGTGTTGACGGCGGGTACATCATTCTTGATGTGGCTCGGGGAACAAATCACTGAAAAAGGAATCGGTAACGGTATTTCGATCATCATCTTCGCTGGTATTGTTGCAGCTATTCCACAGCATATCCGTGATATGGTTCAATCGGATTTCCTGCAACAAGGTCAGACGTTCTTTAATGTTGCGAAGTTAGCCATTGTTGTTATTGTCGTGATTTTCATCGTTGTCGGAGTTATCTTTATCCAACAGGGTATTCGTAAAATTCCAGTACAATATGCAAAACGCGTTGTAGGTAACAAAATGTATGGTGGACAGAATACACATATTCCGTTGAAAGTTAACTCAGCGGGTGTTATCCCTGTTATCTTTGCCGTTTCATTGCTACAATTTCCGATTATTATAGCAAGCTTCTGGTCTACTCATCTCTGGGCGAAATGGATTACTCAGAATTTGTGGTATGACAAACCGCTTGGTATGGTGCTGTATGTTATAATGATCATAGGTTTTACTTTCTTCTATACATTTGTGCAAATGAATCCTACGCAAATGGCCGATAATATGAAAAAGAATGGTGGATATATCCCGGGTGTTCGTCCAGGTAAGCCAACGGCTACTTATTTGACTCGTGTTATGACTCGTTTGACCATGACAGGATCATTATTCCTGGCGGTTATCTCGGTACTACCAGTATTCTTAGGAGCTATTTCAGGTTTGCCACAATCTGTGCAAATCGGTGGTACATCGCTTCTTATCGTTATTGGGGTTGCCCTTGACACGATGAAAACGATCGAAAGCCAGCTCATTAAACGCCATTACAAAGGTTTTATCAATAAATAGACGGCAGGTTCCGGCTGGAATAAGTCATGCTTGTTCACAACCGGCGCCTTTCGTGCTGTTCTTGCAGCATTAGTCTTAGGGGGAGTGACATTACGTGAACATCATATTCATGGGGCCTCCGGGAGCAGGAAAAGGAACACAAGCAGCTGTGATTGTGAAAGAGCTAGGTATTCCTCATATTTCTACAGGCGATGCATTTCGTCTAGCGATCAAACAGGAAACTCCTATTGGAGTAAAAGCCAAAGAATTCATAGATCAAGGTTTACTTGTACCGGATGACGTAACGAACGGAATCGTGGAAGAGCGTCTTGCTCAGCCCGATTGTAAAAAAGGTTTCTTGCTTGACGGTTTTCCAAGAACTTTAGCTCAAGCTGAAGCACTGGATAAAATGCTGGCAGCAATGGAGCGTAAGCTGGACCACGTGATCAATTTAAAAGTAGATCTCAACAAATTGCTTGTTCGGATTACCGGACGACGTATTTGCAAGACTTGTGGAGCTACTTACCATATTGAATTCAATCCGCCGAAGCAAGAAGGCGTATGTGATATTGATGGTGGTGAACTTTATCAACGTGCTGATGATAACGAAGAAAGTGTAGGAACGCGTCTGAATGAGTATCATACGAAAACAGAAGCGCCTCTTATTGCTTACTACGGTGATCAAAAGCTGTTGAGAGAGATTGATGGCGATCAAAGTATTGATGCAGTATCTAAGGATATTGTTTCATTACTAAGAGGTTAGGCAGAATGATCATTTGCAAATCCGAAACAGAACTAGGCTTTATGCGGGAAGCAGGGCGAATTGTAGCTGAGACGCATCGTCTAATCAAGCAAGCGATCGAGCCAGGTATTACGACCGAACACCTTGATCAGATTGCAGACCGTTATATTCGCAGTCAAAATGCCTTACCGTCATTCAAAGGATACAATGGTTTTCCTGCCAGCATTTGTGCTTCGGTTAATGAGCAATTAGTTCATGGATTCCCGAATAAACGCAAATTGCAAGAAGGCGACATCGTTACACTTGATATTGGAGCTGAGTACCGTGGTTATCATGGAGATTCTGCATGGACATATCCGGTAGGACAGATTTCTGATGATGCAAAAAAACTTTTGGAAGTAACTGAAGGTTCTTTGTATGCAGGACTTGAACTGGTCAAGCCAGATGTACGCTTGTTTACAATATCGCATGCGATACAGCGTTTTATTGAAGATGCTGGTATGTCTGTTGTACGTGAATACGTAGGACATGGTATCGGAACGAAGCTGCACGAAGCACCTCAAATTCCTAATTATGGAGTTAAGGATCGCGGACCGAGGCTGAAGCCGGGAATGGTTCTGGCAATCGAGCCGATGGTAAATGCCGGCACGCAACATGTCAAAACGCTTGAAGACAAATGGACAGTAGTTACTGTTGATGGCTCATTATGTGCCCATTTTGAACATACAGTTGCGGTTACACCGGACGGTATGGAGATTTTCACAAAACTAAACTAAATGCGTAGGTGATTCTTGTGAAAACAACAATGAACCCGCAGGTCGGTCAAATTGTGAAAGTGTTAAAAGGTCAAGGAGCTCCTCAACCTGCTGTTATCATTGCAATACCGGATGAGAAGTTTGTTTATATCGCCGACGGGAACAAACGAAAGTTTGACCAGCCGAAGAAGAAGAATCTGCTTCATCTGGAGCTAATGCCGGTGATCAGCAGCGAAGTAGTAAACAGTTTGCAAGAAAGCGGTCGGGTCACGAACGGGAAATTGCGTTATGCAGTTACCAAGTTCTTGGAATCTGCCGAAAACAGTGTTGAACAGAAAGGAGACTGACTGTGGCCAAGGAAGATGTTATTGAGGTAGAAGGCGTGGTTCTTGAACCCTTGCCGAATGCAACGTTCAAAGTTGAATTAGAGAATGGTCATCAGATTCTCGCTCATGTTTCTGGAAAGCTACGGATGCACTTTATCCGTATTCTGACTGGAGATAAAGTAGTTGTACAATTGTCACCTTATGATTTGACAAAAGGTCGTATAACTTACCGCAAATAGACACTTTAACACTAATCTATGTTATAATAGATGTTTATGAAATCATTGCTTGTCAGCAGATACAATGATTACAAGTAAGTTTTACGGACGTAAAACTTGAGGAGGTAATTAGCATGAAGGTAAGACCTTCTGTAAAACCCATCTGCGAAAAATGCAAAGTCATTCGCCGCAAAGGGAATGTAATGGTTATTTGTGAGAATCCTAAACACAAACAAAAACAGGGATAATTATCTAGGGGGTGTAGCGTAAAATGGCACGTATAGCTGGCGTGGATTTACCACGTGATAAACGCGTTGAGATCGCCTTGACATATATTTTCGGAATCGGTAAAACGACTTCCCAGAAAATTCTGAGTGATACTGGTATTGACCTGAACACTCGTGTCCGCGATCTTACAGAAGATGAAGTAGGAAAATTGCGTGAAGTAATTGGTAGTACTAAAGTTGAAGGTGATCTTCGTCGTGAGATCTCTCTTAACATTAAACGTCTAATCGAAATCGGATGTTACCGTGGTGTTCGTCACCGTCGTGGATTGCCGGTTCGTGGACAACGTACTAAAACTAATGCTCGTACACGTAAAGGTCCTCGTCGTACAGTAGCGAACAAGAAGAAGTAAGGGAGGTTAAAGCACAATGGCTAAAGCTAAAAAAGTCGTACGTACAAAACGTCGTGACCGTAAAAATATTGAATCTGGCGTGGCGCACATCCGTTCCACGTTTAATAATACAATCGTTACAATTACGGATCCTCACGGAAACGCGATCTCTTGGGCTAGCTCAGGCGGTTTAGGTTTCAGAGGTTCTCGTAAGTCTACTCCATTCGCAGCGCAATTAGCAGCTGAAACAGCAGCTAAAGCAGCAATGGAACACGGTATGAAAGCCGTTGAGGTTATGGTTAAAGGTCCAGGAGCTGGACGCGAAGCAGCAATTCGTTCTTTGCAAGCAGCTGGTCTTGAAGTTAACCTAATCAAAGATGTAACGCCAATCCCGCATAACGGATGCCGTCCACCAAAACGTCGCCGCGTATAATTGAAGCATGTCTCTTTATTTTGTAGTATAATCCCCGGCAAAGGTAAAGATACATTTACCGGGTATACTACTGCATGTCTATTTGTAAGTATTCAGCGACAGTTTCACAGGAGCGACGTTTTGAAGGAGGGATATTGCAGTGATAGAAATCGAAAAGCCGAAAATTGAGACCGTAGATGTAAATGATGAAGGTAACTACGGTAAATTCATCATTGAACCGCTCGAACGTGGTTATGGCACAACACTTGGCAACTCACTTCGTAGAATTTTGTTATCTTCTCTTCCGGGAGCAGCAGTAACATCTGTTCAAATCGATGGTGTATTGCATGAGTTCTCAACGGTTCAAGGTGTGATGGAAGACGTTACAGAAATCATTCTGAACCTCAAGGCCCTTTCGCTTAAGATCCACTCTGATGAAGAAAAAGTGTTGGAGATTGATGCGGAAGGAGAAGGGGCGATCACTGCAGGAGATATCCGTGCAGACAGTGATGTTGAAATCCTGAATCCGGATCTTCATATCGCCACTTTAGCTCCAGGTTCTAGACTTCATATGCGTATTTTTGCAAATCGTGGTCGTGGCTATGTTGCTGCAGATAAGAATAAACGTGATGATCAACCAATTGGTGTCATTCCTGTAGATTCTATCTATACTCCGATTTCCCGCGTTAACTATGGCGTGGAAAATACTCGTGTAGGTCAAGTAACGAACTATGACAAGCTAACTATTGAAATTTGGACGGATGGTAGCATTCGACCAGAAGAAGCAGTTAGTCTGGGCGCTAAAATTTTGACTGAGCATTTGATGTTGTTTGTTGGTCTGACTGACGAAGCAAAAGATGCTGAAATCATGGTCGAAAAAGAGGAAGATAAAAAAGAGAAAGTGCTCGAGATGACTATCGAAGAGCTTGATCTCTCTGTACGTTCTTACAACTGCTTGAAACGTGCTGGTATCAATACCGTACAAGAGCTAACTACGAAATCCGAAGACGATATGATGAAAGTCCGCAACTTGGGCCGCAAATCGCTTGAGGAAGTTCAAGAGAAGCTTGAAGAATTAGGATTAGGACTTCGTCAAGAAGACTAATCATTTAATAGTGTAATGAAGGAGGGAAAAACAACATGGCATACCAAAAATTGGGTCGTAATTCCAGCGCTCGTAAAGCTTTGTTTCGTGACCTGGTAACTGACCTGTTCTTGTATGAGCGTATTCAAACGACTGAAGCTAAAGCGAAAGAAGTTCGTTCTATCGCTGAAAAATTGATCACCCTTTCTAAACGTGGAGATCTTCATGCTCGTCGTCAAGTAGCTGCTTATGTTCGTCGCGAGTCTCTCGATGGTGGACAAGATGCTATCCAAAAATTGTTTTCTGATTTAGCAACTCGCTATGCAGAGCGTCCAGGTGGATACACTCGTATTCTTAAATTAGGACCTCGTCGCGGCGATGCTGCACCTATGGTTTATCTTGAATTGGTAGACCGCGCGTAACATGCAGATGAGGAAAGGGTGGACAGGGTCAACAGATTCTGACAAAACCCTTTTTTTCTCTGTTTGGAACATGCAGTGTTTGAGGATAATGAGGGAGGGAGCTCCATTAGGGGCTCCCTTGCTTTGTATAAAAGGTGAGGATATATGAGGAATCTTTGTATGACTGTCAATTACGATGGAACAAGATATAACGGATTTCAGACCCAACCAGACGGAAATACGATTCAGGATCATTTAGAAAAAGCAATTGCTTCGATCATTGGAGAAAAATCAAAGATTCATGGCTCAGGTCGTACCGATGCGGGTGTACATGCGATCGGACAAGTATTTCATTTCTTGACTGAATCAACTGTTCCAGCAGAACGTTGGCCACTTGCTTTAAATGGTCGCTTGCCTAAAGATATTATTGTTACAAATGCGCGCGAGGTTCATTTGGACTTCCACTCACGGCGCTCAGCTAAACGAAAAACATATCGATACACGATTAACGCTAATCAATATCCAGATGTTTTTCTAAGGCATATGCAATTACATCATCCAGGCAAACTGAATATTGGAGCAATGCGTGAAGCTCTTTCCTACTTTATTGGCACTTATGACTTCACAACGTTTGCTTCAAAACATTCCGAAAAGCAAAGTCATATCCGTACAATCTATGAGGCACGTTTGGAAGTAGATTATTCTATGACCCGTCCTGATACAAGAGACCAAGGTATTTTACACTTTTATATAACAGGCAGTGGATTTTTACAGCATATGGTACGTATCATTATAGGGACTCTGGTACAAGTGGGAGAAGGGAAACACGAACCGGATGCTATTCCTAGAATGATTGCTGCAGAGGATCGTAGTATGGCAGGACCTACCGCAGTTAGCAAAGCGTTAACGATGTGGGGGGTTCACTATGAGGAGTTTAATACATAGTAAAATTTCAAAGGGAATTCCTACGAAAATTTTTCTAGAAAAACTTCAAATAGTTCTTGCTTAACATGTTTTTATGCTGTAAAATAAAGTTTGTGTTTTCTTAAGGCTATCCCACAGCCCCATTAAGAATAACACCACCAAAAATTTTTAATCCATCACTTAATGACTATGTAACACTGTGTATTAACAATACTAACTCAAGAACGAAGATATATGAGAATATGTCTTAATGATATATTTTCAAAAGCACACTAAGGAGGAACTTTTCATGCGTACGACGTACATTGCGAAGCCAAGTGAAGTAGAACGCAATTGGCACATTATCGATGCTGAAGGCAAAACGCTTGGTCGTTTGGCTAGTGAAGCAGCTGCACTTATTCGCGGCAAACACAAACCACAATTTACCCCTCATGTAGACGGTGGAGATTTCGTTATCGTAATCAATGCTGACAAAATCCACTTGACTGGTAAAAAATTGCAAGACAAAAAATACTACCGTCACTCCATGCATCCAGGTGGTCTTAAAGTTACCACTGCTGATGAAATGATCAAAAACAAACCTGAACGTGTAATCGAATTTGCAGTTCATGGTATGCTTCCAAAAACTCGTATGGGTAACCAAATGAAGTTAAGATTGAAAGCATATGCTGGCGTAGAACACCCACATGCAGCACAAAAACCGGAAGTTTACGAACTTCGCGGCTAATTAAAAGGAGGACAGTTTCATGGCACAAGTACAATACTATGGGACAGGTCGTCGTAAACATTCGGTAGCACGTGTTCGCCTTGTACCGGGTGAAGGACGCATTGTCATCAATAAACGCGACATCAATGAATATTTCGGTTTAGATACACTTAAACTGATCGTAAAACAACCACTTAACTTGACAGAAACAATCGGAAGCTACGATGTAATCGTATTAGCTCACGGTGGTGGTATTTCTGGTCAAGCAGGAGCAATCCGTCACGGTATTTCCCGTGCATTGCTTAAAGCTGATCCTGAACTTCGTGGATCTTTGAAAAAAGCTGGATTCCTGACTCGTGACCCTCGTATGAAAGAGCGTAAAAAATACGGTCTTAAAGCAGCACGTCGCGCACCTCAGTTCTCCAAACGTTAATATCCCTTGTTTATCAAGGATTACAGAAGCCTCTTACCAGAAATGGTGGGAGGCTTTTTTGTGGTTATCTTTCAATCGAAGCTCGTTTGACCACCATTTGACCACATGTGATTTGTGCATAACCTTGTGTATAAAGTAACAATTTCGACAATCATTTCAACAAAGTTATTCCTAGTTATAAAATAGTGTGAATAACTTGTGATTAACTTTCAAAATACTATTGAATCCTCAACCATTAAGTACTATAATATACATAATTCTTAGTTGTTTAGTCGGCTTTAAAAATGTGATTAAAAAATAGTCATTTGTTGAACGTACTTAAAACCAAAATGGGAAAATGAATTCCAAAGGTGGGGGAACTAAATATGAATCTATTGGAAAAAGAAGAATTAGCTAGAGTGAAAGCTGAAGAATTAGAACATGCTACAGCTGAACAAGTGATTCGTTGGGCTGTGGATAATTTTGAAAGTCTTACTTTTGCTTGTAGTTTTGGAGCGGAAGATGTAGTTATTGTTGATATGTTACAAAATATCAGCCCGTCCACTGATATTTTCTATTTAGATACCGATTTCCATTTTAAAGAAACCTACGAGACACGTGATCGTATGATTGAACGTTATGGTTTGGAGTTTGTAAAAGTAGATCCTAAGCTAACACCGGAAGAACAAGCAGCCGCTCATGGAGAAGCTTTATGGACAGTCGATCCTAATGCATGCTGCAATATTCGTAAAGTAGAGCCTTTAACTCGTATATTATCTCAATATGATTCTTGGATTACAGGTATTCGTCGCGATCAAGCGCCAACTCGTGCAAATGCTAAAAAAATAGAGTACGATTCTAAATTTGGATTAATGAAGTTTAATCCGATTGCAGATTGGACTTCTGAAGACGTATGGAAGTATATCCGTGATAACGATATTATCTACAACCCTCTTCATGATCAACATTATCCTAGTATAGGTTGTGAACAATGCACACGTCAGGTGATGCCTGGTGAAGACCCTCGCGCAGGACGCTGGGCTAATTCAGATAAAACAGAATGTGGATTGCACAAATAAACAAATTAACTTCATGATAAATATAAATAACATAAGCCGACCAAGTGATTTTTCTAACCATCTGGTCGGCTTCATGTATACTTAGCACAGTTAGACAATACAACATACCTATTTATGATAAGACAGGAGCGATTACAGAATGACAACAATTTTGCCGCATGGTGGTCGATTGATTCAACGTATTGTAAAAGAGGAAGATCGTGATCAGTTATTGGCTCAAGCTCAGCAATGGAAACAGATTCCTATCAATACATGGACTATATCTGATCTAGATCTTATAGGTGTAGGTGCTTTCTCTCCACTAGAAGGATTTATGGAAGAGAAGGACTATCATTCTGTTTTGGAAAATATGAGATTGTTCAATGGTACGGTATGGAGTATTCCAATTACTCTAGCTTTAGACGAGTCTATTACATCCACATTGCAAATCGGCGAACAGGTGGCTTTGGTAGGAGAGCAGGATGGAGAAATCTACGGTACATTAGAAGTACGTAGTATCTATAACGTAGATCAACAACAAGAAGCTGTGAAAGTCTTCAAAACCGATGATCCAGAGCATCCAGGGGTACAAAAATTACTTAGTCGTTCTTCCATTTATGTTGGAGGACCTATCCAAGTCTTAAAACGTCCTCAGCCTGAGAAATTTGGTGAGTTTTATTTTGATCCCGAACAAACAAGACAAATTTTTGCAGATAAAGGTTGGAAAACTGTAGTAGGATTCCAGACTCGTAATCCTGTTCATCGTGCTCATGAGTATATTCAAAAAAGTGCGATGGAAATTGTAGATGCTTTGTTTCTGAATCCATTAGTAGGTGAAACCAAATCGGATGATGTTCCTGCTAATGTACGGATGCGTAGTTATTTGGTTCTTTTAGAAAATTACTATCCAAAAGATCGAGCATTTTTAGGTGTATTTCCGGCGGCTATGCGTTATGCGGGGCCAAGAGAAGCTATATTCCATGCAATGGTTCGCAAAAATTATGGTTGCACTCATTTTATCGTTGGTCGTGATCATGCAGGTGTGGGTGATTATTACGGAACATATGAAGCTCAAGAAATTTTTAAGCATTTTACAGCAGAAGAATTAGGAATTATGCCACTATTTTTTGAACATAGCTTTTTTTGTACCAAATGCGGCAATATGGCTTCTAGCAAAACCTGCCCGCATCCGAAAGAAAATCATTTAACCCTTTCTGGGACAAAAGTAAGAGCATTACTAAGAGATGGTCAATGCCCTCCGCCTGAATTCACACGTCCAGAAGTAGCAGAAGTGTTGATCGAAGGTATGGCTGAACATATCAACTCATAATTGTGAGAACAACAAAACCGTTTTACTTGGGTCATGTTATGATGATCTAGAGTAGAACGGTTTTTAGTATATAGAACAACTCGAATAGATGCAGAAACATTTTATTTGTATTTTTACAATGTATGATTCGCGAATCAATATTATAAAATGGTATAATACAACGTATTGCGTTATGATCTCATGGTTATCTTTATAACGGTATATTGAATCTAATCACATAAGGAGTGCACCTCATATGTTATCAAGAGACTATGTTTTGGAATTACTAAGTACTGTTACAGATCCACAGTACGATTTTCCTCTGGTAGAAATGCAATTTATTCGTGATATTATGATCAAAGATTCCAGAATTTCTCTCACCGTAGTGGGGATTGAGTTAGGTCAAGAGTATAAAGACGCTTTAGAACAGTCGATTCGGTCAGCTCTTAAAATTGTAGAACCTATTGATCTACATATTCGTTTCAGAGCGCCTTCTGAGCTTGAAATGGCTACAGTACGTCAATTACTCTCTCCAGACACAGAAGAAGCATTACCGCCTGAATCTGAGACCCACAAAGGTCATGCAGCAGGTCTGGAGCAGCTCCCTATCATTCATGCTAACTCTGGTGTTCGTTTTATAGCTGTAGCTAGTGGCAAAGGTGGAGTAGGTAAATCTACTGTTACTGTCAATTTAGCAACCGCATTAGTGCGCCAAGGAAAAAGAGTCGGGATTATTGATGCTGATATTTACGGGTTCAGTATTCCAGATATGATGGGAATAGAAGAAGGGCCTACAGTAGAAGAAGGACGTATTCAACCGGTGGAGCGATTTGGAGTTCAAGTGATGTCGATGGGATTCTTTATTAAAGAAAATAATCCTGTTATATGGCGCGGACCGATGCTTGGCAAAATGCTTCGTCAATTTTTTGCAGATGTGGATTGGGATCAACTGGATTACATGTTGTTAGATCTTCCACCAGGAACAGGTGATGTCGCACTCGATGTTCATCAAATTCTGCCACAAAGTAAAGAGATACTCGTCACGACTCCTCATGCAACAGCAGCATTTGTAGCAGCTCGCGCAGGAACAATGGCACTACAGACCGATCATGAAATTCTAGGTGTTGTTGAAAATATGTCCTATTACCAGGCAAGAGATGGACAAAGAGAGTATGTATTTGGTAGAGGTGGCGGTGGACAACTTGCAGAAACCTTGCATACAGAGTTACTCGCTCAAATTCCATTAGGTGCACCTGATAATTTACCAACAGACCCGGATTTTTCACCTTCTGTCTACAAAGAAGATAGTGAAATCGGTCAACTGTATAATGAGTTAGCTCTGAAAGTTATTGAGAAACACAACTAAATCTTAAACAAGATTATGAGGAATATATAAAGAGCAGATAGAGAGGAAGGAGTAGTATACCTTTCTCTTTATTTTTTATCTTCTTATCAAATGACATTGCAAAGGAGTACACATATGGGTTCATTATTTTCGTTTCGTACCTTTTGGTGCGATCTCAAATCCAACCGATCCATGCTGTTGGTTTCAACTGTTCTGTTTGTAGTAGGAATCATAGCAGGTATCTTATTAGTTGAACCATTAGGTAACTATCTAAGAGAACAACTACAACAATTGCAAATAGTTAAAGAGCAGCTTGATCAAGGACAGCATGTAGAACTTAATTATTTTGTATTCATCTTTTTGAACAATGCAATTAAAAGTATCCTTATCATCTATTTAGGAGTCTTTATTGGGATTGTCCCTGTATTCTTCTTAGTCATGAACGGAATGATTATAGGATTTCTATTACGAACTTATGATATGCAAGGACAGGATGTGGTGACTTTAATAGTCAAAGGATTATTACCACATGGAATATTTGAAATTCCAGCTATTCTTATCGCAGCAGCTTATAGCTTAAAATTAGGCAAGTTAGTATTAGATAGTCTGACTACTTGGAACCCAACAGGACGATATCAACTTAAAATAGCGTGGAAACAATTTATGAGATCTACAATTACTGCTTCATTTTGGATCGTAATTATCCTTTTTGTAGCAGCAATCATCGAGAGTACAATAACATTTTGGTTGATGAAGGCTTAGTTATTTATAAAAAACCACATACAAACAGTTACAAGTATGCCTAATTAGGTTAATTCATCACTATCCAGAAGGCTGTTATCTATCATAATTCTATCAAGAGGTATGAACTGATAAATAGCAGCCTGAAAGATATACTGTGAAGAGTTACAATTTAGGGAGGATATTTATATGCTTGGAATGTTATTGAACGATAAAGAGTGCAAAGAGATGGCGTATGTATTACGGAAAGAGTTAGACGAAATGTTATTTGATCTAAGTGATCAACGATTAAATCAAGATATACGTAAATCAATAGATAAAAGATATAAAACTATTTTCCAAATGTATGCACGTTTTGCACCACAAAAAGAACTATCAAAATATGTACGGAATGGTCGCTACAAAGAGACTAATAATTAAATTATAGAAAACTATTGACGTAAACTATAAATATATGATAAATTAATTCTCGCACTGTTTTTAATGTTTTAAAGTGATGAACGCAATGAGAGAGATTAACAAATTTCAACATTGTAGATCGCTTGAAAAAAAGATTGAAAAAAAGTGTTGACGAAATGAAATGAGCATGATATATTATAAGAGTTGCTGATGCGATAACGCGTCGGTGCACAAAAGCAAAACAAACGAAATGTTTGATCTTTGAAAACTGAACAACGAGTGAGTAATGAAGGTCTTAGCCGACCTTTACAAATAGAGAACTTCGGTTCTCGCCAGTTTTAGATTGAGCAAGTCAAACACTTTATGGAGAGTTTGATCCTGGCTCAGGACGAACGCTGGCGGCGTGCCTAATACATGCAAGTCGAGCGGAGAATGAAGGAAGCTTGCTTCTTTCATTCTTAGCGGCGGACGGGTGAGTAACACGTAGGCAACCTGCCCTCAAGCTTGGGACAACTACCGGAAACGGTAGCTAATACCGAATACATGATTTGTTCGCCTGAACGAATTTGGAAAGACGGAGCAATCTGTCACTTGAGGATGGGCCTGCGGCGCATTAGCTAGTTGGTGAGGTAACGGCTCACCAAGGCGACGATGCGTAGCCGACCTGAGAGGGTGATCGGCCACACTGGGACTGAGACACGGCCCAGACTCCTACGGGAGGCAGCAGTAGGGAATCTTCCGCAATGGACGCAAGTCTGACGGAGCAACGCCGCGTGAGTGATGAAGGTTTTCGGATCGTAAAGCTCTGTTGCCAGGGAAGAACGTCCGGGTTAGTAACTGAACTCGGAGTGACGGTACCTGAGAAGAAAGCCCCGGCTAACTACGTGCCAGCAGCCGCGGTAATACGTAGGGGGCAAGCGTTGTCCGGAATTATTGGGCGTAAAGCGCGCGCAGGCGGCTTTTTAAGTCCGGTGTCACAGCCCAAGGCTCAACCTTGGGTCGCACTGGAAACTGGAGAGCTTGAGTACAGAAGAGGAAAGTGGAATTCCACGTGTAGCGGTGAAATGCGTAGAGATGTGGAGGAACACCAGTGGCGAAGGCGACTTTCTGGGCTGTAACTGACGCTGAGGCGCGAAAGCGTGGGGAGCAAACAGGATTAGATACCCTGGTAGTCCACGCCGTAAACGATGAATGCTAGGTGTTAGGGGTTTCGATACCCTTGGTGCCGAAGTTAACACATTAAGCATTCCGCCTGGGGAGTACGGTCGCAAGACTGAAACTCAAAGGAATTGACGGGGACCCGCACAAGCAGTGGAGTATGTGGTTTAATTCGAAGCAACGCGAAGAACCTTACCAAGTCTTGACATCCCTTTGACCGGACTAGAGATAGTCTTTTCCTTCGGGACAAAGGAGACAGGTGGTGCATGGTTGTCGTCAGCTCGTGTCGTGAGATGTTGGGTTAAGTCCCGCAACGAGCGCAACCCTTATGCTTAGTTGCCAGCACATTATGGTGGGCACTCTAAGCAGACTGCCGGTGACAAACCGGAGGAAGGTGGGGATGACGTCAAATCATCATGCCCCTTATGACTTGGGCTACACACGTACTACAATGGCCGGTACAACGGGAAGCAATATCGCAAGATGGAGCCAATCCTTAAAAGCCGGTCTCAGTTCGGATTGCAGGCTGCAACTCGCCTGCATGAAGTCGGAATTGCTAGTAATCGCGGATCAGCATGCCGCGGTGAATACGTTCCCGGGTCTTGTACACACCGCCCGTCACACCACGAGAGTTTGCAACACCCGAAGTCGGTGGGGTAACCGCAAGGAGCCAGCCGCCGAAGGTGGGGTAGATGATTGGGGTGAAGTCGTAACAAGGTAGCCGTATCGGAAGGTGCGGCTGGATCACCTCCTTTCTATGGAGAATCGTTTCCTGCAACGGAAACATTCGAACGTCTTTCTTTCGGGAAAGACAAACGCAGAACACTTCGGTGGATCTGTGGTCATCCAAGTGGTGACACCACTCACTCGTTGTTCAGTTTTGAAAGAGTAAACCTCTTTCAGACTGTTGATCCTTGAAAACTGGATACCGAAAACGAAACATCGCGTTTTAGAAGGTTTCTTCTCTACGACTGTGTTAAACAGCAGTAGGCGAGAAATTGAAATACACCGTTTCTAATTGATTTAGAAACACTTAGGTTAAGCTACTAAGAGCACACGGTGGATGCCTAGGCGCTAGGAGCCGATGAAGGACGTGGCGAACAACGATAAAGCCTCGGGGAGCTGTAAGCAAGCTGTGATCCGGGGATGTCCGAATGGGGAAACCTAACTGGATTCATCTCCAGTTACTCACACCTGAATACATAGGGTGTGCAGAGGCAGACGAGGGGAACTGAAACATCTAAGTACCCTCAGGAACAGAAAACAAGAGTGATTCCGTCAGTAGCGGCGAGCGAACGCGGAACAGCCCAAACCAATGAGCTTGCTTGTTGGGGTTGTGGGACGTCTCTTTGGAGTTACAAAGGAAGATGGTAGGCGAAGAGGTCTGGAAAGGCCCGCAAGACAAGGTGAAAGCCCTGTAGCTAAAATCATCTTCTCTCCGAGACGGATCCCGAGTAGTGCGGGGCACGTGAAACCCCGTATGAATCTGCCAGGACCATCTGGTAAGGCTAAATACTCCCTAGCGACCGATAGTGAAGCAGTACCGTGAGGGAAAGGTGAAAAGGACCCCGGAAGGGGAGTGAAATAGAACCTGAAACCGTGTGCTTACAAAAAGTCAGAGCCCTATTACTGGGTGATGGCGTGCCTTTTGTAGAATGAACCGGCGAGTTACGTTCCCGTGCAAGGTTAAGGTGAAAAGCCGGAGCCGCAGCGAAAGCGAGTCTGAATAGGGCGACTGAGTACGTGGACGTAGACCCGAAACCAGGTGATCTACCCCTGTCCAGGGTGAAGGTACGGTAACACGTACTGGAGGCCCGAACCCACGCACGTTGAAAAGTGCGGGGATGAGGTGGGGGTAGCGGAGAAATTCCAATCGAACCTGGAGATAGCTGGTTCTCCCCGAAATAGCTTTAGGGCTAGCCTCGGAAGTTGAGTCGTGGAGGTAGAGCACTGATTGGATGCGGGGCCCGCAAGGGTTACCAAGTTCAGTCAAACTCCGAATGCCACAGACTTTATTCCGGGAGTCAGACAGTGAGTGCTAAGATCCATTGTCGAAAGGGAAACAGCCCAGACCATCAGCTAAGGTCCCCAAGTGTGTGTTAAGTGGGAAAGGATGTGAAGTTGCACAGACAACCAGGATGTTGGCTTAGAAGCAGCCACCATTGAAAGAGTGCGTAATAGCTCACTGGTCGAGTGACTTTGCGCCGAAAATGTAACGGGGCTAAACACACCACCGAAGCTATGGCTTGATACTTTGTATCAGGGGTAGGGGAGCGTTGAATGAAGATTGAAGGTGTACCGCAAGGAGCGCTGGACCTCATTCAAGTGAGAATGCCGGTATGAGTAACGAAAAGATCAGTGAGAATCTGATCCGCCGAAAACCCAAGGATTCCTGAGGAAGGCTCGTCCTCTCAGGGTAAGTCGGGACCTAAGGCGAGGCCGAAAGGCGTAGTCGACGGACAACAGGTTGAAATTCCTGTACCACCGAAAGCCGTTATGAGCAATGGGATGACGCAGGAGGATAGTGACGCGGACTGATGGATGTCCGTTCAAGCAGTGAGGCTGGTATGTAGGCAAATCCGCATACCCCAAGGCCAGGCTGTGATGAGGAGCGAAAATTACAGTAGCGAAGGTCATGATTTCACACTGCCAAGAAAAGTCTCTAGCCAGGAAGCAGGTGCCCGTACCGCAAACCGACACAGGTGGGTGAGAAGAGAATTCTAAGGCGCGCGGAAGAACTCTCGTTAAGGAACTCGGCAAAATGACCCCGTAACTTCGGGAGAAGGGGTGCCCCGGTAGTGTGAATAGCACGAGGGGGCCGCAGTGAAAAGGCCCAAGCGACTGTTTAGCAAAAACACAGGTCTGTGCGAAGCCGCAAGGCGAAGTATACGGGCTGACGCCTGCCCGGTGCTGGAAGGTTAAGGGGAGTGGTTAGCGCAAGCGAAGCTATGAACCGAAGCCCCAGTAAACGGCGGCCGTAACTATAACGGTCCTAAGGTAGCGAAATTCCTTGTCAGGTAAATTCTGACCCGCACGAATGGCGTAACGATTTGGGCGCTGTCTCAACGAGAGATCCGGTGAAATTTTAATACCTGTGAAGATGCAGGTTACCCGCGACAAGACGGAAAGACCCCATGGAGCTTTACTGCAACTTGATATTGAACTGGGGTGCGATTTGTACAGGATAGGTGGGAGCCGTAGACATCGGAGCGCAAGCTTCGGTTGAGGCGCCGTTGGGATACCACCCTGATCGCATTTGAGTTCTAACCTCGTACCGTGATCCGGTACAGGGACCGTGTCAGGTGGGCAGTTTGACTGGGGCGGTCGCCTCCTAAAGTGTAACGGAGGCGCCCTAAGGTTCCCTCAGAATGGTTGGAAATCATTCGAAGAGTGTAAAGGCATAAGGGAGCTTGACTGCGAGACAGACACGTCGAGCAGGGACGAAAGTCGGGCTTAGTGATCCGGTGGTACCGCATGGAAGGGCCATCGCTCAACGGATAAAAGCTACCCTGGGGATAACAGGCTTATCTCCCCCAAGAGTCCACATCGACGGGGAGGTTTGGCACCTCGATGTCGGCTCATCGCATCCTGGGGCTGAAGTAGGTCCCAAGGGTTGGGCTGTTCGCCCATTAAAGCGGTACGCGAGCTGGGTTCAGAACGTCGTGAGACAGTTCGGTCCCTATCTGTCGTGGGCGTAGGAAATTTGAGAGGAGCTGTCCTTAGTACGAGAGGACCGGGATGGACGCACCGCTGGTGTACCAGTTGTTCCGCCAGGAGCATCGCTGGGTAGCTACGTGCGGAAGGGATAAGCGCTGAAAGCATCTAAGCGTGAAGCCCCCCTCAAGATGAGATTTCCCAGTATGTAAGACCCCTTGTAGACGACGAGGTTGATAGGTTGGGGGTGGAAGTGCCGCAAGGCATGGAGCTGACCAATACTAATCGGTCGAGGGCTTATCCAATAAGCTAACACGCGATGTTTTCGTTTTCGGATTCAGTTTTCAGGGAGCAACACACCTGCCTGTTTGGTAATGATGGCGGAGGGGTTCCACACGTACCCATCCCGAACACGACCGTTAAGCCCTCCAGCGCCGATGGTACTTGGACCGCAGGGTCCTGGGAGAGTAGGACGTTGCCAAGCGAAGCAAGACGATTGACCGTTTCCAGGAGAGATCCGGCGAAGCGGTGACTATTCCCTGATAGCTCAGTTGGTAGAGCACTCGACTGTTAATCGAGTTGTCACAGGTTCGAGTCCTGTTCGGGGAGCCATTTGCTCTCATAGCTCAGTAGGTAGAGTGCATCCATGGTAAGGATGAGGTCACCGGTTCGAATCCGGTTGAGAGCTTCGCAATCGGGCCCGTTGGTCAAGTGGTTAAGACACCTCCCTTTCACGGAGGTAACAGGGGTTCGAGTCCCCTACGGGTCATATTACTTTTTGGAGATTTAGCTCAGCTGGGAGAGCATCTGCCTTACAAGCAGAGGGTCGGCGGTTCGATCCCGTCAATCTCCACCATTTCTTATTCAATCTTTTCTTTATTGGGGATTAGCCAAGCGGTAAGGCAACGGACTTTGACTCCGTCATGCATAGGTTCAAATCCTATATCCCCAGCCATTTATGAGTCATTAGCTCAGTCGGTAGAGCACCTGACTTTTAATCAGGGTGTCGAAGGTTCGAGCCCTTCATGACTCACCATTTTTCTTACATGCGCGTGTGGCGGAATTGGCAGACGCACTAGACTTAGGATCTAGCGTTTCACGACGTGGGGGTTCAAGTCCCTCCACGCGCATAGGTTTTGCGGACGTGGCTCAGCGGTAGAGCATCGCCTTGCCAAGGCGAGGGTCGTGGGTTCGATTCCCATCGTCCGCTCCAATCTTTTTACAGATTTATATGCGCCCTTAGCTCAGCTGGATAGAGCGTTTGACTACGAATCAAAAGGCCAGGAGTTCGAATCTCTTAGGGCGCGCCATTTTTTCACAAATGAATAAACGCATAACGGGATGTAGCTCAGCTTGGTAGAGCACCTGGTTTGGGTCCAGGGGGTCGCATGTTCAAATCGTGTCATCCCGATCGTTTTGCGGGTGTAGTTCAATGGTAGAACTTCAGCCTTCCAAGCTGATAGCGTGGGTTCGATTCCCATCACCCGCTCCATTTTTCAATTCAAAGACCGGAAACGGTCTTTTTTTGCTATATACAGATATAAATTGCTTGTGTATAGTCTGATATTAGCTTTGTACTTTTTTACTTTGGGTTTACATTTAAAGTGCTATATTGCTCGAAAGATGTGATATTACCTCTAACATTGAAAAAATGCTGTTACTGAGATAAAATTAACGAATTATTACTATGAAAATTTTGTGGGATATGGTTTATTTTCATTGTGATTGATTGGTTAAAAGTTTGCATAATCATTCATAAGTTCAAAATTAATTAAAGTAATCAGTGTAGCTTTGTTGTATGATGTTAAGAAGATGTTAACATATAGAGGAATTAACACCGGTGAAAGATAGGAGGAAGAGCATGTCTGAGTTGACAGTGAATGCTAGTAAAAATCATTCTAACAACTTGCTGCGGCGAGATGTACGTTTTTTGGGGAATATTCTAGGTGAGGTGCTTGTCCATCAAGGCGGACAGGAACTTTTGGATATTGTTGAAAAAATTCGTGAATTAAGTAAATCATTGCGTGCAGTAGCTTTACCTGAGGTTTTTGAGGAATTCAAAACACTTATCAAAAATCTGGATTCTGATAATCGACACCAAGTAGTACGTGCTTTTGCTATTTATTTTCAATTGGTGAATATTGCAGAACAGAATCACCGTATTCGTCGTAAACGCGATTATGAACGCTCTGCTGGAGAAACGATTCAACCGGGTTCTATGGAAAGCGCTGTACAAGAGTTAAAAGAAAAAAACTTTACTGCTGATGAAGTGGAAGCTATTTTAGCTGACCTTTCTTTGGAATTGGTAATGACAGCTCATCCTACAGAAGCTATGCGTCGTGCTATCCTGGATATTCATAAACGCATTTCAGAAGACGTTACTCTTTTAGACAATCCTACACTGACTTTCCGCGAGCGCGAGCAATTACGTGAAAAGTTATTGAACGAAGTGATTACATTATGGCAAACAGATGAATTGCGTGATCGTAAGCCAACTGTACTGGATGAAGTGCGTAATGGGATGTATTATTTCCATGAGACTTTATTTGATGTATTACCAGAATTGTATCAGGAGTTAGAACGCTCGTTGAGCAAGTATTATCCAGAACATGAATGGCATGTACCTAGCTTTTTACGCTTTGGTTCTTGGATTGGCGGAGACCGCGATGGTAATCCTTCTGTTACAGCAGACGTGACTTGGAAAACGTTACAAATGCAGCGCCGCCTTGCAATTCGGGAATATCAACGTATTTTGACAGACTTGATGAAATCATTAAGTTTCAGTACGACTATTATTGATGTCTCTGAAGAATTGTTATCTTCTATTCAAAAAGATCGTCTACATGTAACGATTGATAAGAAGTTCAGTTGGAATAATGAAAATGAACCTTATCGTATTAAAATTGCTTATATGTTGCGTAAATTAAATAATATATTAGATGAGTCTAAAAAAGGAACAGCCGAAAGTTATAGTCATATGGGTGAACTTTTAGAAGACTTGCGAGTGATTGATCAAAGCTTGCGTCATCATTATGCAGATTATGTGGCGAATACATATGTGAAAAAGTTGATTCGTCAGGTAGAACTGTTTGGTTTTCATACAGCAACATTAGATATCCGTCAGCATAGTCAAGAACATGAGAATGCGTTGACTGAAATCTTAGCGAGCATGAAAATTGTAGAGGATTATTCCAAACTTAGCGAAGAAGAAAAGATTGAGCTTCTTGGCAAGTTGTTAACAGATCCTCGTCCTTTGACATCAACATACCTGAATTACAGTGAAAGCACAGAAGAGTGCTTGGCTGTATACCGTACTATTTTCAAAGCACAAAAAGAATTTGGTACAAACTGTATTTCTAGTTACTTGATCAGTATGACTCAAGGGGCTAGTGATATTCTTGAAGTAATGATATTTGCCAAAGAAGTAGGTCTGTTCCGTCAAGATCCTGATGGTACGGTTCATTCTACACTGCAAGCAGTACCGTTATTTGAAACGATTGATGATCTACATGCAGCACCACAGATTATGCGCCAAGTATTGGATCTACCTGCTTACCGTCAATCAGTAGCAGCGATGAATAATTTGCAAGAAATCATGCTGGGTTACTCGGATAGTAACAAAGATGGTGGAGTGGTGACGGCTAACTGGGAATTGCGCCTTGCTTTGAATGAAATCACAGCAATGGGTGCAGAGTATGATATCAAACTTAAATTTTTCCATGGTCGTGGCGGTGCTTTGGGTCGTGGCGGTATGTCACTAAACCGTAGTATTTTGGCTCAACCTCCTCACACGGTAGGGGGCGGTATCAAAATCACTGAACAAGGGGAAGTTATTTCTTCTCGTTATTCTTTACAAGGTATTGCTTATCGTAGTCTTGAGCAAGCCACATCAGCGCTTATTACGTCTGCAATTATTGCAAAAGTAGGCGAACCTGAAGGCGAGCACAATAAGAAATGGGAACAAATCATGGAAGAAATCTCTGAGGTATCACTGAATAAGTATCAAGATCTTATTTTCCGTGATGAATCCTTTATGAGTTTCTTCAAAGGTTCTACACCACTTCCAGAAGTGGGAGAACTTAATATAGGTTCTCGTCCGTCTAAACGTAAAAATAGTGATCGGTTTGAAGACTTACGTGCGATTCCATGGGTATTTGCATGGACACAAAGTCGTTATTTGTTACCTGCATGGTATGCAGCAGGAACAGGTATAGAACATTTTTATCAAAACAAAGAAGAAAATATGGCTGTTCTTCAACAAATGTATCAAGAGTTCCCGTTCTTTACTACTCTAGTGGATACGCTACAGATGGCTATTGCAAAAGCAGATTTGATTATAGCTAAAGAGTATGCGGGAATGTATAAAGATGAAGAGCAACGTGAACGTATTTTTGGATTGATTCAAGAAGAGTTTAATCGTACTCGCGATCTGGTGCTACAGATTACACGTCAACAAGATATTTTGGATAATGTACCTGTTATTCAAGAATCTGTTCGTTTGCGTAATCCGTATGTTGATCCACTCAGTTATCTTCAAGTTCAATTGTTGAACGAGCTACGCAATCTGCGTGAACAAGATGAAGATAATCCAGACTTGCTTCGTGAAGTGTTATTAACGATCAATGGTATTGCAGCAGGGCTTCGTAATACCGGTTGATACCTAATCAAGATGTAATCCATCTCACGTATTATTAAATGGTGATACATGGAAGAGATAAAAATGGAGAGAACTCAATCATCATTCCTCCAGTAATGATCAACTCTAGCAATTATGGATTGGAAGTAGCCGAAATATACATTATTGCTACAAATAATGATATATTTCGGCTTTTTTTGTATAAAACGTTAAAATTCGCAGGATTACGATTGCAATTTTGGTCTGATTGAATTACGATTTGTAGTGGATTGTAAAATAAATCTATTAATACACATACATATAGGGTTCGAAGTCTGGGGGAGTGATGGTGGACAATATAGAAACGAGATTGGTGAAGCTAGCACTTAAAGGGGATCAACGTGCTTTTGCCGAAATCGTTGAATTATACAAAGATAAAATTTTTCATTTAGGCTATCGGATGCTAAGCAATCGTCATGAAGCAGAAGATGTAGTACAAGAAACCTTTTTGCGCGTATACAAAAATTTAGATCGATATGATCAAAAGCAAAAGTTTTCAACATGGATTTACCGAATAGGTACGAATCTGTGTATAGATCGTTTACGTAAGCGTAAACCTAGTTATTCATTAGATGCAGAATTGAATGACCAAGATGGTACAGATGGATATGCTCTGTTGCCTGGGGATGAACGAACGCCGGAAAGTGAATATTTGCTTTCAGAAACGCAACAATTGATTCATCAAGCGATTGATTCTTTGCCGGATAAATATAAGACTGTTATGGTATTAAGATACTTGCAAGAGTTGTCTTTACAAGAAATTAGTGAAGTTATGGATATGCCCGTTACGACGATTAAGACCCGTGTGCATCGTGGACGGGAATTTTTACGTAAAAAATTAGAACCTAAACTATAAATTAAATGATAAATTATGAAACCCATTGAAATACGATTCGTATTTAAGAAGGTAGAAGCTGTTTCAACAGCTTCCTTTTGGTTATACGTGTCGAAAAAGTATTTGAACAGAAAGGATTGGCTCATATGGATTGCAAACTGGCCGTCTCACTGATGCACGAATATTTAGACGGCGACTTACTGGATGAAGAAACAGATGAATTGAAGCAGCATCTGGCTGAGTGCGAAGAATGCCGTATAGCATTCAAACAGTTAGAACAAACAGATATGCTTCTTTTCGCCGTAAATCACCGCAAGCCGCCAGTATCTGATGAGCTCACTGCTCGAATTATGCAGTCTTTACCCAAGTCTAAACAGACACATGTTTGGTGGACTTGGCTAAAACGACATCCTGCATTAACAGCAGCGGCAGCTTTCTTTATTATTTTGCTCGGAACACTTCCATTATGGAATGAAGGCCCTGAGATGATTGTCAAAGGCACAGATTTGGATCAAGTGGTTATTGAAGGAAATTCTGTAATAGTACCGGAAGGTCGTACGATCGCTGGTAATTTAACGATAGAAAAAGGACAGGCTAAGATTTATGGAGATGTGGAGGGAAATGTCACTGTAATTGATGGTGGGATATTCCAAGCAAGTACAGCGCATATTTCGGGGCAAGTTCAAAGTATTAATCAATCGGTAGACTGGGTTTGGTACAAAATCGCAAATGTGTTTTCTGAAGTCGCCTCTCCTTGATTTGTTATTATTGCCTGAAAGGCGCCTCTTGTTAAAGAAGGCGTCTTTTTGCGTGTGTGCTTATAAAACGTGTACAATAAGAAAATAGTAGGTTGCAACGATAGAGGTATCGTTATACCCTAGATGTAGTAGTATTTTGCACAACAATAGTTAGGATCGGTACAAATAATTCATAAAAATAGATTTATTGCGCATTTGGTGGCAGGTTTGGGTAATCTTTTATACAAAACCTACTTTCTGTGTATACAGTCATGAGGAAAATAATAGATGATAAGTCCACTAGATAGAACATGACGGGGGTTTCAGTATGGATTATTTTACAAGCTTAACTTGGAAAGATTCGATCAAAGATATCATTGATATTTTAATCGTAACCTATATTATTTATCAGTTGATTCTATTGGTTCGTGGTACACGAGCAGTACAATTGCTGAAAGGTATTTTGGTGCTTGTGTTTATCTGGGCAATCAGTAGTTGGTTTGATTTGTATACATTAAAATGGTTAATGAATCAGGCATTTACGTTTGGGGTATTAGCTATATTTATTATTTTCCAACCGGAACTGCGACGTGGACTGGAGCAATTAGGTCGTGGTAAGATCTTTGGTCGAACGTTAGCAGATGATGAAGAAATTACTAAAATGGTCAATGAAGTGATTAAAGCTGTTCATTATCTATCCAGACGCAAAATAGGAGCTCTGATTGTATTTGAACGTACAACAGGTCTGAACGAGTATACCGAATCAGGTATCAAAATGCAGTCGATGGTGAGTTCAGAGTTGCTTATTAATATTTTTATACCTAATACGCCTCTACATGATGGTGCTGTTATTATTCAAGGTCAGCAAATTTCCGCAGCAGCTTGTTATTTACCGCTGTCTGAGAATCCATTTATCAGCAAAGAACTGGGAACAAGACACCGCGCTGCGATAGGAATTAGTGAAGTGGGCGACGGAGTCTCATTAATCGTATCTGAAGAAACCGGTCAAGTGTCTCTTGCTATGAACGGACAGGTTATTCGTGATATTCATGAAGAGTCTTTGATCTCGAAATTGCATGATGCTTTGAAACCAAAAGTGGCAACAAAAGAGAAAAAAAGCCCGTTCTGGAAACGTAAAGGAGGGGAGAAGTAATGATGGACAAATGGATCAATAACAACACAGTTGCTAAAGTACTGGCTCTGGTTGTAAGTATACTACTGTGGGTTATGGTCCATCTCGATGGAGGAGCAGCTTCTATTCGCACCACCTCCGTTTCTTCAGCGATGGGAACCAATGTAATCGACAACGTGCAGGTTCAAGCGTATGGATTTGATGAAGATAAGTATGTGCTTAAATCATTAGATCCTACACGTGTGAGTATTCAGGTAAGAGGACAACAGTCTGATTTGACTTCATATTTCTCATCAGAGAGCTATAAAGTGAAGGTAGATTTAAGTCAGGTCACTCAGGCAGGAACAATGACGTTACCATTGATTCCGGAATTGCCTGCTAGTGTACAGTATGTATCGATGAGTCCGAGTACTGTTAAAGTAACCATTGAAGAGAAAACGTCTAATGCATTTGTACCGGAAATCGTAACCCAGGGCGAACCTGCTACAGGCAATCAAGCAGGAGATCCTGTTATTACCGATGGAACCGATAAAGTTAGCGTTACATTACCTCAGAGCAGACTTGAAGATGTACAGAAAGTTCAAGGTGTTGTGAATATTGAGGGTGCTACGGACACAGTCTCCAAAACGGTGTCTCTGATCGTCTATGCCAAAGATGGATCAGTTATTAAAGATGCTGTTGTCTCGCCCGCTAGCGTCAAAGTAGAAGTGCCTATAGGGACGTCTGTGAAGACTTTGCCACTAAATCTTAGTTATACCGGTGAACTTCCGAATAGTCTGATATTGGCGAATACAGAAGCAAGCGTGAATGAAGTGACTGTGTATGGATCCGAGAAATCGTTAGCCGCATTAGGAGATTCGATTACAGCAACGGTCGATCTAGGATCGATTAAAGAAGCAGGTACTACGAATCTGACGGTTAAATTAGATATTCCTGAAGGTGCAGACCGAATCGCACCATCTACAGTGCAGGTGAAAATCACAGCAGAATCGTTCTCACAAAAAGATGTCACTAATATTCCTGTTATTTTTAAAGGGACAAGTGATAATTATACAAATGTGATTACTGATCCAGCGAATCAACAAGTGACTTTGAATGTAAAAGGAACGCCTGAAGCATTAGAAGCACTCAAGCCATCCGATATTGAAGTATCAGCTAATATCAGCGGTAGAAAGCCAGGCACTTATAAAATTCCTGTACAGGTTATTTTGCCAGATACGATTGCTTTGTCTGATCCAGCAAATACCCCTACAGTGACAGTAACGATCAGTGAAAAAACGGACAATACAACGCCAAAGGATCCGGCGGATACTGATAATTCAGGAACAGGCACTACCGATGGAACAGGTTCAGGTAGTGGCACTGATTCAGGTACGGGTACAGGTACAGGTGGAACAACAACACCAGATACCAGTAACCCGGGAACGACAACTCCTTCAGAAGAAACGCCTACCACTCCAGAAGGAACCACACCTGAACAGAATCCTGAAAGTAACGGGTCTGCCGGAGCAGAGAACGGTGGGACAACAACGATTCCTCCAGATAACAGTAGTAACAATACTAATAGTAATAGTACGACATCAGAGGCGGCTACAAGTACGAAAGCTGTATTTCCCAGTACGTACCGATAAGCAGTTGATAGATGAAGTATAGTATTGACATTATGTGAGGGTCAGCGTATAAAGGATAAGATTGCTGAAATAGATTGTAATTCGTTCTCATAGATGTATTTATCAACGATATAGTAAACCAATTCACTACAATCTTAGAAATGATAATTTGAACAATAATAAGGAGCACAATAAATAATGGGTAAATATTTCGGAACAGACGGTGTACGAGGCGTTGCTAACAAAGAATTAACAGCAGAGATGGCTTACCAGATCGGGCGCTGTGGAGGTTATGTACTTACTCACGGAGCAGAGAAGCCGACAGTGGTCATCGGGATGGATACTCGTATTTCCGGTCTGATGCTGGAATCTGCATTGGTTGCTGGATTGTTATCAATCGGTGCACATATCATCCGTCTAGGTGTAGTCAGTACACCAGCAGTAGCTTATATTACTCGTCTACTCAAAGCAGATGCAGGTGTTATGATTTCAGCTTCGCATAATCCAGTAGAAGACAATGGGATCAAATTTTTCGGTGGAGACGGCTTTAAGTTAACCGACGAGACTGAACTTGAAATTGAAGCATTGATGGATGCAAAAGAAGATACATTGCCACGTCCAGTCGGTGCGGAATTAGGTACGATTGTGAATGACGATACGTCCAAATTCAAATATTTAGAGCATTTGAAATCAACTATTACTCATTCTTTTGCAGGAATGAAAATTGTGATGGACTGCGCAAACGGTGCAGCGTATGAATTAGCACCAACCTTTTTCAAAGAATTAGGTGCAGAAGTGATTACGATTGCAGCAGAACCAAACGGTCTGAATATCAATGATCATTGCGGTTCGACTCATCCTGAGAAGTTAAAAGAAGAAGTTCTTCGTCACGGTGCACATATCGGGCTTGCTTTTGACGGGGATGCTGATCGTCTAATTGCGATTGATGACAAAGGTGAAGAAGTTGATGGTGACTATATCCTTTGTATCTGTGGTGATGCTATGAATCGCGCAGGTAAATTGAAAGATAGTATGATTGTATCGACTGTAATGAGTAATATTGGTTTCTTCAAAGCAACTAAATCGCTTGCTCTAGAAACGAAAATCACAGCTGTAGGCGATCGTTATGTGATGGAAGAAATGAAACGTGGAGGATATACGCTAGGTGGCGAACAATCCGGTCATGTGATTTTCCTCGACTATATTACAACAGGTGATGGAATCTTAACTGCGGTGCAGTTGGTTGATACATTGGTGGGTTCTGGTAAATCATTAAGTGAATTAAAATCGATGATGGACAAATATCCACAAGTATTGGTAAATGTACGTGTAGAAAGCAAAGCACGTTATGAAGGCAATACTGCGATTGCAGCAGCTGTCAAAGCAGTTGAAGATCAATTAGGTGACAACGGTCGTGTATTGGTTCGTCCGTCTGGAACCGAATCTTTAATCCGTGTTATGGCTGAAGGTCCAAACAAAAATGAATTAGAGCAATATGTGGATCAAATTGTAGATGTAGTTAAAAAAGAATTAGTCGTTTAAATCAGTAACATTTAAACACGAGGTTGCCAGATGACGATGTGTATTGGCAGATATACTGTCAGTTACATCGAATAAGGCAGCCTCTTTTTATCGAATATCGTGCGTCAGGTTAATAAATAAGGTTAAATAGTAATAGTCTGTTAGTTAGAGAGCATAGACGCATTTCAGAAATGTATAAGTGACTGGTTTATGACAAAATAGCGGGTTAAAAGCAATGAAATTACTTTGTGAGTATTTTGTCAGATTTTTATCATTGTTTTATAAAAGATTAATAGATATAATGTACAAGTTACCAAATGTAATGAAACTGTAATGTAAATGAAATCTAACGTACTCAAATATAGAAAGTGAGGATAGAGGTTGGAATCAAGATTCACTAAGCGCCAGAGCTTGATCGCTACGGAGAAATTAGATCAAGCTGACGAGGTGGAGGTGTTCGAATGTTCGGCGGGGGCCTCCCGGTGACGCATCAAACCGTGAAGCAGAATTTAAAAGGAGAGAGTGATCTCTGCGACAAAGATTCTGTTTGGTGCATAAAATGGTACAAAAAGCTGAATAATCAGCATATTATAGCAGGGTTACTTTTATCAAAACTACTAATGTGCATAGAACATGAGCAGGATTGCAGCATCACATAGAATGTACATTGAAAGCTGAATAATCGATAACTATCGATAATAGAACTCCAAACTAAATATAGTGCAGAGATGATCTACAGTGCATATCTATTCTAATGTCATGATCTGTATATCCCTGACTCCTGTTCTTATGTGCAACTAACGTCATGAGACGAACATTCGAACGGAGGAATACAACGATGTGTGGTATTGTTGGATATATTGGGAATAAAGATACGCAAGCTATTTTGGTGGATGGTCTTCGTAAGTTGGAATACCGTGGTTATGATTCAGCGGGGATTTCTGTTTTTACAAGTAAAGGATTGCAAGTGGTTAAAGCTTTGGGTCGTATGAATAACTTGGAAGCTAAGCTAGAAGAGCATCCTTTGGTGGGTAATGCAGGGATTGGACATACACGCTGGGCAACTCATGGTAAACCATCTGATGTTAACTCTCATCCACATACAGATGCAACAAGCAAATTTTCTGTTGTGCATAATGGTATTATTGAGAACTATTTGGAGCTTAAAGATGAATTGATCGCTTCTGGTGTTGTATTTGTATCGGAAACAGATACAGAAGTTATCGCTCACTTAGTGGCTCGTGAATATAACGGCGATATCGTTAAAGCAGTACAAAAAGCAGTAACCTTTATGCGTGGTGCTTTTGCACTTGGCGTATTAACAGAGTATGAGCCTAATAAATTAGTAGCTGTACGTCAAGCAAGTCCACTTGTTATCGGCGTAGGTAAAGGTGAAAACTTTATCGGTTCTGATATTCCAGCAATCTTGAAATATACCCGTGATGTGTATATTTTGGAAGATGGCGAAATGGCTGTGTTGACTGAAGATGCAGTAGAATTAATGACGATTGAAGGCAACTTTATTTCTCGGGAAATATTCCATGTTGATTGGGATGCAGTTACCGCAGAAAAAGGCGGCTTTGATCACTTTATGTTAAAAGAAATTCATGAACAACCTAAAGCTTACCGTGATACAATGCTTGGTCGTATTAACGAAGACGGTAAAGGTGTTCATTTCACAGACTTGAACTTAACGAAAGAACAAATTAAAAATATTCGTAATATTCAGATCGTAGCATGTGGTACAGCGTATCATGCAGGTCTTGTAGGACGTAATATTATTGAAAGTCTAGCGAAAATTCCGGTAGAAACAGATGTAGCTTCCGAATATCGTTACCGTTCACCAATCATTGCAAAAGATACATTAGTTATTGTAGTGAGTCAATCCGGTGAAACAGCAGATACATTAGCAGCGCTACGTGAAGCACAGGCTAATGGCGCTCATGTTATTGCTGTAACGAATGTAGTAGGTAGCTCAATCGCTCGTGATGCTAATGATGTGATCGCTACATTAGCTGGTCCTGAGATTGCAGTAGCATCGACGAAAGCATATACGTCTCAATTGATTGCTTTCTATCTATTGGGTCTATATATGGCTGAAATTCGTGAAACCAAAACAACCGAAGAAATCGCTCATATTCTTGCAGCAATGGATTCATTGCCTGAGCAAGTCGAGCAAGTATTAACACAAGCACCGATTATCAAAGAATATGCAGAGCATATCGCTCAACATAAACATTTGTTCTTTATCGGACGTGGTGTGGATTATGCAGTCGTACAAGAAGGTTCTCTGAAATTAAAAGAGATTTCTTATATCCACTCTGAAGCTTATGCAGCAGGCGAATTGAAACATGGTACTCTTGCTTTGATCGAAGAAGGTATTCCTGTTATCGCTCTAGCTACACAAGAAGATGTGCTTGAGAAAACATTAAGCAACATCAAAGAAGTAAAAGCTCGCGGTGCAGAAGTGATGGTTGTGAGCTATGAAGAACGTCGTGAAGAGCTAATGAAATCGGTAGATAAAGTACTATCGATTCCAAGAACACTGCCATTATTAACTCCAGCCTTGTCTGTTGTTGTATTGCAATTGCTTGCTTATTACGCTTCATTAGCACTTGAACATGATGTAGACAAACCACGTAACCTTGCGAAAAGTGTAACGGTAGAATAGTATTGGCTACTGATCACCACTTTATGTTGTAGAGATGAATCTATAAATTGATAGATATAATCAAAAGCCGAGTCCAGTCAGGGTCATTCCTGATTGTGACTCGGCTTTTTTTACTATTGAATCTAATCATTGAGTTCTATTGAAGTCTTACTTCACAGCTCCGGCTGTAATTCCACTGGCAATCTGACGCTGGAAAAAAATATACATGATTAATACCGGTACAATACTGATAAATAATCCTGCGAACAATGGCCCCCATTCGGTACGATATTGCATTTCAGCTTGCATTACGGCTATTCCGATAGGCAAGGTGTAATGATCTGGATCATTAATAAGCACCAGTCCCACAAAGTATTCGTTCCAAATATTGAGGATATTGACGATAGCTACTGTAACAAGTCCCGGTTGAGACAATGGAAGCATAACACGGAAAAACGTTCCAAAGTAAGAAGCACCATCCATCGCAGCGGCTTCTTCTAATTCTTTCGGCAATGTTTTGAAAAAGCCCACTAGTACAAAGACACCAAAAGCAATCAAAGTGGTAGCATAGACCAAGATCAAACCGATAGAAGTGTTAATCAGGTTCAGCTTATTCATTAAAAAGAACAACGGAATCAATGCCAGACTAAAAGGAACCATCATAGAACTGATATAAAGTAGAAATAACGCATTACTCCCTTTAAACGGATATCGTGCTAGTACATAAGCAGTGGTAGCAGATAATACCAATCCTAACAATGTAGAGCCCAATGTGATAATCAATGAATTAGTAAAATATTTGCCAAAGTTATACGTTTCCCATACATAACTGAAATTGCTCCATAACAACGGAAGATCAGGCAAAGCCCAAGGTGGGTTAGCATAAAACTGTTTGTTGTCTTTGAGCGCATCCAGCAATGTCCACAGTAACGGATATAATACAGTAATACTCCAAACTGCTAACACCAGATAGAAAAAGATACGAATAATAGGATTGCGAATACCCATAATATTGCCCATCGAGCTCCTCCTTGATTGACGTTCTGATGCTCCAATATGCGGAATTCAGACCGATAGGTTTATTTAATCTCTGTGTGAATAATCAATATTAATTCATTTCTACAGTTTCTTGACGCATAATACGTTGTAATGCGATCGTTGTGATTAACGACATAATCAAAATAATCACGCCAATAGCAGCCCCATACCCAAAATGATATTGTTGGAAAGCCATCTGATACAGATAAGAGCCCATAACCTGAGTCGAATTATCTGGCCCACCATTGGTCATAATCATTACGATGACAAATGAGCCGTTCAGTGTAGTCATCATAATATTTAATACCGAAACTTTAATCTGTTCCCAGATCAGCGGTAATGTAATATGCGTAAATTGATGCCATTGCCCTGCACCTTCTAGTGAAGAAGCTTCATAGTAGGATTCAGGAATCCCTTGAATTGCGGCAATTAGCAAAATCATATAAAATCCAATCCCTGCCCAGATTGATGGAGGGAGTAACATCCAGATCGTATGAAATGGGAAGCCTAACCATGCGGTTTTGACTTCAGTACCTGTAATCAGTGAAAGAATCGAATTTAAAAATCCAATCTGCGGATTGTAGATAAATGCCCATAAGACACCGATAACAACGACAGAAATAATATTGGGAATAAAGAAAATAGAGCGGAAAAACAAAGCAAATTTAAGCCGGAAGCGGGTTAACGATACTGCAAAAAAAGTAGCCAAAACCATAATACCAATCATTTTACCTGCTACTAGAAAATAATCATTACCTATCGCTTGCCACATAATCGGATCGTGCATCAGATCGACGAAATTTTTGAGACCGATAAAGTCTTTATTTTCAGAAGAACCTGACCAGTCGAATAAAGAATAATAGAGTGCTTGAATAATGGGATATACCATAAACAATGCGTATAGAATAAGCGTAGGTAAAATAAACGATAAAATAAATATATTCCGTTGCCAGTGCCGCGAAGTCATCAAGCCACCATCCTTTTTCAATCCCATATATTCATAATTCTGAATGTAAAACAGAAGAGAACCGGATGATAAGCATCAGGCTCTCTCCTGTGATCCATCTTTATTAATTTGCTGCTTTTTGAGCGGCAGCGGATACCCGTTCGATCCATCCATTCGGATCAATAGTACCGATAGTTAGAGCGACTGTTGCATCATTCATTGCTTTTTCTACATCAGCATTAAATGTGATCGTAGGTACAACAATAGTATCTTTAGAATTTAAATATTCAGCGGCTTGTTTAACAAAAGCAGGAGCGTTTGAAGCACTGATATCTCCTTTGATATTGGAAGGAGCTCCGCTTAATTCAGCCCATTGAGAAGCTTGTTTTTTGGCAAAAATAAATTGAATAAACGCATAAGCTGCTTCTTTATTTTTGGCTTTAGATGCTACACCAACGGTAGCTGTAGAAGTAACAGCGATCGATTTACCACCTGGTTTCTGTGTGATCGATGGCATAAATCCAAAGTCGAAACCTTCAGGTACATCTTTGGACATTTCATTAGGCATCCATAATCCATTAGCGATAAAAGCATCTTTGTGTTGCAGGAATAACATTTGTGAATCGGTATGATTAAGCTGTACAGCAGCCGGATCGATAATTCCGTCATCACGCATAGTCACAATTTGGTTTAGTGCAGTCATAATAGCCGGGCTTTTGAAAGCTTCTGGATCATTAGCGGCTATTTTCTGCAAAATGGAAAAGTCATCATTGTTAGCAGATACCATAGCTGGATACAAAATAGAGTTGTTGATGTAATAAGGATAAATACCGGTATGGATAAAAGGAGTGATTCCTTTTGCTTTGATTTCTTTGCTTACAGATATGAATGAATCGAAGTCTGTTGGCGCTTTCCAATTATTATCAGCAAACAATTTTTGATCCCAGAAAATACCCCATGAGCTTAAAGCGAGTGGAATATTGTATGTTTTGCCATCGTAATCTTCCGGTGCTTGAGTAAGAGATTCAGAGATTAGATCACCGTCTACTGTTTTGGCTGTTTTGTACCATTCCGTTAAGTCTTCCAATTGTCCGTCTTCAATCATTTGACGAGCATTCAGACCTGCGCCATCGATATAAACGAAATCGGGTGGATTACCACCAATCCAGCGGGGTTTCATTTGATCATTGATTTTCGGTCCTGCGCTGACTTTAATCTTCAGATCGGGGTTAGCGGTTTGGAATTCTTCTACAACTTTTTTCCACCAGGCATCGCCATAACCGCCTACAAAATATTGAACTTCAAAGTCTCCAGTAAGACCTTTACCGGATGAAGCAGTTGTTCCTGTACTTGCCGTTCCGCTTGCTGAATCGTTGCTACTGCCACAACCTGATAATGTAAATACAGTCAGCAATGCCGCTGCACTTAATACAGATAATCTTTTTTTCCATGACATAAAAAATCAAACCCCCTAATTGATAATTTAAATCACGCCTTTGTGTTAGCAATACAACGATTTGGCGTCTGTGTTTATCATAAGGGATTTGATTATGCAAATATATTGAATATATTATTTTAAATCTTGAATATTTTACGAGATTTTATAGAATTTCATGAACTTTAAGTTAAATATAGTTACTTAATATGTTATATAAGTGATATATATTACGGATGAGTAGGGTTTTGATAAAGCGTTTGTTGTCGTTCCGCATATTGTTGTACTTGATCCAAAGCGGCTTGAGGGGTGATTCCATTGTATAAAATAGCATTACCCATTTTGCGAGTTAATGCCATAATATCTCCCCATTCTGGTTGTTGCAATGGGTAAAAGTAAGCTTTTTGTAGTCGATTGATATCAGCTTCCATCAATGGATTTTCTAAAGATAATTTATTCGCAACAGTGGTTGTAACAGGGATCATTCCTTCTTGACGGATAATATTTTCATAATTCTCGTCATTGTACAAATAATCCAAAAAAGTAGATAATGCTTCTTTATTCGTATGATCTGTTTTGAATGATAACATAACATCTTGAACCCCAAAATTCATTTCAGGTTGTCCATCTTTTACAGGAATCATGCCACTACCCCACGCTGTATTTGGAAATTCACGTTCTGTAACAGCCGCAAAATAATTACCACTAATCATCATGCCTAATTGCCCATCTCCCAAAATACGCTGTTTCTCGTCTCGAATCGTAACTGTAGGTTCAGGATCAGTCAGACCTTTAGTGTATAAATGTTTGAGATACGTCAGACCAGTAACATTTTGAGGAGAATTGATATCCCATTTTCCATTTTTCATCCAACCGCCACCTGCTCCAAAAAAGAAATAAGATAAATAGGCAGGGATCTCGTTATCTGTTAAATCAACACCAAAGCCATACGCACCGATTGCTTTCAATTTGGTAGCATCTTTGGTCAATTGAGACCATGTCTGTGGCGGTGATGATATGCCTGCTTGTCGAAACAGATTTTGTTCATAATATAATTTGCGAATAGTCGCTACATAAGGAATCGCATATTGTTGTCCGTCAATACGATCAAGCTTTAACAAATGAGGAGAAAGTTTATTTTTTAGATCTTCTGAAATCAGTTCATCCATATTGTTCAGCAATTGATCATGCCCGAAGCGAGCATACATATTCATATTAAGTAAGTCAGGAGGTTGTCCTTCACTAATCATCGAAGTATACACGCCATCAATAAGATCCCAATTGACCACTTGCAGCTCTACCGTAATTGAAGGATTTTCACGCATAAAATTACGAACTAATCGTTCAAGTACAGGCTTGGTGCTTGAACTGTATTCAGCGGCTACAAATTTGATCACTGCTTGTTGTTCAGTATTTCCTACAGGAACAGGTGTGACAGCAGAAGAACTACAACCACTTAATAGAAGAACCAGTATCAACAAGCTAGTGATTCGAAAATCTATCCAACGATTTGCTCGCATATCTACCTATCCTTCTGTTTTATTTTTCATAAAAGGGAAACAATAACTTTTGATTTTCAGGAGTATACATAGTTGTTGGTGTAATAACGGTAGAAGGAATCATTGTCACCGAGTGTTGGCTATCCAGCACACTTGGATCAGTGAGAGCTTTTTGTACAGCCAAATAACCCATATTAAAAGGCTTTTGTACAATCAAAGCATCTAGCGTTTTTTCTTCCAACAATTCGATCTCGTAAAAAGAACTATCAAAAGCGATAAACATTATCGAATCCAAATGACGTTCTTTGAGTGCTCGTGCTGCACCGACAGCGATGGGCTCGTTCATCACGATTAATGCATTAGGACGTGGATATTCATCTAATAATTTGTTGGTTAATACATAGGCTAGTTGTTCAGATTCTCCTGAATAATAAGTGACAGTACGATGATGAGGCATATTGCCTAGTACTTGCTTGATTCCTTGCTCACGTGCTTTGAAAATACTGGAGGATTGATAATCGCCGATAATCGCAACATAAGGTGAAGTATTGGTCTGATAAGCTGCCATTCTTCCTGCTTGCATTCCCATCTGTACATGATCGCTGGATACAGAAGAAGGAGCATTATTAACAGGTAAAGGAGTATCCATAACGACTACAGGAATACGAGCATTTTGTAGTCGAGTAATACCAGCCAACACACGCTTATCATTTAACGGTGCGATAACGACAGCAAGGGGCTTGATCACAAGTGCATTTTGAAGAGCATTTAACTGATTATTGATATCTGTATCATCTAAAGGCCCGGATACAAGAAATTGAATTCCTTTTTCTTTGGCAGCTTCTTCTGCACCGCTACGAACTGTCTGCCAGAAGTCGGATTGAGGACTATTGGACTTAAGAATAATCATAATCGTTCCTTCTTCTTCAGCAGTAGAAGTAAACCAGACAAAATAACTGATAATATACAGCGCACCGGCTACCAGTAAAATGGCGATCCACCAGCTAATACGTTGATTCCTCATACTCAATCTCACTTTCTGTAGGTCACAAAATAGCAGGTACGCGAATCGTCACAACGGTACCTTCTCCTAATACACTGTGTATACTCATACCGTACGTTGCTCCAAAATAAAGCTGTATCCGTTCATTAACATTGCCAATGCCGATCCCATGCTGTGTATTAGTAGCTACTGTGCCCTTATTGACTTGAGCAAGACGCTCAGTAGTCATACCAAGTCCGTTATCTCGCACTTCAAACAGCAAGTCATCTTGTTCTTGCCGTGCTGAGATATAGATGATACCGGGTGTAGTCTTACTACGTATTCCATGATAAATTGCATTTTCGATAAACGGTTGAAGCAGAATTTTGACCGTTTTGTATTGCAGTATATCTGAAGGGATATCAAATACATAATCCAATTGTTCACGATATCGCATTTTCTGAATAAATAAATAATGACGTATATGTTCAATCTCTACCCGAATTGATACTAATTCTTGATCACGTGTAATACTAGCACGGAACATTTTGGCAAGAGCAGATGTCATATCGACTACTTCTTCATGCTTTTCTTGTTCTGCCATCCAGATGATAGAATCGAGTGTGTTATAGAGAAAGTGAGGATTAATCTGTGCCTGTAATAACAAAAGTTCAGTTTTGCGCTTTTGTTCGCTAGTCTGTACAGTCTCATCCATCAGATGTTTAATTTCATTGACCATCACATTAAATGATTGCCCCAATTGATTAATTTCATTATCTTCTTCAATAGAGGTCTGAATATGAAAATTACCTAGTTCGACTTGCTTCATATCTTGTTGCAACCGTTTGATAGGCTTGGTCAGATGCAACGATAATAGCAGAGAGATGATAATAGAGATACCGATCCCAAGCAGAGCATACAGTAAAATCGAATGTTGAATCGAAGATTTGTTAGCGATCAGATCATCACTATAAGTCACGCCTACGATTTTCCAACCTAATCCGGTATCTTGTACAGAATAGATCCGTTTGCCTTTATTATCATCAGCAGTAAACGATTGACCACTTGCTGTAGTCAACACTTGCGGAATCTCTTCTGTCGCTAGATTGCTATACAACAATTGTTGCTGAGGATGATAAATAATATTGCCTGTACCATCTACAATAAATACATAGCCTTTTTTGCCTAAATAAATCTGACTACATAATTTATCAATAACGCTCAAATTCAGATCGACCAAAAAAATGCCTTCAGGTGTTATACCATCATTACTTTTAAGTTCACGACTTAAAGAAACGACCCAGCGGTATTCGCCACTAATCACATTTTGAATATGAGGGGGAGATACGATCGATTTGCCATTCATTTTTTGCGCATTGATATACCATGATTGTTGCTTAGGATCAATATTAGGGTTAAGTGCAGTGATCCGCCGATCAGATACAGTACGCCCATTGTAACCAAACACCATAATCGAAGCGATATCATTGCGACTGTAGAGAATATTTTGAAATAAATCGGAAATACGTTTCTCATAAGGACGAATATCATTTTTGCCGATAAAGCTATTGCTAGAAATATAGTAGGTCACATCTTTATTGGTCAAAGCAAGCAATGAGATATTTTCCATATTATCAATATACGTCTGGATATTCGTATTCACCTGACGCATAATCTCTTGAATATACACCTGAGAATTCTGTTCTGCGGCATCGACAGTCAACCGATAATTGTTAAGACTGATAATTGCGATCACGATCAGAATCAGACCGGAAAAAGCAACCAGTAAGCTGGTCGTCAAGCTTTTCCATTTCCAGGTGGTAAAGATTCTGAATAGATCACGTAACATTTATCTGTACAACTCCTTTACATGACGATGCTGTTCCCGGTATTGCTTGGGCGTTATACCGGTATGTTTTTTAAAAGAAGAACTGAAATAATTAGGATCGGTATAGCCTACTTTTTCAGCGATTTGATAAAATTTGTATTCGGTTAAACGCAGTAATTGTTTGGCTTTATCGATTCGAATACGAGTAAGATATTCTACATAAGTCACTTCTGTATATTGCTTAAATGCTTGACTAAAACTGCTTGTACTCATCAACACATGACTACAGATGTCTTGTAATGATAAATGAGCTTCTGCATAATGTTGCTCGATATAATAGATCGCTTTTTGAATATGTTGCTGACTATTGATCTGTATTTGTTTGTTCAAATGCGCAGACACATGATCTAACACAGCAAACCATTCTTGCAAGATCTGTTGCAGTGTGGGAGCAGTTAACCATTGCGGTTGATTTACAAACGTACTTAATATAGAACCTAATCCTAATTGCTGTAACCAATCTTGGATACGCAAAGCGATCTGACGAAATTGTAAAATACATTCTGTAGGCGATGTTCGCCGGGTAATCATTTGCTGTGCCATCTGAGCAGATAAACGTTGTGCTTCTTCTAGATCATTGTTGCTAAGATGAGTTACAATTTCTTTTTCCCAATCGATATCTGGTATAGGAGAGGAGGATTGTTGTAGATCGGCAAAAGATAAAAGAGTACCTGTACCGAAAAGAAACCGATACTCTAATGCTTGCATCGCTTGTTCATATTGCTGGGGCATGTCTGTGATATCGGTACATCCGGTAGCCAGACCGATTGTAAAAGATGTATCGATCTGCTGGCTAGATAATTGATAGAATTGGTTAATCGTTTGGGTGATCTGTTCAAAGATTGCAGGTGTAGATGAGTGATCTACAGAGGGATAAGAAAATAAATATACATACCGGGATTGATACACTATCGAAGTATATTCCCACTCTGCCGGTAATATAGTTTGAATAATAGAAGAGAGTGAATCTACTAATGCTGGCACAGGTGGAACAGTCTGTGTAGAAGAATCTGTTATCGTATCGTTATCGGGTTCAATAACAACAAGCTGATAAGCAGAGGACAACGAAGGCAAAGCAAATTGAAGTCGGTGTTGCTCCCATTCAGTATGACTGACTCCTGAAGTTAATACCTTTTCCCAGAATCGCTCTTTAAGTAATGGAAGACTTTGTGACCATTGCGTATGCAATTGATCGATATTATGATGCAATTGACGTTGATCATCCATTTCTAGCTTGATCTGTTTGAGTAATTCACGAATCTCTTTGGCTGTAACCGGTTTGAGAATAAAATCAGACACTTTAAGCCGAATCGCTCTTCTCGCATATTCAAATTCATCAAATCCTGTCAGGATAATCATTTTGATATCTGGATAGTGATGATGAACAAATTCAGCCAATTCCAATCCATCAACAAAAGGCATGCATATATCTGAAATAATCAAATCAGGCGGATCAGCAACGATAGCTGTTTGCGCTTCTAACCCATTCGCATAATCTCCTGCCAATTCAAATCCGTACGCTTGCCAATCAATCCGAGTCTTGAGACCTTCACGTATAATCATCTCATCATCAACTAACATCACTTTATACATCGATATCTCTCCTTCCAAGCATTCGGCATTGTAACATGAAGCAACATAAAAAGATGTTTACTGAGCAAACGATCTATAATTTATATTAAAAAGTTAGCAATATGTTATATAATGTATCGCTTATTTATAAGTTATAATCACGTAGGAATTTGTTCACTTTATCATGTTTTAAAAAGACTGACAACTGCTGTTATGACTATATCAAGGGCAGAAATATCCAGATTAAATCTTGTAGAAAAGTGACACCACAATAAAAATAAACATTGATCACTTAAAAAATGAAGCTTTTTCCAAAAAAATGATTTGCGCATGGTATAATCAGTAAAATTATGTAAAACCATACGAAAGGAGAATTGATTATGAGTGTATTGCAACGACAGCGACTAATATTAATTCCTCTCCAAACCTATCATAAAAAAGCAATAACAATATCCCAAAATATCAGGAATAGACACTGGATCAGGCCATAGCTATGTATATACTAGATTGACCTATCAATAGTTATCCCAAAGTATATAAGTTAGATAAAGAGAATGATATACATAGATTGATTATGACCTGATTCGTGTCTTTGCCTTTAAGGAGACATTATAATGACTTTTAATCCTCATTCTAGCAAGTACTCTAAATGGAAAAACCATATTCACTTTTGGAAATATCCTTCGATTTTATTAACCGGTGTAGCTATTGCTAATATTGGAGACTGGATTTTCTTAATTGCACTCAATCTTACTATGCTCGATATGTCAGGGTCTCCGCTTGCAATCGCAGGTCTGTATATCCTCAAGCCATTTGCAACCTTATGTACGAATAGTTGGGCAGGAAGTGTAGTGGATCGGCTGAATAAACGTCGATTAATGATTACTTTCGATCTTATTCGAGCAGTGCTTATTTTTACGCTTCCTTTTTTACATCATATTGGCTTGATCTATGCAGTAGTACTGGTAATCTATATGGCAAGTTCTATTTTTAGACCGACTTCTATGGTATATACAACCAAGTTGATTCCAACAGAACATCGTAAACGTTTTAATTCTATTCAAAGTTTGATTCATTCAGGCGCCTTTTTGATTGGCCCAGCGATCGCAGGTTTGTTATTTTTGATCACTAGTCCGCAAATGGCGATTTTTGTTACTGCGGTTGCTTTTGGTATCTCTAGTATTATGACATGGATATTACCTGATCTTGAAAAAGGAACTGTTACAATAGACCATCCAGTTAACCAAGAGCCGATTACTAAAATGGCAAAATCTAACCGCTCATGGCAAATGATCAAGCACGATTGGCGATTAGTGATAGCATTTAGCCGACAAGCTTGGAATGTAATGCTTATTTATTTTCTATTTCAAATTCTGATGGTATTGGCAGCCGGGCTAGACTCGATGGAAGTTGCTTTTGTCAAAGAAGTGCTTGCAGGTACAGATAGTCAATATAGTTATCTGGTAAGTGTAGCAGGTATAGGACTAGGTGTGGGAGCACTTGTAAATATGGTGATTGTGAAGCGTTTAACTGTCACGATATTGTTAGCAGTCGGGGCGATTGGATTCGGAGCAGGCTATGTGATCTATAGCTTATCCGATTCTTTTACAGGTGCAGCGATTGGATTTTTTGTATTAGCTTTTTTTATGGCATTTATGAATACAGGATTTATGACTTTTTATCAAAATCATGTACCTGTCGATATGATGGGACGCATTAGTAGTATTTATAGTCTGGTAGCCGCTGTTATGCAAATGTTGTCTGTGTTTATTCTAGGGCTGACCGCTCAATTATGGTCGATCTCATGGTCGGTAATTATCGGTTCGTGTGTTATGTTAGGTATTACATTGGTGCTTGCTCTGGCGGTTCGTCTATATATGCCGATATCTCCACCAGAAGAAGCACAGTAAAGGATTGTACGTCTAACAGATGAGAATCATTTAATAAAGCTATCCTGTCGAATCGTATGAATAAACTGCTGACTGGCTATCGATAAAGGCTCATGAAGACGAGTGCAAATAGCAATACTATTTTGCAAATACACATCGTTAACAAATACACGCGCTAATTGTCCTCGTTCTACATAATCTCGTACAACGAACGAAGATACGAAGTTAGCTCCATAACCAGCAATAACAGCTTGAATTGCTTCTGGCAATCCATTAAATTGTAAAGGAATCTGCGGAGGAGGAGTATTGTGAGTTCGACATAAGGCTAACAAACGCTCTCGTGTCGAGCTTCCTTGCTCACGCATGACAAAAGGTTCTTTCATCATCTCTTGTAGTGAAATATGTTGATGGGCATAACGATGATTGGGTGCTACGACAAACCACAGTTCATCTCGAAATAATTCTTCTGCTTGAATATCTGCTGTCTGTTCTTCAGCGAGTCCCCCATAAATAGCAATATCGACTTCCATTTGTAATAACTGACGTAAAGCATCTGTAGAATTGGTTGTAGTTATGGTCATATCTACATGCTCGTATTGTTGCTTGAACTTGGCGATCCATGCAGGCAATAGAAAATGAGCAGGCAAATAAGTAGCCGCTAAACGAATCTGCCCACGCTGTCCTTGATGATACTCGTTAATCCATTGTTCGACCTGTCCGGTAATCGCAAAAATACGCTGTGTAAATCCCAACAACTCTTTAGCTTCGCTCGTTAAAGCAATTCCTCGTCCTTGTGGAATCAATAAAGTGATCCCTATTTCTTTTTCTAACTTCTTAATCTGTGCTGTAATCGCAGGCTGACTAATATTTAATAGATCAGCAGCTCTAGTCACACTACCTTGAACAGCAATCGTATGAAATAAATAAAGAGCATGCATATTTAACATTCTTCTAATCCCTACTTTCGTATGTATTCATATATTTTAGATATGAATAAGTAATAACTATATATTATTAATATGAATATATACAAGCTACAATACTTATAGAAACCACAAGAAATTTTTATAAATAGGAGGATAATAAGTATGAGCGATATTCAAGTATGGAGTCAGATGGATCAGTATATTGAAGAAAATCTTATCCCCAAAGATACTATTCTAGAACAAGTATTACGTAACAATCAGCAAGCATCTTTACCCGAGTATGATGTATCACCTGCTCAAGGGAAATTACTTCAATTAATCGTGATGATGAACAAAGCCAAACGCATTTTAGAAATAGGTACATTGGGTGGATACAGTACTATATGGATGGCACGTGCTTTACCTGTAGATGGACGATTAATTACACTGGAATATGATCCTCATCATGCCAAAGTAGCCGGGCAGAATATTACATTCGCTGGGTTAGAGGACAAAGTGGATATTCGTATCGGTGATGCCTCAGAACAATTATCCCAGATGGAAACAGAACAAATAGAAGCGTTTGATCTCATTTTTATTGATGCAGACAAAAATAATAATGCTCGTTATTTACAATATGCTTTGCAAATGTCTCATCCGGGCACTGTCATTATTGGAGACAATGTGGTTCGAGAAGGAGCTATCTTAGATCAACATAGTAATGATAGCCGTGTACAAGGGATTCGCCAATTTTATGAATTATTAGCTAACGATCCTCGTATCACAGCTACATCGATTCAGACGGTAGGTAGTAAAGGTTATGATGGTTTTGCAATTGGAATTGTTATCTAGTACATGAGTTGATTATATCGACCAGTACATTGGAGCTTCTACACCTAATGTCCCTTCAACGGGTCCACCTTCTTTGCGCCAGTATTCGATTCCACCTAGTAGTTCTTTTACTGGAAATCCAAGAGAAGCTAATTTGGCTGCTGCTTTGGTTGCTCCATTACAAGCAGGTCCCCAGCAGTAAGTTACAATAGTTGTGTTTTTATCCAAATGGGCAGTTGTTTTCTCATTGATCTGCCTGCCTGTAATATGGATTGCACCTGAAATATGGCATTGCTCATAAGTTGCTTCATCTCGTACATCTAATATTACAAATGGCGGATTTCCTTTTTGACAATCAATCATGACATCAGCTACATCGGTTTCGTATGCGGCTTTAGCTGTAAAATGACGATAAGCATCTGTCGTATTTGCCGCAGGGGTTTCAAGTGTAAGTGAAAAGCGTGGAGCACGATTCATAAGTAGACAACTCCTTCAATAGTGGGTTATGTTGAATAAGACTAAGAGATAGGGTCTGTATTGATTGTACAAAAAGTAAAAGATACAAGTGTTATAGAGTTATAGATACTCACTATCGATCTGATCGATAATACATTTATTTGATAGAAGCTATATAAGAGATTCCGTATTTTTGCGTAGAGAAAGAGTGATTAGATGGAGCTGTTATATCTCAAAACGTTCTGTGAATTGGTAAAATGGGGCAATTACACACGTACTGCGCAGGTACTCGATTATGCTCAATCCAGTGTAACCAATCATATTCAGCGATTAGAACAATTATATGGTGGAAAACGATTATTTCAGCGCAAAGGCAATACTGTGATATTAACGCCAATTGGGGAGAAGTTATTACCCTATGCTCGTCAAATGATTGATTTACAACAACAAGCCAGACAAGCATTATCTATAGAAGATCTTGAACCTTCGGTGCTAACGATAGGAACGATTGAAAGTCTATCTCTTTACTATTTACCCGGTATTATGGCACAGTTCCGACAACAGTATCCTCATGTACAAGTCAAAATTGTATTAGATCAAGAACAACAACTGATACGTCGTCTACGCGAGCAAGAATTAGATATTGCTCTTATTTTGGATACACCGTATCAAGCTCGTGATATCACATCGATTCCCCTTTTTTCTGTAGAAATGAAAGTCGTGATCTATCCAGAGCATGCACTGGCTCAACGTTCTTCCATCTCTGCTGGTGATCTGCATCAACAACCGTTAATTTTGACAGAAGAAGGATGTACGTACCGCGCTTATCTGATCCAAAAGATGAAAGAACAACAACAGATCAGTCAGATTTATCTGGAACTGGGTAATATCGAATCGATTAAGCAAGCTGTTGCCAAGCAATGGGGGATCGCTTTTTTACCTCAATTTGTATTACATCAAGAAGAAGCATACAGTGGATTGCACATTCTCCCCTGGAAAGAAGAAGATCTGCAGTTATATAGCCAGATTCTGTACCATGCAGAGCGACCGCTGAGTAGTATCGCCGCAGATTGGGTTACTTTATGTAGAGCCAATCCTACCGTAGCCGTACTTTGAAAAAATGTTACACAGTTATTCCTATACAATTAATAGGATTAAACTTCATTTTCATTTGAAATCAAGGTATACTATGGAAGGAAACTTGAAAGGGTTAGCCCTTTTTTGCCAAAACAGATTGCGAAGGAGTGTCATTATGTCAAAAGTATTAGTTTTTGGTCATAAAAATCCGGACACGGATACGATTACAGCTGCGCTTGCTTATGCAGCATTGAAAAAAGAATTGGGTGTAGATGCTGAAGCGATTCGTCTAGGTGAAGTAAACGGCGAAACACAATACGCTTTGGATTATTTTAAAGTAGAAGCTCCACGTCTTGTAGAAAAAGTCGCTGCTGAAGCGAAAGAAGTTATTCTTGTTGACCACAATGAGCGTCAACAAAGTGCTGATGATATCGAAGACGTTACAGTAATCGAAGTTATCGATCATCACCGTATCGCTAATTTTGAGACTAGCGGCCCGTTATACTATCGTGCAGAACCTGTAGGTTGCACAGCAACAATTTTGAATAAATTGTATAAAGAACATGGCGTATCAATCTCCAAGCAAAATGCAGGTTTGATGTTATCTGCAATTATTTCAGATTCGTTGTTGTTCAAATCGCCTACATGCACACCACAAGATGTAGAAGCAGCGAATGAATTGGCTCGTATTGCTGAAGTGGATATTGCTAAATACGGTCTGGATATGCTTAAAGCAGGCGCTGACCTAAGCGACAAAACAGTAGAGCAATTGATCACTTTGGATGCAAAAGAATTCCAAATGGGTGATGCTAAAGTCGAAATCGCGCAAGTCAATGCGGTAGATGTGAATGACGTATTGTCTCAACAAACAGCGATTGAAGCAGCATTAACAGCAGTCATTGAGAAAAAAGGTCTGGATCTATTCTTATTCGTAGTAACCGACATTTTGAACAACGATTCTGTAGGTCTTGCTCTAGGCAAACGTACAGATGTTGTAGAAGCAGCATACAATGTAAAACTTGAGAATAATCAAGCTATGCTTAAAGGTGTTGTTTCTCGTAAATCTCAAATCGTACCTGTATTAACAGATACATTTGCTAAATAATATAATCATATGCTACATAAGCATATTGTTATCCAAAAGGCGGTTGGAGTTCTATTCCAATCGTCTTTTTTTTTTGTATAAATATATTGCCTTCAAGCTAGTGCTAGGCTACACTTTTGTACATCAACATCAACATCAACATCAACATCAACATCAACATCAACATCAACATCAACATCAACATCAACATCAACATCAACATCAACATCAACATCAACATCAACATCAACATCAACATCAAGTGGGAGGGCGTTTATGACGACACGAGCTAAATTGATTGGACCCGCACGCTTTAGTGTAGCTGTTCATGCTCTTGCCGGGCTTGCTTCAAATGGTGGAACATTATCCAGCGCGATGCTTGCTGCTCAAGTTCATTCCCATCCAACCTTTTTACGAAGAATACTAGCTACACTAGCCAGTCATAAAATTGTAGATACGCGAGAAGGACGAGACGGTGGTTATACTTTGCGGATGCCAGCCGATCAATTAACGTTGTCTGCTATCTATCTTGCTATTCGTATCGAACAACCGATTCATGAGTTGTCTAATGCTGATGGTATACAAGATAGCCAAAAGGCAAATCAGCGATTGAGTAACATCATGAAAGGCGCAGAACAACAAGTGATAGATTATCTTCAACAATTCACTTTAGCTGATATTATAGAAGATTCAGATGATTATTAGACGGATGTTGTGTAATTTCTTATTCAGCTACAAGCAGAGCGGCTATATCAATACACCAAGCACAGGATAAACTTAAAACTGAAAAGTATATCAAAGGACAGTAAGTACTCAGCATAAAGACTCTATTTCTCAACAACATCGTACAGTTGTTATTGAAATAGAGTCTTTGTATGGACTGAATAGACAGAAGTATTATCCTACTTGCTGAATATAAGTAGATGTACTTTCAAAAAAATATTAAGTCTCTTTTATCTGTTGTTCTTCTTTGGCAGCACGACGAGCAAACCATGTTGCTAATAACGAACCTGAAATATTATGCCATACACTAAAAATGGCACTTGGCACAGCGGCTAAAGGATTAAAATGAGCCGCAGCCAGACTTGCTCCTAGCCCTGAATTTTGCATACCTGTCTCAAAAACAATAGCTTTACGTTGTGCAGGATTCATACGAATCGCTTTGGCAAACAAATATCCGAGCAAATAACCAAGTCCATTATGTAAAATAACGACAAGGAAAATCAATAATCCCGTTTCCACAATTTTGTCGCGATTTAGACCTACAACAATCGAGACGATCAATACAATCGCAAGCGTAGAAACAAAAGGCAACGCCACTGTAGCCGCTTCTGCTTGTTTGCGAAATAGTGATTTTACAATAACGCCTAGTACAATAGGAACGATCACTACTTTGAGGATATCTAGAATAAGACTGCTTGCACTAATATCCATCCATTGTCCGGCAAGTAACGAAATCATCGCCGGTGTAGCTAGTGGAGCAATCAAAGTCGATACAGAAGCGATAGATACGCCTAGCGCTACATCTCCTTTAGATAAAAAAGTCATGACATTAGAAGATGTACCACTTGGACAACAACCGACAAGAATCACACCTACAGCAATATCAGGCGGAAGTTGCAACGCAATCGCTAGACCATAAGCAAGTAACGGCATAATAATATAATGCCCTACTACTCCCAACGCAACATCCAACGGACGACGAAACACTTCGCGAAAATCAGCAGAAGACAAAGTCAATCCCATTCCAAACATCACGATTCCAAGCAATAACGAAATCTGTCCTTTCAACCCTGTAAATACAGCAGGCATAAAAAATCCAAGTAACGCAAATAATATCACCCAGATCGAAAATGTATCCCCTACAAACTTACTAACTTTGGCTACAGCATTCATGATGTAATCTCCTATTCTTGTGGTTTTGATCAAAACGGTGATTGTCTAAACAATAAATATCAACCATGTTTATTTAGAATATTCTCCATCAACGCTTTAATGCGTAAAAACTAAAGTATGCAAATTTTACTATAAAAGATTTTACATGGCTATTGTTTTTTATTTCACATATAAGGCATGATAGAGAAATACATCCAATTCGCAAAAAAATGAGGTTAGCATCCCTTACAGTAACAACCATTTCAATACATAAGGAGAATGATCAAATATGCCAATACATAATGATATCCCAGAACGTTATCAGGTCGGTATTTTGTTGTTTGATGAAGTGGAAGTAATGGATTTTGCAGGGCCGTTTGAAGTGTTTTCACTTGCAGAGACGGTAGATAAGCAGAAGTTATTTCAAGTACACACGATATCTCCAGATGGTGAACTTATCAGTGCTCGTAACGGACTAAAAGTACAACCAGATTATGCGATTCAAGATATGCCTGCAATGGATATTTTAATTATTCCCGGTGGGTACGGGGCAGAAGAAATCATTATTCATGATCCTGTCATTATCAAATGGATACAAACACAAGCTCAACAGGTGAAATTACTAGCTTCTATTTGTACCGGTGCATTGGTGCTAGCAGAAGCAGGGCTGTTACAAGGTCTAGAAGCAACTACTCATTGGATGGATCTGGATCGATTGCAACAAGATTATCCTGATGTGATCGTCAAATCAGGTGTGAAATTTGTAGATCAAGGATCGATTATGACATCCGCAGGAATCTCGGCAGGTATCCATTTGGCATTACATATTGTAAGTGAATGGGTTAATATAGACTGTGCTCGTACTATCATCAAACGAATGGATATAGATATTGAGATGTAATGAAACAACTTACTTAGGGAGAAAAGAGTGATTAACGATGTTTCACGGTCAGGCGATTTTGCCAGCAGCCAAAAGTATGAAGCAATTTGAACAAATCTTATCCAGTTCGTATGAATATGGAGTATTTTTGGATACCCATATTGCTCAACTCAAAAATATTTATAAAATGGCAAATCATCATCAAAAAAAAATGTTTTTGCATGCCGATCTAGTACATGGTCTCAAAAATGATGAGTATGCAGCTGAATATTTGTGTCAGGAGATTAAGCCTTACGGTATTATTTCGACACGCGGTAATATGATTTTAAAAGCCAAGCAAAAAGGAGTTATCGCTATTCAGCGTGTTTTCATGCTTGATACGATTGCGCTGGAGAAAAGTTATGCTTTATTGCAAAAGACACAGCCTGATTATATTGAAGTCTTACCCGGCGTGGTTCCTCATATGATCAAAGAAGTCATTGAACGCACCAATATTCCTGTATTTGCAGGTGGGTTGATTCGTACAGCTAATGATGTGGAACAAGCACTTGCTGCGGGGGCAACAGCAGTTACGACATCCAATGATCAGTTGTTTGCTCATTACCGTACAGACAAGTAAAAAAAACAGTCATAATGAAGATGACATGAATATTGTCATGTTGACACCGCTTACATGTTACGATATGATGAACTTATCAAGTTAATAATGTGACGGAGAACCGGAGAGCCACGCAAAGACCCCTACATCTGAAGGGGTGGTTTGCAGTGGCTTTTTCTGTTGTCTATCGGTTGAAATAACTTGCTACTTCGAATGGAGGGAAATAGAATGTCACCATTTATAGCTGAATTGGTAGGAACGATGATTCTGATTGCATTAGGCGCTGGTGTTTCTGCCGGGGTTGCACTCAAAGGATCTTTTGCAGAAAGTTCTGGTTGGATGGTTATCACCGCAGGTTGGGGTCTTGGAGTAGGAATGGCAGTATATGCTGTCGGCGATATTAGTGGGGCTCATTTGAACCCGGCTGTAACATTAGCACTTGCATTTAACGGCGATTTTCCATGGAGTCAGGTTCCATCATATATTCTGGCACAGATGATCGGAGCTATGGCAGGCGCATTACTGGTCTACTTACAATACTTACCGCACTGGAAAGCAACTCCAGATCCTGCGACTAAATTAGGCGTGTTTTCAACTTCACCGGCTATTAAACATCCTGTCGGAAATATGTTGAGTGAAATTATCGGTACATTTATTTTTGTCATGGTATTGTTATCTATGGGTGCCAATCAATTTACAGAAGGTGTTCATCCATTGATTGTCGGTTTATTAGTTGTTAGTATCGGATTGTCGCTTGGAGGTACAACAGGGTATGCTATTAATCCAGCTCGTGATCTAGGTCCTCGTCTGATGCATACATTGTTACCGATTGCTGGTAAAGGATCTTCCAATTGGCGATACGCTTGGGTTCCATTTATCGGTCCATTGTTAGGCGGTTCAATTGGTGGTCTATTTTATAAAAATGTATTTCAGGGTCAAAGCACCCCGATGTTATGGGTATTATTACTGGTTACGGTGATTTGCTTGTTTTTCGCTCATCGTTCAGGTCGCAAAACACAAGAATCTGTTTCTAGCAAAGTAACCGCTTAAATCTAAAACTATTCACACTATGTATACCACTCAAGGAGGAACTTATTTATGGAAAAATATATTATGGCACTGGATCAAGGAACAACAAGCTCACGCGCAATTTTGTTTAACAAAAAAGGTGAAATTGTATACATGGCACAACGTGAATTTCCACAGTATTTCCCTAAGCCAGGTACAGTAGAACAAAATGCGAATGAAATTTGGAGTTCGATTCTAGCGGTTATCGCTTCTTGTCTGTCCGAGTCTGGAATCAAGCCTGTACAAATCGCAGGGATCGGTATTACGAACCAACGTGAAACCACTGTAGTCTGGGATCGCAAAACAGGAGATCCTGTCTATAATGTACTGGTATGGCAATCTCGCCAAAGTGCTGAAATCTGTGAAGATCTTAAAAAGCGTGATCTAGAACAAACTTTCCGTGATAAAACAGGATTGTTGATCGATCCTTACTTCTCCGGTACGAAAGTAAAATGGATTCTAGATCATGTTGAAGGTACACGTGAACGTGCAGAACGTGGAGAATTAATGTTCGGGACTATTGATACATGGTTGATCTGGAAATTATCCGGTGGTAAAGCGCATGTAACGGATTATTCTAATGCTTCTCGTACTTTGATGTACAATATCTATGAATTGAAATGGGACGAAGAGTTGCTAGATATTCTAGGGGTTCCAGCTTCAATGTTGCCAGAAGTGCGCCCTTCTTCTGAAGTCTATGCACATACCGTTGATTATCATTTCTTCGGTCAAAATATTCCGATTGCTGGCGCAGCAGGAGATCAACAAGCAGCGCTATTCGGACAAGCTTGCTATGAAAAAGGATCGATCAAAAACACATACGGTACAGGTTGCTTTATGCTTATGAATACTGGTGAAGAACCGATTCGCTCTGAACATGGTCTAATCACAACGATCGCTTGTGGTGTAGATGGCAAAATTCATTATGCACTAGAAGGAAGTATCTTTGTAGCTGGTTCTGCTATTCAGTGGTTACGTGATGGTCTACGTATGTTCCGGGATGCGGCAGATAGTGAAGCTTATGCTGCACGTGTAGAATCTACAGATGGCGTATATCTTGTACCTGCTTTTGTAGGATTGGGTAGTCCATATTGGGATAGTGAAGTACGTGGAGCCGCATTTGGTCTCAGCCGCGGAACAACCAAAGAACACTTTATTCGTGCTACATTAGAATCACTAGCTTACCAGACCAAAGATGTATTAACCGCAATGGAGAGCGATACAGGGCTTAAAGTAGAATCATTGAAAGTTGATGGCGGCGCAGTAAAAAATAAATTCTTAATGCAGTTCCAAAGCGATATTCTAGGCGTTCCTGTAGATCGTCCTGTAGTGAATGAGACAACAGCGCTAGGAGCAGCTTATCTGGCAGGACTTGCAACAGGTTATTGGACAAGTCTTGATGAGATTGCCGCAGCACATGAAGAATTAAATGATCAATTTACACCGAATATGGAAGAGTCCCGTCGTGAAACTCTATATGCTGGCTGGCAAAAAGCTGTTCATGCAACCATGGCTTTTAAATAAATAAAGTAAGCAAATAGAATCGAATAAATATGTAATAGCAAAAACCCCTTTTCTGGATTCAAGAGAAGGGGTTTTTAGTATATGTTATTTTCAAAAAAATGGATGCAATCCTTCTCATTCTATGCTAAGATTTCAATTGATAATGATAATCTTTATCATTTAAAAGCGACATATCATAATATAAAAGGCGGTTATACAGCATGTATAGTATCAAAAAGGTAAGTATGATCTTAACGACGATTGTGCTAATTGCTATTCTGGCAGCTTGTGGTCAAAGCACGACACCCACATCTTCTACATCTGCACCAACCTCTACAGATACACCAGCAACAACGAATAAGACGATTACATACAAAGCAGCAAATGGTGAAGTCCAAGTACCCAGTCATCCTCAGCGCGTAGTTGTGATAGCAGATAGTTATTACGGATATTTGTATGCATTAGGGATCAAGCCGATTGCAACAATTGATTATGTATTTCAAAGTGCAATTTTAAAAGAAACGACCGAAGGTGTAACCAACTTAGGTAATAACCCTGATGTCGAAAAAGTATTAGCTCTAAATCCAGATCTAATTGTAGTCTGGGATAACGATAAAAATATAGAAAATTATGAGCAAATTGCTCCTACTGTTGCGATCAAATACGGACAATATACGTATAAGGATTTATTGCAAGAATTCGGTAAAATGACAGGCACAGAGTACAAAGCTAAAGAAGTAGCCGCTGCCTGGGAAAGCAAAATCAACAAGCTAAAACCACAAGTACAAGCCGCAGTCGGCGACAAAACAGTATCTATTCTACAACCATATGCTAAAGGGATCTATGCGATGGGTGATACGTATGGTCGTGGAGGAGAGATTATTTATCAAGCATTAGGTCTTAAAGGTACACCGATGTTACAAAAAGAAGCTATTGATAGTGGCAAAGGTTTTGCAAGTCTTTCTCTTGAAAATCTGCCTGATTTCGCAGGCGATTATATTTTCACTTCACCGTGGGGTGGAGATGGTGACAAAGATGGAAGTAACGTATACAACAGCAGTCTATGGAAAGACTTGCCGGCAGTGAAAAATAATCACGTATTCAAAATTGATCCGATTGCTTATTATTTCAACGATCCGATTTCGATGAATGGACAGCTTGATTATATTGTAAAATGCCTAACTCAATCGTAACCCATCATTACTAATGTTTAAAAAATTGTCTAAATTCTTTGCTACCCTAAAGCTAATATGGTACAATACAGTTAACAAGTTAATAATAATGTCATGAGACTTTGGAGAGACCACGAGTACACGCGGTATACAGCCGTTTTAGTGTAATTATTCGTGGTCTCTTTTTTATGGCTTATGATTGGTAAAAATAAACAGTATAGCGCGTTCAAATAAGGGAGGATATATCGATGAATACAACATTTTCAGCACAAAACAGAGCAAATGCATTAGAACATATGAGCAGTGACGTATTAGATGTACTGGTAATCGGTGGCGGAATTACAGGATCAGGGATTGCTTTAGATGCTGTTACTCGCGGAATGAAAACAGGGCTGGTAGAAATGCAGGATTATGCCGCAGGAACATCCAGTCGTTCTACGAAACTGGTTCATGGTGGATTGCGTTATTTGAAGCAATTTGAAGTGAAGATGGTTGCAGAAGTAGGGAAAGAACGTGCTGTCGTATATGAAAATGGACCGCATGTCACTACACCAGAATGGATGCTACTTCCTTTTCACAAAGGCGGAACATTCGGTAGCTTCAGTACTTCAATCGGTCTACGTGTATACGATTACTTAGCAGGCGTCAAAAGAAATGAACGTCGTAAAATGTTAAGTGTTAAAGAAACGATGGGCAAAGAACCTTTGATCAAAAAAGATGGTCTACAAGGTGGCGGTTATTATGTAGAATACCGTACCGATGATGCTCGCTTAACGATTGAAGTAATCAAAGAAGCAGTAAAACGTGGTGCTTATGCGTCTAACTATACCAAAGCATCTGAATTTATTTATGAAAATGGCAAGCTAAAAGGTGTAAAAGTCACCGATACGATTAGCGGTCAAGAATATAGTATTTTCGCTCGCAAAGTAATCAATGCAGCCGGTCCATGGGTAGATACACTTCGTCAATTGGATAAATCCAAAAAAGGTAAAGTGCTACAAATGACTAAAGGGATTCATTTGGTTATCGATCATGAGCGTTTCCCGTTAGAACAAGCTGTTTATTTTGATACACCGGATGGTCGGATGGTATTTGCGATTCCGAGAGATGGCAAAACGTATGTTGGTACAACCGATACCGTCTACAAAGCAGATCCGATCCACCCACAAATGACACTGGAAGATCGTGATTATGTATTAAAAGCGATTAACTATATGTTCCCAACTGTGAAAGTTACAGCCGCTGATGTCGAATCAAGCTGGGCAGGTGTACGTCCATTGATCTATGAAGAAGGTAAAGATCCTTCTGAAATTTCGCGTAAAGATGAAGTATGGCAATCAGATAGTGGCTTGATTACGATTGCGGGTGGTAAATTAACAGGTTACCGCAAAATGGCGGAAATGGTTATAGATCTAGCTGCTGAATTGATCGGCAAAGAACAAGGCAAAAAATTCAAACCTTGTCAGACCAAACATATGGCAATCTCTGGTGGGGATGTAGGCGGTTCAGCGAACTTACCTGCTTTTATTTTGCAACAAGGAGACAAAGGTAGACAAGCTGGATTAACAATAGAACAAGCGGAATATCTAGCAGGCTTCTACGGTTCCAATGTAAGCAAATTATTCGATCTGGTACGTCAATCAGACTCTATCGCAGATGAATTGAAATTACCAGCAGATATTCGCGCTCGTATTGCGTATGCTATTCAAGAAGAAATGACAGTCAAACCGGTCGATTTCTTTATCCGTCGTACAGGAGCTTTATTCTTCAATATCAATTGGGTACATGAATGGAAACAACCTGTGATCGAATATATGTCCAGACGTTTTAACTGGACAGCCGACCAAAAACGTCGTTACACTGACGAATTAGAAGGACATTTACATGATGCTGTTGTACCTGTCGATGCTCCAACGAAAAGCGAATTTGCAGTCTAATAGCAACTTTAATGTAGAATATAATGTATTCAAGACTCTTCCTTTGTGGAAGGGTCTTTTTATATGTAGATTGAAGTCATCTACGACTTTAGTCTAGGTTTATTTTCTTCTATAGGCGGATGAGTTGCAAAGCAAGGTGTGATACAGTGTAATCAAGGATAATCGAATAGAAAAGGGGTGTGTAAGGATCATGATTAAAAAAGCAGTTCTTGCACCGGTATTATTGTTGTTAGGTGTTTATTTATTTTTGAATCCGGGCGGGTCTACAGGGGTAGGAACTATTTTTGCTACATTTTGGCCGACTTTGTTTGTTATTCCGTTAGGGCTATTTTTTCACTGGTTACACTTTTCGTTAATGAATTCCAAACACAAAGGGTTATTGATTCCAGGTGGAATTTTGCTAGGAGCAGGTGTAGTGAGTCAAATCGCTACATTGTTTGATCTTTGGGCTGTGATGTGGCCGGGTTACATACTTGCAGTAGCGTTAGGATTGTTTGAGTTTTACTGGTTAGGTTCTCGTAACAAATGGTTGTTGATTCCGATCAATATTTTGACAGTAATCGGATTGTTGTTTTTCGCTGTCTTTTCGTTAGATTCTGTACTCCATCATGTGGTATTTGTACAGCCTTTGGTTGCACTTGCTGTTTTATTAGGCGGAGCATGGTTATTGGTCGATCGTAAGCCGAAAACAAAATAATATAACATATTGAAGTTATTCATATATATGATGAAGTCGTATATGTGATACAACGATTTTTAAACAAAGCGATTTGAACAGTAATTTCTGTTTTGATCGCTTTTTTTGTTGTGTATCGTTAGGATTTTTTGCATAGAATCAAAGCATAGCAGTCAAAAATGGGTAATGTATTTCATATGTGTACATCTATACATACTTTTAGTGAGCAAATAGATAGATCACGCAAAGGGGAGCAAGGTATGGAATTTTTGAATTTGATATTGGTTATTGTACTGATTTTATTAACAGCCTTTTTTGTAGCATCTGAGTATTCGATTATTCGTGTACGTATTTCCAAGATCAATCAACTGGCTGATGAAGGTAACAAAAATGCAGTTGCTGTTCAGAATATTATTTCCAAATTGGATGAGTTTTTATCAGCTTGTCAGTTAGGAACAACGCTCACATCACTAGCACTGGGTTGGTTAGGAGAATCGACGATAGAAGAATTACTTCATCCGATCTTTGTCTGGGTTCATGTTCCAGCAGGATTAGAATCGGTCATATCATTTATTATCGCCTTTTTGTTATTGACTTATTTCGAAGTGTTGATCGGAGAACTGGTTCCCAAATCGTTCGCTATTCAACTGGCTGAACCGATGGCATTATTTTTTGCTCGTCCGATGATGATTTTTTACCGGATTACGTATCCATTTAACTGGGTACTGAGCCGTTCAGCACGTCTGATTACGGGATTATTCGGAGTAAAGCCTATCTCTGAACAAGATGCCGCACAGAGTGAAGCAGAGTTACGATTTGCTCTATCGGAAGGATTCAAAAGCGGTAATATTACACCGACAGAATATCGTTATTTGAATAATGTGTTTGAATTTGATGAATTAGTCGGTAGCGAGATTATGGTTCCACGTACAGAGATGAAGTATATCGGGCATGAAGCGAAATTAGCAGACTTCTATGAGCTGGTGAAAGAAGAGCCATACAGCTTGATTCCTGTCGCTCTGGATGGAGATAAAGACCGGATTATTGGATTGCTCAATGTCAAAGAAGTATTGCGTGATGCTGTGAGTCATCCGCATACACCTACTGATCCGATTGCGCCTTTTATCAAGCCTGTCTTGCAATTGATAGAGACTGTGCCTGCTCGTGAATTATTAGGGCAAATGCAAAAGCAAAATATTCATATGGCGGTTTTGCTAGATGAGTATGGTGGAACAGCAGGTATGGTGACATTGGAAGATATTTTAGAAGAAATTGTGGGCGATATTCCTTCCAAATCGGATATTGAGCCTGCTGCTACTCCAGCGATTCATAAGCTAGGAGACAAGCATTATCGTCTACAACCACTTGCATTGATTCATGAAGTGAATCGTCGTCTAGGAACGGATATCGAAGCTGGAGAAGCGTATACGATTGGTGGATGGATCTGGGCGCAGAAATTTAATATTCATGAAGGTGAATCGGTACGGGTCGAAGAATATGAATTTACCGTAACCCGTATGGAAAACCGTCATATTAAAGAAATTGAAGTGACTACGTTTGAAGAAGATGAAGAAGAGGAGCAAGAGTAATCATTTTCGTCTATTCCGTAACGATGGTATACTATAACAAGTTCGTATAGTAAAAGAGGTGATTATAGATGGCTAAGAAAAATAGAGCATCTGCAAGACCGACAGCCACACCAGCACAAGATCGACCAGCTACACTCAAAGACATGCTAAGTGCTGATGTATTAGATAAGCTCAAAGCGCAAGCAACCGAGCTCAAAGCAGAAGAGCAACAACGCAAAGAAAAACAACAACAAGAAGCAGACGATGCTCGCAAAGCAGAACAAAAACGTCGTGATAACGATTTTGAATATTTGCTCGAAAACACCAAACAAGACTGGAAAAAATTCAAATAAATCTGTTAGCTACAACGTATATATCAATGATCCAAATGCCGGTATTGTGCTCGTAGGAGTGCCTTATCGGCATTTGTTATACATGTTAAATATAGAAAGTGGGAATTATAAATGAGTGGTCAGACACGCGCGAATATTAAAGCAGGAATCGAAGTCGATATTGTACTCAAACAAGATCAACGCACAGGCAAATTAACAAGAGGAATTGTCAAAGATATCTTAACCAATTCACCCAATCATCCACATGGAATCAAAGTACGCCTTCAATCAGGAGACGTAGGACGGGTAAAACATATTATTAATAGCAACGTGTAATGTTTAATATGTAGTATTACGGCTATACCAATAAGTAAAAGAAAGATCAGATCGATATCGTGAAAGGATGATCAATCATGAAAAAGAATAGACTGGGTACATCAGATTTAATCGTCGGTGAAATTGGACTGGGTTGTATGTCTCTAGGAACAGACGAGAGCAAAGTGATTCCGTTGCTACATGAAGCGCTGGATCTGGGGATTAACTTTTTGGATACAGCAGATATTTATGATAACGGGCACAATGAAGAATTGATTGGTAAAGCGATCAAAGGTCGCCGCAGTGATGTGATTATCGCTAGCAAAGTAGGTAATACTCGTGTAGAAGGTCAAGACGGATTAGTATGGAATCCATCCAAAGCTCATATTATGGAAGCGATCAAAGAAAGCTTACGACGCTTACAGACCGATTATATTGATCTGTATCAACTGCATGGCGGTACAATGGATGACAATATTGACGAAACGATCGAAGCTTTTGCACAATTAAAAAGAGAAGGGCTGATTCGAGAATACGGTATTTCTTCGATTCGTCCTAATGTGATTCGTGAATATGTAGATCGTTCGCATATTGTCAGTGTAATGAGCCAGTACAGTATTCTAGATCGTCGTCCTGAAGAAGAAGTATTACCGTTATTAACACAAAAAGGGATCAGTTCTATTGTACGTGGTGCTGTAGCAAGTGGTGCTTTAGCAGATGGACGTGAAGACAAAGCACAGAAGGGTTATCTGGATATTAGCGGTGAAGATGTTATTAGTCTGCGCCAGCAATTAGAACCTCTTACACAGGCTAATAGAAGCCTTTCCCAGACTGCTATTCAATATGTACTTGCTCATCCAGCAGTAGCAGTACTAGCCGCAGGAGCAAGTTCATCACAACAATTACGTGAAAATGTAGAAGCCGCTTCATCACCAGCATTAACAGATGATGAAGTGCAAATGATCCGTTCTATTCGGGCTGCTAACCAGTATACACAACACCGTTAATGATATGAAAAAGCGTTCATATTCGCATTAAATTCATTTATTCTATTTTTTTATGCTCACATCGGTCTAAAGTTCTTATTTTGGGTTAATAATAAGACAGTGTAGTGAGAGGAGAATAAATATGTGGAATGCGTTAATGTGGGGTGCGATAGCAGGCTCTGCTGTTTTATTAGGAGCTTTGATTGCTATGTTTTTCAATATGCCCAAGAAGATTATTGGCTGGATTATGGCTTTTGGTACAGGGACGCTTATCGGAGCGGTTGCTTTTGAATTGTTATCAGATGCAGTAGAAGATGGAGGCATCTGGGCAACAGGTATAGGCTTTATGGTGGGTGCGATTGTATACACTGCATTTGATCTATACATATCCCGTAAAGGGGGAGCGAACCGTAAACGTTCCTATATGAGCAAGGAAGACTCGTCTTCTTCTAATTCATCCTCTAAAGAAAAGGGTGGCGGCAGTCAAAGTGGACTTGGTATATTTGCAGGTACGGTGATGGATGCTATTCCTGAATCGATTATGATCGGAGCAAGTTTGCTTGCAGGTCAGGGTGTAAGTCTGGTATTGGTTATTTCTATTTTTGTCAGCAATATTCCTGAAGGATTGTCCAGTACGGTAGGGTTGAAGCAAAGTCATTATTCACGTGGCAAAATTTTTGGCATGTGGGCTGTTGTTCTGGTGATCTCTGCTCTGGCTTCGATGGCAGGGTATCTATTCTTAGAATTATTGCCAGATGAGATCAAAGCAGGAATTGGTGCTTTTGCCGGTGGTGGTATTATAGCGATGATCTGTTCAACGATGATGCCGGAAGCGTATGAAGATGGCGGCCCGTTAGTAGGGTTGATCGCTTCACTTGGATTACTGACTGCATTGTTGTTAAGTATCGGATCATAAGTAAATATCAATCGATATCTGTGTTTGAAAAGGAGCTTATTCGGTGTACATAACATCGATAAGCTTTTTTTGTCATCTTCTCGATCATTTGGTATACTAATTGATAATGATTATCAGTAGGGGGAGAGAGTCGTATGCGAGGAACACTTTTTACCAAAATGTATGCAGGTCGAGACTTGCTGATTTATTTGCCACCTTCTTATGATAAAGCATCGTATCCGTTACCAGTCGTCTATGTTCATGATGGCGGAGATGTATTTGATCTGGTATTGAACGGAACTTTATATAATTTAGAACAACGCTTTGCTGCAGGTACTTTACCGGAATTAATTCTAGTCGGGATAGCTGCGTATGATCCTTTAGTTGAATATACACCGTGGTATGCACGTGCTCTTTATCCAGGATTGGGTCATGGAGATTTTGGCGGACGGGCGACCGAGTATTTGAATCTGATTGCTCATGAGATTAAGCCATGGATCGATCAGAACTTTTATACAGATAGTCGACCTGAAATGACAGGCATTGTAGGCAAGTCTTTGGGTGGTCTGGTGTCTTTATTTGCCGCCTATGTCTATCCACATGTGTTTGGCAGAATTGGAATTATGTCGGCTTCGCTCTGGTATGAAGGATTTATTGAATTTATGAGAGAACGTCAGCATCTATCTCCTGATCTGCGTATCTATATGGATATCGGTAATCTAGAAGGATTAGGTAAAGCAAATCGTCAGCGGTTGATACAGACGTGCACAGATGAAGCGGTAGGTATTTTGATGAATAATCTGGCAGAATCTCATTTCTATTTTGAACGAATCGAAGGTGACGATCATGATCCTGAAACGTTTTATCAGCGTTTTCCTGATCTGATGGGCTGGTTATTTGATCAAAAAACAGTCGGTTTGTTGAAATAATAAGCATTTTAATACACTTTATACACTACATTGTTGCTAAATTACAATAAAGAGCAGATAATAAAGATAGCAACATCTTCATATTAAGAGATTATATTTTGTATTGTTGCTAATTGAATCATCATTTAAAGGAGGATCACTTCCTAATGGAAAGAATAGAATCGGAAGATCAATACCGCAATTTGATTAATGGTAACGACCTTACTGTGATCAAATTTGATACAAACTGGTGCCCGGATTGCAAAACGCTTGACCGTTTTATGGTGGATATTATCGAAAAGAACAATGACAAACAGTTCTTTGCGATGGATGCAGAAAAGTTTCAAGATTTGGCTGAGCAAAATGAAGTAAGAGGAATTCCAAGCTTGCTTGTATATCGTAATGGTGAAAAAATAGCTCATTTGCACAGTAAATTTGCTAAAACACCTACGCAAGTTGCTGAATATTTAGCAACAGTAGAGTAATATAAATAAAAACGCCCGGATGGAATATATTCCATTCGGACGTTTTTTATATACAACAGGATACTACAACAGCAATGTCTTAACTTTTTACAGATAATTCGTTTACCGTCAAATCTTTACGCTTCATAATTAAATGTTCTACACTTCTGAAATGTCCTAGTAATTCATGTGCCTCATCATCACTAAGCCCACGAATACTTTCAACTAATTTATTAGACATGATTTTGTACATTCCATCTAGTGCTTCTTCCCCTTTACGGGTAATCGAAATACTCACATACCGACGATCTTGATCGGATCGTGTACGTTCAATCAACTCTTCTTGTCCTAACTTATCGCAGATCTGTGTAACGGCACTGGTAGTCAGACCTGTTGCCCGGACAATGTCTGTACCATATTGACTGCCGTTTGCTAACAAAAAGTGCAGGATATACACTTCTGTAGCATTGGACTTGAGTTGTCGCATTAAGGTAGGGAGCTCCATAATACGTGGCATACGATCCACAAGTGTTAAATAGCTTTTGAGAAGTTCATTAGACGTTTCCAAATTGTAAATCCTCCTTCGATATATATAAATAAAACTCTTAGTTAACTATCATTGTATACTGCACTATACAACTACAATTAACAGTAAAAAACGAAAGTAAATGTGAAAAAGATACTAAGATTTCGATCATTCTTAAAACTTCCTTAACATTATAGTAATTTGTTACCATACTATCGTCAATGCAAATTCGACAGATTGAGACAAGTAAACGTTATCATTGACGTAAAATTGAACATTTTTTATAATTAAATCTAAAATAATGTGATTTGACTATCACTTTGTGTGAATTCCAATCTATGACAAATATAAAGGTGGCTCTATACATTGAATAATTCTTCACTTTCTTTTGTGACGATGGACGAGATTGTGCGTGAAGGTGATCCGATTTTGCGAAAAGTAGCGGAACCTGTGAAATTACCGTTATCTGATGAAGATCGTACACGTGCGAATCGAATGATGGATTTTTTGAAAAAATCGCAAGATGAGAAATTAGCTGAGAAATATGGTTTGCGTCCAGGAATAGGATTATCAGCTAATCAGGTTGGTTGGGATGGAAGAGTGTTTGTAGTCTACTTTACTAATGACCAAGATCGGCAACTTGAATATGTGTTTTGCAATCCCAAATTAGTTAGTCATTCCACAGCAATGGTCTATCTGGAGCACGGAGAGGGATGTTTGTCAGTTGACCGTGATGTAGAAGGATTCGTACCACGGTATGAGAAAATAACGATTAAAGCATTTACACCTGACGGGAAGCCTTTTACATTGAAACTAAAAGGGTTTGAAGCTGTCGTCATTCAGCATGAATTAGATCATTTGAACGGTGTAATGTTCTATGATCATATCAATAAAAAAGATCCAAGCCGTTTGCCAGAGGTTGAGTTTATTCGTCCACTGTAACTATTCATTACAGCTATAGCGGACGGTTGAATCATATCAAATGGATATTATGGATGAAAATGGATTGATATTGTTAATATACTAAGCTATTAATGATATCGGCGAAAAGACTGCTGTTGTGAAGGCAGTCTTTTCAAATTGGTTTGTGATATGATAAATAGAATAAACAAAAACTAGATTTTATGTTATATTATTCTGATTTCTGTAAGCGTTTTATCCAAAACGGCAAACAAATGGTGTAGAAAGTAGGGGGAGTCATGTGGAAGCCGTTGATTGAGCGTATGAATAATGTAAAAATTAAAAATAAATTGATTTTTGCGTATATCTTTATTGTCGCGCTTCCTGTACTGGGGATTGGTGGGGTCGTAGTAGATTATTTTAGACAATCGGCTCTGGATAATGCGATTGAGCAGACCACCAATAATGTAGAGCGTGTCAAAAATCAAATGGATACTATGTTGCGTGTACCTATTGATATATCTAACAAGCTACTATTTGATTCCAGACTAAGTGATGTGGTCAACACACGCTATACCAAAGTATATGATCTGGTTGTCGCTTATCACAATTATCAGGAATTTCAAGAATATCTGCGTTTGTACTCTGAAATATCAGCAATCCGATTTTACACCACTAACAACACTATTCAGAATAATTTGGAATTTATGAAAGTCAGTAATGAAGTACGTGATAGCAAATGGTATCAGACGGCGATCAATAGTCGCAAGATCAATTGGATTTACCGCAATGATATCGAAATTAGTGAAACTAAAAAACTCAGTCTGGTGCGCAAAATCAACTTTACCGATTATACGACAAATGGTGTACTCGTTATTGAACTCAGCCAGTCCTATCTTAATTCAATTTTGAGTGCAGAACCATTTGAGACAATGATTTTGGATCATAGCGGTTATGTAGTCGCTGCCAAAGATGTCACTTTAATCGGCAAACAGTTGGGTGATCCAGAGCTAGGCATAAGCTCCGATCTACAAGGCAAAGGAATCTATGAACGTGATGTAAAAGGACAGCTTTCGAATATTGTAGTGGATGAAGTGATGCCTGATAGCAGTGATAACGGGTTAAAAATCATCTCTGTATTTGCTAATGAAAGTATAGTTCGGGATTCGAATCGTATTATTCTGATTGGTACCGGATTACTAATATTGATTCTCTGTACTGGATTATTATTTTTATACTTGATCTCACACTTGATTACACGCCGCTTATCCGGTCTAAGTCGTCAGATGAACAAAGTAGGAACAGGCGATCTAAAAGTCGTTTCCCATATTGCAGGAGCTGATGAGATTGGACAGCTTTCACGAAAATTCAACGATATGGTCGTGAGTATACGAACTTTAATGGATCAAGTATATGAATCGAATGAGCGCAATACTCGCTTGGAAGTGAGTCAAAAAGAAATCAGCTTTAAAATGTTAGCCAGTCAAATCAATCCTCACTTTCTATTTAATGCTCTAGAATCGATACGGATGAAAGCTCATATTCGAGGTGAACAAGAGATTGCGTATATTGTGCGTTTGCTGGGTAAATTGATTCGTAATAATTTAGAAATCGGTATGAAAAATACAACTTTACAAGGCGAAATGGAATTAATTAAATCGTATTTGGAAATTCAAAAGTTTCGTTTTGGTGATCGCTTAAATTATGAATTGCTTATCGATCCTCAAACAAAAGAAATATCGATTCCACCGTTAATTATTCAGCCTTTAGTAGAAAATGCGATTATTCATGGTCTGGAAAGTCGGGAAAATGGTGGATTGATTATTATTCGTACATTACGGATTGAACAAGATGTCATGATAGATGTTATCGATAATGGAGCAGGGATAGCAGAGGAACGTTTGCAATGGGTAAAAAATTCACTCCAAGTCAATGAAAGTCAGGAAGGAGATCGTATTGGATTACGCAATGTACATCAGCGATTGATTTTGTCGTACGGTGCAGCGTATGGGCTTCATATATCCAGTATGCTTGGGGAAGGAACTCAAATTTCATTTAAAATACCAGCCACAACCGATCAATTAATGTCAGGGGGCAATAAATAATGTTTAAAGTGATGATCGTAGATGATGAACCCTCGATTCGTGAAGGACTAAAAACGATTATTAATTGGAATGAGATTGGATTTGAAGTTGTTGATGCTGCGGTAAATGGAAGAGATGCAATTCAAAAGTTTGAGCGCTGGAAACCGGATCTAACAATTATGGATATTCGTATGCCGGGAATGAGTGGACTGGAAGTGATTGAACACATTCGTGAGCAACACCAGCAAGCGCATTTTTTAATTTTAAGCGGACATGCTGATTTTGAATATGCACGCAAAGCATTAGGATTTGGAGTTGATGGATATTTACTCAAACCTGTAGATGAAGATGAAATGCAAGATGAACTACGTCGTGTACATGGATCTCTTCATCGGGAGCAACAAGATATGATTATCCATATTCCAGAGACTCCATTATCTGAAAAAGTCGAACAATTATTAGTATCTTCATCATCACAACATCAAAGTGCAACTTCGCTTCAGTTACATTGGGAACGTTACCAATTGATTTTGATCGAATGTAGTCATGTGCAAGGCGATGAAAAAGTAAACTTTTTTACTCAAATGCAAAAGTTGGCTGAATACTCGAATGACGCTTATCATCGTATTGTATTTCGTGCAGGTCCATATATCGGTTTGCTGACAGAGCAAGCGTATATGCAACATCATGAATTAATCCAATTGAAAGAACACATCTGGTCATGGTTACACGATGAACCTGAAATGTATCTAGCTGCAAGTCATGTAGTAACAGACCTTGAAGACCTTCGCTTGATCTATGAAGAAGCATCCACATTGATTGCACAACGCTTCTGGTGTGATGATCATGGTGTCATGTCGACAGAACTTGCTGTAGATCGAGCTACCACTGAGCCACTTGCTGACGTTCCTTTGGCAGGAGAATGGTCAGACCGTCTGTATTATGCTGTCGATATTCGTAATGTGGCTGCCGCTGAGCGAGTGCTGGAAGAATTATGTGATATTTCATGGAAAGCTGGATTATCTGAACGTGAAGTGAAAAGTCTTTGTTCGCATGTGTTATCACTGGCTCTTAGCCGCTTGCCAGCAAGTGTACCGGGTTCTGGTGCCGCTGTGCAACAATGTCTGTCTCTAATCCCTGAATTGTACGCTGTATCGACTACCAGACAGATGATTACATTAGTAGTAAGCCGATTAGAAAAATTGTTACAGTCGATCAATCATGGCACACATGAATCAGTAATGAAGCAGATGACCGATTTTATTCAGCGCAATTATAGCGATAACCTCAAGCTTGAATTATTAGCGGAAATATTTAATTACAATAGTGCGTATCTTGGCAAAATGTTCAAAACACACACAGGCGAATCCTTTAACCATTTTCTAGATCAGGTACGGTTAGAGCAAGCCAAATCGTTGTTGGCACAAGGAATGAAAGTACACAAAGTCGCTTCTCAAGTTGGATATGCGAATGTAGATTATTTTCATAGCAAATTCAAAAAGTATACAGGAATTTCGCCGTCTGCCTACCGGGATCAACAAAATGATGATGTGTAAATCAGTAAAAAAAGTACAATGATTTGCGTGGACTATTACCGCTTATAATCCCACAATCAGGTAAAAATTTGACTTTGAAGAACCAAATGTAAGCGATATCTAATTTTTATATGATTTTATGTATAATTTAGAAGGTATAAATAGAAAGCGCTTTCTTTTATAATCGGTATATACCCCTGAGTCGTATGACAATAGGGATGAAGAAGCGGAACCCGTAAGGGATGAATGATCGATTATAGGAGGGTGGACTGTATTATGGACACAACAACCAAGCGTGCTTCTTCTAATAAGGGAGAGCGAGTATCCAAAACAACGATCAAAAGAGGCGGTGGCTTCTGGAAAGTATTTAAACAGCAGCGCTATCTTTATCTGATGTCACTACCGTTTGTAATCTGGGCTTTCATTTTTAGTTATGTTCCTTTGTGGGGCTGGACAATGGCATTCCAGAATTTTAAACCAGCCAAATCGTTTTTTGATCAGAAGTGGGTTGGATTCGATCAATTTACAGCCTTATTCGCAGATCAACAATTTTACTTAGCTCTGCGTAATACGCTGGCAATGAGTTTTATGGGTCTGATTTTTGGATTTGTTGTTCCTGTTATTTTTGCCATTTTGCTGAATGAAGTCAAAGGCATGTTTTTCAAAAGAACGGTACAGACCGTTTCGTATCTTCCTCACTTTGTATCATGGGTTGTTGTAGCAGGTATTGTAACGAAATCGTTATCGACTGATGGTGGTATAGTCAACGAACTATTAGTATCGATGCATATTATCGATCAGCCGATTCAATTTATGGCTCAAGGGAAATGGTTCTGGGGAATTGTAACCGCTTCAGATATTTGGAAAGAGATGGGTTGGAATACCATTATCTATCTGGCAGCGATCACAGGTATTGACCAGGAACAGTATGAAGCTTCTCGTGTAGACGGTGCTGGACGTTTTCGCCAAATGTGGCATATTACACTTCCAGGTATGCGTACCACGATTACCGTGCTGTTGATTATGTCGATCGGACATTTGGTGAGTATCGGTTTTGAGAAGCAATTCTTGCTCGGTAACAATTTGGTGCAGGATTATTCACAAGTGCTTGATTTGTACGCGTTGAAATATGGATTGGAAATGAACCGTTATTCATACGGTACGGCTATTAGTATTTTCAACTCGGTGATTAGTATTATCTTGTTGTTTACAGCTAATGGAATTTTCAAGAAAACAACCAAAGAAAGCATTATGTAAATAATCTGTATTCAAAAGGAGGCGGGCGACCATGGCAGCAAACAAAGCTTTTAATGCGACCAGAGGCGATAAAATATTTGATATTTGTAATACGATCGTGATGTTAATGGTACTTGTAGTAACGTTATATCCTTTCTTGAACGTACTTGCGATTTCACTTAACCAATCGACAGATACAGTTCGAGGCGGTATTCATATTTTTCCAAGAGCATTTACATTAGAGAACTATGCCACTATTTTTCAATATCAAGGACTGTTAACTGGAGCATGGATTTCAGTATTAAGAACAGTAATTGGGACAGTACTTGGACTGCTTAGTGCTTCAATGCTAGCCTTCACATTGAGTAGAGTCGATTTTCAAGCTCGTAAATTTATTTCAACATTCTTAGCATTAACCATGTATGTTACTGCTGGATTGGTTCCAACGTTCTTGTTAATGAGAGATCTACACTTGATCGGAACATTCTGGGTCTACGTTTTACCAGGAATCGTGAGTGCATTTAACGTATTCATTATCCGTTCCTTTATTGATGGCTTACCGTATGCTTTGCAAGAATCAGCGAAGCTTGATGGAGCGAATGATTTCACAATTTATTGGAAAGTTATTTTACCACTCTGTAAGCCTGTACTTGCAACGATCGCTTTATTCTTAGCAGTTGGACAATGGAACTCTTGGTTTGATACGTATTTGTATAACGCCAGCAGTCCTGAATGGACCACGCTACAATATGAGTTGATGAAAGTATTGCAACAAAGTACACAGCAAAGTGGTGCTGTGAATGCGAACGATATGGCGAAGCAGATGGCAAGTATTTCTCCAGAATCGATTCGAATGGCGATTACGATTGTCGTTACATTACCGATTCTTATCGTATATCCGTTTTTGCAAAAGTATTTTGTCAGCGGTATGACGCTAGGTGCAGTGAAAGCTTAATATAGCTATCGGGTGGTGTGTCACCACCTTAGCATATACTTATTTCTACCCTGTTCTATGATTGAAGGACTATCTATATTCAAAAGGGAGGCAATTTTAATGCCGAGAAAATTATTCAGATATGCTTTGGCACCTATGTTAGTGGTAGCACTAGCAAGTGTAACTGCATGTGGAAGTTCAGATCCAGTAGAAACAGAAACTTCTGATGTGTCCACACCGATCACGATTTCCTTTTTTGGTTCTGATGCGAATCCAACGTGGAATAATATGCAGGATGATGTTGGTAAAGCAATCACCAAAGCAACGAATGTAACGCTCAATGCTGAATATGATGTAAGTGGTGGGGGGACACAGAAGATTGCTTTGATGACAGCTTCTGGTGACTATCCTGATATGATTACTCCTAAAGGTTCGATTAGTAAATTAGTAGAAGCTGGCGCATTGATCGATTTGACTGATCTTATTAATAAATATGGTCCTAATATCAAAAAAGTATATGGAGACGATTTGGCTCGCCTACAATACAGTAAAGAAGATCCTTCTATCTATGTATTGCCAACCAATGCAGGCGTAGGGCAAACAAGCTTTGACGCAGGTGGCGGCTTTGAAGTGCAAAATGCTGTAATGAAAGAACTAGGCTATCCTAAAATCGAAACGGTTAAAGATTTCGAAAAAGTATTAAAAGAGTACAAAGAAAAAAATCCGACAATCAATGGACAACCAACGATTCCATTATCTCTTAATGCAGATGATTGGAAAATTCAGATTACAGTTACAAACCCAGCATTCTTATCAACAGGTGCACCGGATGATGGCGAATTCTACATCGACCCTGAGACCTATGAAGCACAACTTCATTACAAACGTCCTGAAGAAAAAGAATATTTCCGCTGGTTAAATCATATGTATAACGAAGGTTTGTTAGATCCTGAGACATTCACACAAAAAACAGACCAATATAACTCTAAAATTGCAAGTGGACGTGTTCTTGGTCTAATCGATCAAGATTGGGATTACCAACAAGCTGAAAATGCTCTAAAATCTTCAGGTATGAATGAACGTGCATACGGACATTATCCTGTTCAATTAACAACAGAAACAAAAGATCGTTCATTCCAGGATATCGGTGCACCAGTAGGTTACGGTATAGGGATTACTACTTCTGCGAAAGATCCGATCCGCATTATCAAATTCTTGGATTGGATGTCTTCAGATGAAGCTCAAGTCTTGAATCAATGGGGTATCGAAGGTAAGCAGTACAATATGAAAGATGGCAAACGTGTTATTCCTGCGGATGTCCAAGACATGAAAACAAATGATAATACAAACTTTGTTAAAACAACAGGTGTAAGTGGATATACTATATTTGGTGTTCATTATGGTGATGGCGTGAAAGATCCATCAGGTAACTATTACACTACGAATTTCCCTGAACAAATTATTGCAGGTTACACAGCTTCCGAAAAAGAAACATTAAAAGCTTATGGTGCAACAACATGGAAAGACTTATTCCCGCAAAAAGATGAGTTCCCGGTTAAACCATGGGGTGCAGCGTACAATTTACCAGCACCGGATGATCAAGAATACACAGTAAACTTCCAAAAAGGACAAGATATTGTGCGTAAACGTATTCCAGAAGCAATTTTAGCTTCTCCAGAAGAATTTGATGGCATTTACGATGAAATGGTTGCTGAGTTAAGTACAGAACCAATGAAAAAAATGGAAGCATCGTATACACAAATGATCAAAGATACCGTTGAATTGTGGAGCAAACCTGTCACTGCAAAATAAACATCTTAGATAATTGCAAAAGCTGTGATACAGCGCAAAGAGGGGCTTCGGATTAACGAAGCCCCTTTATGTATGAATTTCAAATGTACGAATTTCAATCAGGAGGTCATATACCGATGGATCAAAACAAGCAGTCGTTATGGAAACTATGGTACAACCAACCTGCACAACTCTGGGAGGAAGCGTTACCGATAGGGAATGGTCGTCTAGGAGGCATGGTATTTGGTGGTATACAGCAGGATCGTATTCAATTGAATGAAGATACATTATGGTCAGGGAAACCACGTGAGACAGTCAATCCTAGTAGTCTAGCTGAGTTATCTCATGTTCGAGAACTGATTTTTGATAACCAATTAGAAGAAGCACAATCGATTATTAACACCAGCATGTTAGGGCACGATACTGAAGGTTATCAACCTGTAGGCGACCTGTGGGTTGATATACAATACCCTGCGACTGAACCTGTAATTACAGATTATCGTCGTGAGTTACTGGTAGATCAAGCGCTCACTCGTACATCATGGCAAGCAGATGGACATCGTATCGAAAAAGAAGTATTTGTCAGTCATCCGCATCAAGTGATGGTCTATCGGTTACGTAGTGATGGTCAGCAACCTCTGAATATTCATGTACGGCTAGATAGTGTACAACCACATCAACAGTATGCTCAAGATCATGAATTATCGTTAGCTGGCTATTGCTTGCCAAGTATCGAAGACTATCGCCAGACAGAACCACCTTACGCGTATGATGCACAAGCAGAGCAAGGTATTCAATTTCATGTAGGCGTCAAAGTGTATGTAGATCAAGGACATATTCAAGTAGAAGATCAGCACTTATCTATTCAAGAAGCACATGAAATTATGATTGTATTATCAGTCGTTACTAACTTTGAAGGATACGATCAAGTCCCGGGAAGTAGTGGACGTGTATTAGCAGAAGAATGTGTAGCTATTCTCAATCAAGCGGGAAGTATCGGATACCAGTCATTGTTAGAACAACATCTAGCAGATTATAGTAGTCTATTTAATCGGGTAGAGCTTCAATTAGAAGATGAGCAACATCTGTTAGCATCCGATCAAAGTATAACTGACCAAGAATTACCAACCGATCAGCGACTGCAACAATATCAACAGCATCGTCATGATCCAGATTTAGAAGCACTATATTTTCATTATGGAAGATATTTGTTAATCTCCTCATCCAGACCTGGAAGTGAGCCAGCTAATCTACAAGGGATATGGAATGAACATGTACAAGCTCCGTGGAATAGTGATTACACCACGAATATCAATACACAGATGAATTACTGGCCTGCTGAAGTGTGTCAGCTTTCAGAATGTCATCAACCGTTATTTCGTATGATAGAAGATCTGAGTGTAAGTGGTCAGGAAGCGGCGAAAGTTCATTATGGAGCTAAAGGTTGGACAACCCATCATAATAGTGATCTCTGGCGCTTGGCTGTACCGACTCAAGGCGATGCAAGCTGGGCGTTCTGGCCTCTTGGTGGAATCTGGTTATGTGCGCATCTGTGGGAGCATTATGAATATCATCGTGATCTAGACTTTTTACGGGAAACGGCTTATCCGATTTTGAAAGAAGCTGCTAGGTTTGCACTGGATTGGTTGGTTGAAGATCGTGAAGGCTATTTGGTTACTGTTCCTTCGACTTCACCTGAAAATAAATTTCTAACTGCTTCTGGAGAAGGATGTAGTACATCAGCAGCATCTACGATGGATATGACATTGATCCGCGAATTATTAGATCACTGTATCACCAGCACAACATTGCTTGAAGTCGATCAAGATTGGGCAACTGAGCTACAAGAGACTTATAAGCGCTTATATCCTTTTCATATTGGTCGCCATGGTCAATTACAAGAATGGTACCGGGATTATGAAGAGCATGAACCAGGGCATCGTCATGTGTCTCATTTGTATGGTCTGTATCCCGGGCATGAGATTAATCGTTATCAGACACCTGAGCTAGTAGAAGCTGCTCGTGTCTCGCTAGAACGACGTATTCAGCATGGCGGAGGGCATACCGGATGGAGCTGTGCTTGGCTTATTAATCTGTATGCTCGTTTGTTGGATGGAGAGACTGCACATGAATTTGTAAGTACGTTATTATCGCGTTCTACATATCCGAATCTATTTGATGCTCATCCTCCATTTCAGATTGATGGTAATTTTGGTGGAACCGCAGGTATTGCTGAAATGTTGCTTCAAAGCCATTTACAAGAACTACATCTACTGCCTGCGTTGCCACAAGTATGGAATAAAGGACTTGTGAAAGGGCTACGGGCACGTGGCGGATATACAGTAGATATGCACTGGCAACAAGCACAACTGGTAGAAGTGACAGTAGAATCGCAGTTTCATGGAACCTGTCGCTTGGTGAGTTCTATTGCTCTGCAATTGGAAGATCCATTAACAGCTTCTACATTGACTGAACCTGATGAGCAACAAACTGATTTTGTGCTGGAGTTTACTGCGGAAGCGGGAAGAAGTTATACATTACATGCAAAGGTCTAAAATTCGGGTCTAATCATACAGTTAATCTACGAATATTTTGACGAGAAGTAATGAAAAAATATTTTTTTCTTCTATATATAAATATATTCTTATCAAATATGTAACTATGAATATATTAATAGGGAGATGAACTAAGGCGATATTTTCTGTATTATACAGAGAATGTCGCCTTTTTGACCATGAAATACATACTATTTGACAATAATTTGTAATAAATAATATAGAAATAAGAAGAATATAATTAAATAACGAATCAAAAGGGGCAAATTGTGGTAATAGAGACTATAACAATAGAAACGTAATTTTTAAAGTGCTCCTAGTTTGGAGTAGCAATGGATACTAACATAAGAGGGGAGTGCTTAATATGGCGACAAATACAAAAGGCCGTTCAAATTCACCCGGAAAAAATGCGCGTGGATTAACTCGTTTGCTAACAATTATAGGTTGGATTGCTTTTGTTGTTGGTGTAGTAACGATTATTTTGAATATCCAACCATTTAATGATAACAACGCTGGATTGATGATGGGTATCGGATGTGTAGTAGGAAGTGTATTTATTTACTTTATTGGTAAATCGATCGGTTCTATGCAGGTTCGTAATGAAGAAGGAAAAGAAAGTATCAATGATGATTAAAAAATGAGATTTACGATAAAATAAATCCTTTTTAATTAAATACATGCTCCTTTAAGAATTAATTCTTAAAGGGGCTTTTTTACGGAATCACAATATGATAATATATAAATAATGTGAAAAGATTCACGATAACCTGTTAATAAATTGACAGATTTGTTAACAAGTCAAAAAAATGTGGAATTTACACCTTCTATGGATACGCAAATAGCACACTTAGTGTTAACATAGAAATGTGTGGTTTCAATATTATGAACGTCTTAAACGTTATGTGAGAAAGGGGATTAAGATGAACAAAAAACCGGGTTCTCGTCTTATGATGTGGGTTATGATTATTGTGTCGGTTCTGTCACTCGCTTTGACGGTATGGGCACTTTATGCAGGTAGCCACAATTACTTTGTTCTCGATCCGAAAGGACCTATTGCCGCAGGACAAAGAGATCTAATCGTGATTTCCACGATTCTAACTGCCATTGTTATTGTTCCGGTAACGATACTCACTTTTGTTATAGTGTGGAGATACCGTGACAAACCAGGTAGAAAAGCAAAATATGATCCGGATTTCAACCACAGCACCAAGCTTGAAACCATCTGGTGGGGGATTCCAATCATCGTTATTGCTGTACTTGGTATCGTAACTGTGCGTTACACTTATGCATTAGAGCCTTCTGTAGCGATTCAATCACAGAAGGAACCTATTACAATCCAAGTTGCTTCTATGGACTGGAAATGGTTATTTATGTACCCGGGCGAAGGTATTGCTTCTGTGAACTCTATTACGATTCCAGAAGATACACCTGTACGATTTGAACTGACTTCTGATGCTCCGATGAATTCTTTCTGGGTGCCAGAACTTGGTGGACAAATTTATACGATGTCGGGTATGGCTATGACATTGTATCTACAAGCTGATCATCAAGGAACATTCTTTGGATCAGGTGCTAACTTCAGTGGTGAGCATTTTTCCCAAATGAGATTCGATGTGAATGCTGTATCTGACGAGCAATATCAGACTTGGGTCAACAAAGTTAAAACCGAGTCTAAACCTATGAGTATGGAAACATACCAGTCGCTAACGGTTCCTGGAACTGCTGACAAACAAACGTTTTCTGCATTCCCGGAAGGTCTATTCCAACAACTTGTTACCAAATACTTGCCAGGCGGTTTAGCAGGCGGTAAAGATCGTGCTACTCACACCACTCCTTCTACTCAGATTGATGAGAAACAAAGTGAAGAAGGACAAAGTGATATGGGAACAGGCGATCACGATGGCATGGAAATGAATGATCAAGAAAGCACAGACACGAATACTAGCAATTAAGTTCAGATTTATTTGAAGTTAGTTGTACCGTAGCGTGTGACATAAAAGACAGGGAAAGGAGCTCCCCGATGCTCGAGAAAATTAAAGATTTTGCATCTGACTTTTTCGTCACCGGCGACCCACTAATTTACGGTGCAGATGTATCTATCGGACTTGCGATGATTGCTATCGTTGTGGGACTCACCTATTTCAAAAAATGGGGCTGGTTGTGGCGTAATTATTTAACAACAGTTGACCACAAAAAAATCGGTATCATGTATATTCTTGCTTCGATTTTGATGTTGTTCCGTGGCGGCGTGGATGCCATTATGATGCGTACTCAACTCGCATTCCCAAATCTCGAATTTTTACATCCTGAACATTATAATCAGGTATTTACGACGCATGGCGTAGTTATGATCCTGTTTATGGCGATGCCATTTATGTTCGGACTCTTTAATATTGTTGTTCCTCTTCAATTAGGAGCACGCGATGTAGCTTATCCATTCTTGAACGCATTAAGTTTCTGGTTGTTCTTCTTGGGTGCGATGCTATTTAACTTATCTTTCGTTATCGGTGGTTCACCGGATGCAGGATGGTTGAGTTATCCACCACTATCAGAACTCCAATTTAATCCAGGACCTGGACAGAACTTCTACATCTGGGGTATTCAGATCTCAGGTATTGGTTCCCTTGCAACGGGTATTAACTTCTTGGTAACGATTATCAAAATGCGTGCACCAGGCATGACATTTATGAAAATGCCTATGTTTACATGGTCTGTATTCGCAACATGTATCATTATCATTTTCGCTTTCCCAATTTTGACAGTTACACTAGCACTATTGTTTATCGATAGGTTTGCGGGGGCTCACTTCTTTACACTCGATGGTGGCGGTAACCCGATGATGTATATCAACTTGATCTGGATGTGGGGTCACCCTGAGGTATACATTGTTATATTACCGGCGTTCGGTATTTTCTCCGAAATCGTCAGCGTATTCTCACGTAAAAAGCTATTTGGTTACACATCCATGGTATTCGCCATGTTGATTATTGCATTCGTATCGTTCTTTACCTGGGCGCATCACTTCTTCACGATGGGTTCTGGCGCAGATGTTAATGCGTTCTTCGCATTATCCACGATGCTGATTGCAATTCCTACAGGGGTTAAAATCTTTAACTGGTTGTTTACGATGTATCGTGGTCGAATTCGCTTCGATCTGCCGATGCTCTGGACGATCGGATTTATCCCATGTTTTATTATCGGTGGTATGACAGGGGTTCTATTGTCTGTTGCTCCTGCTGACTTCCAGTATCATAACAGTTACTTCCTAATTGCTCACTTCCACCAAGTTCTTATCGGTGGTGTAGTATTCGGTTACTTCGCTGGTATGTACTACTGGTGGCCAAAAATGTTCGGTTTCAAACTGAACGAAACATTAGGTAGATGGGCATTCTGGTTCTGGAACATTGGTTTCTATGTGTGTTTCATGCCTCAATACCTGCTTGGTCTAATGGGTATGACTCGTCGTATCAGTACATTTGATTGGGACACTGGCTGGGGTCCATTAAACGTTGTATCCACAATGGGTGCATACTTGATGGGTGTAGCGTTCTTGTTCCAAGTTCTTCAAATTGCTTATAGTATCAAAAATCGTGAAGTCGATACGACTGGCGATATCTGGGACGCTCATACTTTGGAATGGAGTATTCCTTCTCCTGCACCAGAGTATAACTTTGCAGTGGTTCCAGTTGTGGATAGTAGAGATCCGCTATGGGTTGAGAAACAGCGTCGTGCGGCTGGTAAGCTTCCGAAAAATCCGCCAAAACCTGTATATGCTCCAATTCATATGCCGAAAAACTCTGCAATTCCAATTATAATGTCAACATTCTTCTTTATTGCCGGATTCGGCTTTGTCTTCTTATGGACATGGATGGCGGTTCTTGGTCTGATTGGTGTAGCAGGTTGTATGATTGCTCGCTCTTTCCAATACGATACCGACTATTACATTCCAGTTGAAGAAATTGAGAAGACGGAAGCATCGATAAGGGGGACGGTCTAATGGCACAAGCTGTATCACAGCATGGTCACGACCATGATCATAGTCATGACCACGGGCATCACGATCCGCAAGAAATGAAACTTCTTGGTTTCTGGATCTTCCTAATTACCGACGTTATCTTGTTCGGTACTTTATTTGCAACATATGTGGTTCTTCATAAAAACACTGCCGGTGGTCCCGGTGGTGCAGAAATATTCGAAATGCCTGGCGTTATCGCTGAGACATTTATCTTGTTAACAAGTAGTTTTACAAGCGGACTTGCTGTACTTGCTATGAACAAAGGAAATGTAAAACAACTTATTTCTTGGTTGATCGTTACTTTTATTCTAGGTGCAGCATTTATCGGGCTTGAAGTAACAGAGTTCGTGAAATTGATTGGAGAAGGACACGGAATCTCTGCAAGTGCATTCCTAAGTGCATTCTTCACACTTGTCGGAACTCACGGACTTCACGTCTCGGTTGGTCTAGTCTGGATGTTGTTATTGATTATCCAATTGTCTCGTCGTGGTATCACTGACGTAACACGCGGTAAAATTAACGTCATCAGCTTGTACTGGCACTTTTTGGACGCGGTATGGATCTTCTTGCTATCCGTCGTCTACTTGTTGGGGGTGATGTAATATGGCGCAGCATTCAACAGATTCACATGCACATGGTGAAGATCATGCTCATGGCTCGCTTAAATCTTATATCATTGGTTTTATCCTTTCGATTATCTTAACGATTATTCCGTTAGTTGTTGTTATGAACCATATGTTCCAAGCAACAGCAACGATTCTAATCATTATGATCACTGCGGTATTGCAGTTCGTTGTACAGCTATTCTTCTTTATGCATGTACGCGATCGTACAGGTAACCAACCTCGTTGGAACGTAATGGCTTTGATTTTTGGTCTAGCGATTGTATTGGTTGTTGTATCTGGTTCTGTATGGATCATGGCTTACAACGGCGTAGGATACTAATCCACTAGATAAGAACTCATAAGTGCAAGATACGAGATAGACTTTAAAAGCTCTTTTGCTGGATCTACTACAGATTGTTATGCTGTAGTGGTGAAAGTGAGAGAGCTTTTTTGTTATAGCGTTTGATAGGAATGATTAGATTATGTAATCCAGGTAAGCCTAATTAATATCTAATTTAAAGGACAACAGCAGATACAGTGCAGTGCATCATCATAGTCGATGATGTAATACTGTAATAGATAACAACAGCAGTATAACAAAAAGAGTCTTGTTCTGCTGTGACAAACAGCAAAGCAAGACTCTTTTATAGATGTGATACATAATGTATAGCAGATACAAAATGATCATCATAATGTATAGCTACTTGAGAGCATTATCCTAATTGTGGGATAGAAGAAGTAACACGATGTTGCAACTGATCCAAATACGTTTGGACTTCATCACGAAGTTCAGGACGCTGAAGAGCAAAATCAATTGTTGCTTTGACATAACCAAGCGGATCACCGATATCATAACGATTGCCTTGAATCTCTAACGCTGCGATATGAGGTAAGCGTGAGATCGCATCGGTTAATTGAATTTCGCCACCTTTACCAGGTAACGTATCTTCTAAATAATCAAAGATTTCAGGAGGCAATACATACCGTCCTATCACTGCTAGATCAGATGGAGCATCTTCGATAGCCGGCTTTTCTACAATATCGCTAACAGGAATAATCGAATAAGGAGTGTTGGGTATAACCGATGGAGCGACAATCCCGTATTTATTCGTATGTTCATAAGGTACATGTTGTACACCTACAATCGCTGTAGAAGGATATACATTTTGATTCAATAATTGTTGTAATCCGGGTACTTCATTAACGATAAGATCATCACCCAGTAGTACCGCAAAAGGTTCATTTCCAACAAATTGCTTGGCGCACAAAATGGCATGTCCTAGACCTAAAGGTTTCTTTTGACGAATATAATGAATATCTGCCAGTTCCGAAATACGATTCACCTGTTCTAGTAAAGCATGTTTCCCTTTGGAAGCTAAATCAAGTTCAAGTTCAATCGAATGGTCAAAATGATCTTCAATCGAGCGTTTGCCACGTCCGGTAACAATAAGGATAGATTCGATCCCACTAGCAACGGCTTCTTCAATAATATATTGAATCGCTGGTTTATCAACGATAGGTAACATTTCTTTCGGCTGTGCTTTGGTAGCAGGCAACAGACGTGTGCCAAGCCCAGCAGCAGGTATAATCGCTTTACGAACTTTCATCGGAATTCCTCCTGAATCTGTATTGTTATCATACAGGTACGCTATATCTGTTATGCAGACGTTTGATTAACGGAATACCCATAATTTACTGACCGTATAATTGATTCCTAATCCCAAAATAGTTACTGCTATTTTGGCAATCCAAACTGGAATACTCGCAGGAACCAAGCTGATTGCAATAGCTGTAATAATAGCAACTGTTATATTTACCAGTAAAAAACGGATTATTTCTGAAAAGTCAAAGCCTTTACCACGTGCAAACGTCCAACGACGATTCCAGAGATAACTGTTCAATGTTCCAGCACCATAACCAATAAACTGAGCGGCTACAACGCCTGTAAAGCTCTGTAGTAGCATAAAAACAACAAAGTCGATAACAGTATTGGAGACACCAACTGTAGCAAATCGAATCGCTTGATTCGCAAATAATTTAGAAACCAGCATGACGTTGTTCGCTCATCATACGACGTTGTTCTTGCAATTGTTCATGCACAGGAAGTGGTTGTTCTTGAGCAAAATTTCTAGTTTGCTGTATCAGATAAAGAGGACGTTGCTTCACTTCATCATAGATCCGGCCAATATATTCACCGATAAGACCAAGAATGACTAACGTAATCCCATTTAAAAATAAGATCGTCGCTACGATAGAAGCCCACCCTGGTGTGGTTGAAAAATGCAGTAACTTCTGAGCCAGTACAAAGATCAGATAAAAGAAACTAAATAACGATACAACACTACCTAGAATACTAGCTAATTTTAAAGGTTTGAGCGAAAAAGCGACCAGTGCATCTGATGCAAAGCGGATCATTTTTTTAAGAGGATATTTGGTTTCACCTGCAAAGCGTTCTTCACGTACATAACTGATAGATGTCTGGCGGAAGCCTACCCAGCTCACCAGACCACGAACAAATCGATTATTTTCTTTTAATGTTTTCATCGCTTCACATACTTTGCGATCGATTAAGCGAAAATCACCTGTATCCATCGGGATATCAATATCACTTAATTTGTTCAGTGTGCGATAGAACATCGAAGCAGACCATTTTTTAAAGCCTGTTTCACCTTTACGTTCTGCCCGGGTAGCATAGACGACATCGTAGCCTTCTTTCCATTTTTCGATCATTTGCAAAATCAATTCTGGTGGATCTTGAAGATCAGCATCAATAACAACGATCGCTTCACCTTGAGCATGATCCATACCAGCAGTAATCGCAATCTGATGACCAAAGTTACGGGAAAAGTCGATCCATTTCACAGATGTATCTTGGGCACAAAGCTGATTCACAATAGAAGCCGTTTGATCACGACTTCCATCGTTTACAAAAATTAATTCATACGGTTCATTTGTTTGTTGCATCACTTCAGTCAGGCGACGGTAACATTCCATTACAACAGCTTCCTCATTATATACAGGTACAACGATTGAATATCGCATAGGTTTTCCTCCTTATAAATACATCTTTATGTCATCACAACAGTGGGGTTACGATTGATTTAATTCATATAAAGTCAGTTGAGAACTTCTTCCACCGCCACCGCGTTGAGAACGTTGAGAAGTCGTATCGGTTGATGTAGTAGAGTTAGCACTCCATTCACTTTGTGTAATTTCAGTGCCATGTGCTTGTACCCATGACGTCAAATCTGAGCTCCCACTACCCATACCGCCACCAAGAATCACATATTTAAGTTCGCCATTGGTGACTAGCGCTTCGAGTTGAGTCGTTGTCAGGGCAGTATCAGAGCCTTTGAATCCGCCCCATGCTATTACAGGAGAGCCGGTAGCTAAAATGATCGGTGTAGCTGTCTGTGAAGAAGTAGTGGCTACCAGATATTTCTCACCAGTGTTATGTTGTTGCAAATAAGTGATCAAACCAGAATCAATAGTAGAGCTGTTACTGCGTCCGCTAGAGGTTGCTAATTCTGGTCCGGCAGAAGGTTGTGTAGAATTCCCTCCATAGATTGCTGGTGTTATCGACCAGTAGGCAGGTGCAACAAGTAAAGCGACAAGAGCAAGAGTGAGTGAGATTCTGTTCATCGATTGACGTGAACGAAGGGCAATCCCTATAGACACTAGTCCGATCAGAGCTGCTACAATACCAAGAATCATTTGATCTAACGAAATTGTAATATATAATCCAGTTGCGATCCCTATGAGCATAAATATCGTCAACCAGCGCTTGTGTATATTTTGCCATAAATAAGCGAACGCTGCACCTGTGAGAGCGGCAATCGCAGGAGCCATCATAATAAAGTAATAACGATGAATATGCCCTGCAATACTGAAAAAGATAATCATCGGTGCAAGCCATGCTACCCAGAACAGCACGATATGTCGTTGTTCCCGGCGCCATAATATCAGAGCACTCAATAAGGCTAAAGGAAGGAACCATGCGATTTGCCCTGCATTGGCTGTACTAAATAATCGAAGCCATCCAGCATCACCAGCGTCATTACTACCACCGCCAGAACCACCCATTCCACCACTGCCAGATCGTCCACCATCATTACCCCCACCAAATCCGGCTTGTGGTGGAGCATTTCCGTTAGTATTCTGAACAGAAGCGGTAGAATGATCTGCACTAACTGTAGTAGTTGTAGGCTGATCCGATATTGTCGATATTTTTGCATTGGATGTATCTGTTGAAGTGTTAGCTGTTGTTGGTGTGCTACTTGAGCTGATAGAGCTTGATGTTGCACTATTATTGCTACGACCATCAGGTGTACCGGATGGCATAGTACCCATTCCACCACTGCCGCCACCACTAGAATCACCTGTAAGACGACTGATTCCGTTGTAGCCAAGCGCAAGTTCCAGTACAGAGTTGGATGTTCCACTACTTCCTACAAAGGGACGTTGATCCGCAGGTGTAAGGTCAACAATGACTGCCCATGATAGAGAAATCATTCCCATCAATACACTAGCAGTTAACAAATGAAGTATTTTTTGTTTCCATTGTCCTTTACGAGCTAACCAGTAGAGAAGGTAGAACGCAGGGAGTACCATAAACGCTTGTAGCATTTTGGTATTAAATCCTACTCCAACTAGTCCGAATGCGATACAAAGGGTAAGTAGTTTGCCACTGCGTACACTTTTGAACAATAGATAAGTCGCTAGCATTAAAAAGAAAACTAGTGTGCTATCTGCATTATTCGTGCGGCTAACAGCTACAGCGATTGGCGTTAACGCCATAATCAGCCCGGCGATACGTGCGGCAGTGATTCCAAAGTGAGGCTTAATTATGAGATACAGTAAAATAACGGAGCCAGCTAATCCAAGTGCAGATGGTAATGCTAGACTCCAACTATGGATTCCAAATAGTTTGGCGCTGATCGCTTGAAGCCAGAAAGCGACCGGTGGCTTATCAATTGTAATAAAACCACCGGGATCATAAGCATTGAAAAAGAAATTATGCCAGCTCTGCACCATGCTTGTAATAGCAGCAGTATAGTAACTGTTCAGGTCACCTGATTGATTAATGTTATATAGCGAAAGACCCGCGGCGATAAGCGCCAGTATAGCTAAAATCGGATCTATCCTTCGAATGCGGGATTCTTTCACTTGTATATATCCTCCTTTGTTGATCACGTCGTATAACTTTATGTAAAAAATATAACAAGGCTTTATGAACAAAAAATGAACGTTGCCTTAAAGGCGGTTAAAGATTGCTATAAATACATATAAAAAAGCGAGAAATCCTTAACATACAAGGAATTTCTCGCTTATTGATACAAGATGAATAGAACCTGAAAAGAATATATTGATATTATAAAATGGGTCAACACCTAGCTCTTATTTAAAAAAGTTAAGAACCTTTGGGTTGTTCAACAGTTAACGGTAAAAAAACAGTCATTTTGGTTCCTTGTCCATCCCCACTAGATCCTTCTATTCGTCCACCATGCAATCCAATAATCTTCTGCACAATCGACAATCCTAATCCATTCCCACCGGTAACCGATGTACGTGACGTATCGACTTTGTAAAAGCGATCAAAAATATGTTCTAAATGATCAGGTGCTATTCCGCAACCGGTATCTTGCACCGACGCTATAATCCATTGCTGATCATGTGTAAGCGTAATATAAATATTCCCTTGTTCCGGAGTGAACTTGATTGCATTCGATAATAAGTTAATCCATACCTGACTGAGTAAATCTTCATCTCCGTCAAATGTAATTTTGTCGAGATCAGCAGATAGATCGATATTTTTTTCCATCCAAAGCGGTACACAAGAAGCGACAGACATTCGGATCTGTTCATCCAGACGGAAAGGAACAGTATGAAGCTTAACAACATCGAGTGAAGCTAGTTTTAACAGATTGCTACTAAGCTTGGATAATCGTTCACTTTCTTGTTCAATAATCGTCAAATGTCTGACCTGCTCAGGAGAAGCACTATCTCGCAAAGCTCCTGCAAATCCACGAATAGAAGTCAAAGGAGTCTGAATCTCATGCGATACATTGGATACAAATTCTTGACGCATCGCTTCGATCTTAGATAATTCGCCAATCATTCGATTAAAGTTACGGCTTAATTCACCAATCTCATCGTTACGTCGTAGATTCACACGAACTTGATAATCGCCTTTGGCTACACGTCGGGTCGCTTCCGATAATTTGGCAATCGGCTTGGCAATTAAGCGAGCCGCAAATAAAAACAGTACAACCCCAATCACTAACATGACCGACAAGACTAGAAACATCCAACTATTAAATTGATTCACAAAATGACCGGGTGCAGGACGAGCAAAAAGAGCATATTTTTGACCATTACGTTCAAACGGTACACCGACATAACGAGGTTCTTTTTTATCTTTTGAATTAAAAAATGAAAAATCAAAACTAGGGACAGTGTTATTGGTAGTCGGTATAGCTGTAGGGTGATAGACCTGTCCATTTAATACTTCTTCTTTCACTGTCTCTGGGATATTCCATTGATTTAAAGGATCAGGAGGTGTTGGTTTTGCTTTATTTTTTGTATCTGTTGAGGTACTTGTTGTAGAAGCAGGTGGTGTCGGAGGTACAGGTGGAGGGGAAAGTCCCGGAGGCCCTCCCGGTCCCTCACCAATAGAACGATACGTCGTACCATCTGCGCCGATCACTACAATCTGCATCTGTCCGCCCTGACTATCTAGATATTTCTGAATCATATTTTTGGGAATAGAAGATTGAATCTCAGCCATAGACTTGGCATCTGCCAAAATACGATCTTCTACAAAATTAACCTGTTGTCGTTGAAATACCCAATCAGACATCAGTAAAGTAATGACAAAGCTGGCTACTACAACTGCAATAAACGTAAGGACCAGCTGACTATAAATATTTTTCAACCTTATTTCACCTCAATCCGGTAACCGATGCCCCGAATTGTCTGAATCGTAAATCCATTTTCTTCTGTAAAACGATCGCGTAGACGCTTAATATGAACATCGACTGTACGTTCATCACCATCATAATCATGTCCCCAGATTTTTTCGATCAATTGATCGCGTGTAAAAATCTGTCCCGGGAATCCAGCAAGAGTATATAACAGATCAAATTCTTTGGCAGGCAAAGCTTGTAGACTACCATTTGTATCTGCTTCTTTGGTCGAAGCATCCAGTCTGACATTACCAATTGAAAGAGATTCGCCTGAAAAAATGCGATAGCGTCGCAACAAAGCTTTGACACGCATAACCATTTCTTCAGCTACAAAAGGCTTCGCTAAATAATCATCTGTACCTAAGCGGAATCCTTTGATTTTGTCTTCGGATTCACCTTTGGCAGTCACTAGAAGAATCGGTACATCTCCATAATAACGGCGAATATCTTGCGTTAGTTGCCATCCGTCCATATGAGGCATCATCACATCCAGAATAATCAGATCCCATTTGCCATTTCCAAGCATATCGAATGCTTCTTTACCATCTCGTGCCGTATGCACACTATATCCTTCACGACTCAAATACATATGAATTAATTCCAAAATGGAAGGATCATCATCAGCTATCAAAATACGTACCATATCGTAACGCTCCTTTACAAGTAATCAGATTAATCGTACCCGGTGCTTGCATTATCATATCAGATCAATATGAAGAATACATGAACGAGGTAGTCTGACATTATGTAGATCATAACATCAACCCAGCAACACGCCTATCAACGAATTTGCAAAAAAATCCAAAAGTGTGATTAATCACTTCCCAAAACGAACAATATGAACTAAAATGAACTTATATGAACATTTGTAATCCAAATTACACTTATTGAGAGGATGAATAATAATGGAAAACCGTTATGTGTCTCACCCGAATGATGTGAAATCTTTTGATACTGATCGTCTACGTGAGGAATTTTTGATCGAATCTTTATTTCAAACTGATGAACTTGTAACCGTATACAGTCATGTAGATCGCTATATTGTAGGCTCGGCTGTTCCTGCTTCAAAAGAGATCAAATTAGAAGTAAATCTTAAAGATATCGGAACAGATTTTTTCCTTGAGCGTCGTGAGATTGGAATTATTAATATTGGAGCTCCCGGTAAAGTCACCGCAGATGGTCAGGAATATGAAGTAGCTGCCAAAGAATGTCTGTATATCGGACTAGGCACCAAAGAAGTGACGTTTTCAGGTAGTGGCAGTGAGCCTGCTAAGTTCTACTTTGTATCTACACCCGCACACCATCAATATCCAACCGTAAAAGCAACCCAAGAAGATGCAACACCAAGTCATCTGGGTGATATCAAAACATCAAATGAGCGTACAATTTACAAATATATTCATCAAGGCGGTATTAAAAGCTGTCAGTTAGTGATGGGAATAACAGAACTGGCTCCAGGTAATATGTGGAATACAATGCCTTGTCATACTCATAACCGTCGTTCTGAAGTCTATCTGTATTTCAATCTGGATGAAAATGCGACAGTATTCCACTTTATGGGCGAACCGCAAAATACCAAACACCTTGTTGTACGTGATGGACAGGTAGCGATTTCTCCAAGCTGGTCGATCCATAGTGGCGTAGGTACAAGCAATTATACATTCTGCTGGGCAATGGCTGGCGAAAATCAAACGTTCGATGATATGGACGCAGTAGCTATGAAAGATTTAAAATAAACCCAAAACCATTCCGGCATCATACTGGAAGGGACGGGGGAATTATGAGTGCATTGAAGCGTCATGAACGCATTATGGAAATATTAATATCTCATCAAGAAGTAACAGTCAGTCAATTGAGCGAGATGATGAATGTTACAGGCAAAACGATTCGTGAAGATCTAGCCAAGTTAGAAGACATGGGATTGTTAACTCGTGTACATGGCGGAGCTGTACTGGCACAAAATGATCAATATGGCATTTTATCCGGTCAAGGAACCAATACCAAGCATATGTCTGAAAAAGTAGAAATCGCGGAGCGGGCGCTTCATTATATACAGCCTAACGATATTATTGCACTCGATGGAGGCAGTACTACGCTGGAGATCGCCAAGCGACTGCCTAATGTGCCATTAACTGTAGTTACCAATGACCTGTTTATTTTGAGTGAACTTGCCAAGCGTGAACAAGTACGTCTGGTCGTTCCTGGCGGGGAACGAACACGTAATATGTTGATTAGCTCGCAAGCGGTAGAGTATATACGCAGTCTCAATATTCATAAAGCATTTGTATCTTCGACAGCGCTCCATCCTGAATTTGGATTGTCGATCTATACAGGTGATCTGGTTCCTTTCAAAAAAGCACTGGTTGAAACAGCGCAACAAGTCTATGGAGTAGTGGATCATCAAAAGTTCGGACAATTTGCGTTGTGGACATTTGCTGCCTGCCAACAGCTCGATATGATTATTACTGATAGTGGATTGTCTGCTGAACAGATAGAACATTTTAAACAATCCAATCTTCCATTGGATATCGCTACACAGTAGAAAGGATGAATATATTGATGAACAGTTTTGATTTGACGGGCAAAGTAGCTTTGGTTACAGGATCAAGCGGTGGTCTGGGACAGGGGATGGCCTTAGGGCTTGCTCAAGCAGGAGCAGATATTATCTCGGTCTCTTATTCAAGCAGTCAAGATACAGTCGATAAAGTAAAAGCATTAGGACGTGAAGCGATTGATATCGAAGCTGATCTGAGCAAGCATGACCGATTAGAAGATGTAGTACATCAAGCATTAGCATTTAAAGGTAAAATCGATATTTTGGTCAACAATGCAGGTATTATCCGTCGTGCTCCAGCAGTCGATCATCCGTGGAAAGACTTTGCCGATGTGATTGATATTAATTTAGAGACAGTGTTTTATCTGTCACAATTGGTCGGTCGTCATATGATCGAACAAGGAAGCGGTAAGATCATTAGTGTGGCTTCGATGTTGTCTTATCAAGGTGGCATCAATGTACCGGGTTATACAGCCAGTAAGCATGGGGTTGCAGGAATTACCAAAGCACTTGCGAATGAATGGGCAAGCAAAGGGATTCAGATTAATGCGATTGCTCCAGGTTATATGCTGACAGACAATACAGCACCGATTGTAGCTGATCCTGCTCGCTTTGATGCGATTACCGATCGTATTCCAGCAGGGCGCTGGGGAACAGCCGAAGATATGCAAGGACCTGTCGTCTTTTTAGCTTCCAAAGCTTCCGATTATTTGAATGGACATATCATCTGTGTAGATGGCGGATGGATGGCACGCTAATTCGATTTGGATAGATCGTATCGATTAGCATGAATGTGTACCATAGAATCTATAACAGAAAGGCAGTGTGATGATGAAACAAGGCGTACTTGCACATATCTATGGACAATTGCCAATTGCAGAACTTGCTGCTAAAGTGTCTGCTGGTGGATTCACTTCTGTTCAGTTAGCGCTTGCCAAAGCGATCTCGGATATAGATACATCAAATGGTCGATTAAGTCCCGGACTTGCTAATCATATTGCAGAACAATTTGATCGTCAGAATGTACGCATTGCTGTACTGGGTTGTTATATTGATCCTATTCATCCTGCTCTCAGTGAACGTCGTCATGGCATCGAACGGTTCAAAGAACATTTGCGATATGCACGTGACTTTGGATGTAGTATGGTCGCTACCGAAACAGGCGGGTATACGACCTATCAAGCTTCAGAACCGGAACGGTATGCAGAAGTGGGTTGGCGTATTTTGGAAGAAACAATATCTGAATTAGCCGAAGAAGCTGATAAATGGGGCGTACATATGGCCATCGAACCGGTTGCTGATCATACGCTTCATTCTACCGAGCGGATGTTACAGTTAATCGAGGATATTCCTACGACAGCGATAGGTATGCTGTTTGACCCTTGTAATATGATGAAAACGGAACATGTAGATCATCAAGAAGCTTTTTTACGGGATACATTTGAAAAGTTAGCTCATCGGATGTTGTTGATCCATGCGAAAGATTTTACATTTGCACCGGATGGCAGTAAGCCTTATCGTACAGCAGGTACAGGTATATTGGATTATCCGTTATTTTTCCGTTTGCTTCAAGAATACAAACCTCATATCGATATTTCGCTAGAGGGTGTACCTTTAGATGACCTTCCGCAAGCATCATTATATATGCGCAAGATCTGGCAAGACGTACAGGCTTAATGGTGTAGCTATTATTATTTTTCTATATCCTCCTTTTGAAGAATAGCCTTGATCATAAGGCTATTCTTTTTTTTGTAGAATGTGGAAAAATATTAAATCATTGCTATCGTTATCAATAAGCTTCATACTTTAAGTTCATGTTTAATTCTTCTTAACAGATGTATGAAGAAGCAGATAGGGATAAGAAGAAGGAGGGTACGATGAATAATTTACTACATCATCGAAATCGTAAAGTAGCTTTGATTACTGGAGCTGGCATAGGGCTTGGACGAGGAATCGCCAAAGTACTTGCTCATAAAGGATATCGTATTGCGCTTACATATCATTCAGAATCGGATGATATTGACAATGTGACTCAAGAATTATCACATATTTATGGAGCACAGCCGTTTGCTATTCAGACAGACCTTACGCAACCTGATCAGCCAGAATCGGTAATTAAGCAGACATTAGAACATTTCGGAAGGATCGACTTGCTTGTTAATAATGCAGGTGGAGGCAACGGTACAGCCTTATTGGATCTGGAAATGGGAGATTTAGATCATTCGATCCATCTTAATTATCGCGCACCTATTCTAGCTTCCAAATATGCAGCCCAAGCGATGATTGATCAAGAAATTGCTGGAAATATTATTTTTATCACATCTTCCCGCGCAGAACGTGCTTATCCTACCGACAGCATCTATGGTGGCATGAAAGCTGCATTGATACGCTCAGCTGCTTCATTTGCACTTGAATTTGCTCCTTACGGTATACGGGTGAATTGTGTAGGCCCAGGTGCGACTGTAAATCGATTAGAGTACGATGCTATCAAGCAACCACTAGGACGTAAGATTCCTTTAGGTCGTATGGGTACACCTGCGGATATCGGCAAAGCAGTCGCATGGTTATCTTCTGATGATGCTTCTTATATTACAGGCATCAATTTACGTGTAGATGGCGGATTGATTTTGCCGGGTATGCCAGAAGATACTTCTCCAGAAGCAGGTTATGGCTGGGGCGTTATTTACGATCATTTAGACAAAGATTAAGTGATCATCCTATATGATATAGACTTCAAACCTGCGGACTTCTGTTATAGAAGAAAGCAGGTTTTATTTGTGTGCCAAGTGATCCCTTCATGAAAACTTCATTTGACTATAGCCCTCCTTTTCCTCATAATTGGTAATAGTTTAGAATGATTATAAATTGTATGCAATTAATTGTAACTATTATCTATTAGCTCATAACATTTATATTACTATACACATTCAGTTGGGTGTGATCATCATGCTCATCTTAAATATGGAGGAATGCAATATGTACAAATCAATTATTGTTGGAACAGGTCCTGCGGGACTGACTGCTGCGATCTACCTTGCTCGTGCAAATCTAAGCCCGTTGATTATTGAAGGCCCACAACCAGGTGGTCAATTGACTACAACGACAGAAGTTGAAAATTTCCCGGGCTTCCCTGATGGTATTATGGGACCGGAATTGATGGACAATATGCGCAAACAAGCAGAGCGCTTTGGTGCAGAATTCCGTACAGGTTGGGTGAACAGTGTAGATCTTGGAGATCGTCCTTTTAAATTGCAAGTAGAAGGTATGGGCGAATTGGTTACCGAGACATTGATTATTTCTACAGGGGCTACAGCTAAATATCTAGGTATTCCTAACGAGCAAGATAATATCGGACGCGGCGTAAGTACTTGCGCAACATGTGATGGATTCTTTTTCCGCGGTAAAGAAATCGTGGTTGTCGGTGGTGGAGACTCTGCATTGGAAGAAGCTAGCTTTTTAACTCGTTTTGCTTCTAAAGTAACACTGGTTCACCGTCGCGAAGAATTGCGTGCTTCCAAAATCATGCAAGATCGTGCTCGTTCCAATGAAAAAATCGAATGGGCTTTGAACCAAAATCCACTTGAAGTGGTTGCTGGCGATAGCGGTGTAACAGGACTTAAAGTGATGAACAACAATACAGGGCAAGAAGAAATCATTCCTGCACATGGCGTATTCGTAGCGATTGGTCATCATCCGAATACAGGATTCTTGAACAATCAACTCACAACGGATGCGAATGGTTATATCGTATCTAACCCAGGTACGTCAGAGACCAATATTCCGGGCGTATTCGCTTGTGGCGATGTGCAAGATACTCGTTACCGTCAAGCGATTACAGCAGCAGGTAGTGGCTGTATGGCAGCGATGGATTGTGAGAAATTTATCGAAGCGTTGGAACATCAAGAAGTCGTTATGGGTTAATTGTATTTTATACAGATCTAACATATATAATGTCTACAGGTAGCAGAATAGGTTCACGTTCTGCTATCTACATAATCTAATTTGATAAAAGGAGTGTTACATTATTATGGAAAAAGCTATCGTTTATACAAGTACTAACTGCCCGCATTGCAAACAGGTGAAAAGTTTTTTGAATGACAAAGGCATCGAATTCGAAGAGCGTAATATCGAATTGGAAGAAAAATATGCAGAAGAAGCTTGGAATATGGGTGTACGTGCTGTTCCAGTTACATTGATCGGTGAGTACAAAATTATGGGTATGAATATGACCCAATTTAACAAAGCACTAGCAGAAGCGTAAAATAAGCAAAAAAATAAACGGTAGCCCGGATGATGGGTTGCCGTTTTTTTGTTGATTAGATAATCGTATAAGAATGAAGAAAAACATGTACGTTGTGCAAATAAAGTACATTTGTATCAAAAAAAATAATGTGGAGCATACTAACAGATGATATCGTATCTAAAATAATAACTGGGTGACAGCGCGAAAAATCATAAAAAATCCAAAACCTGCGATCAAAAAGGATACGCCCTTTTTGCGCCTCGCTTGTGAGAAGTTAAACACACTCAGGCTTACTAATGGAACGATGATAAAAGAAAATAAAAACAACATTACGTAAAAAGGCAGCGAAATGTCGGCAGTTCCCAACAGGTTCATGGTAGCTCTCTCCGTTTCACATTCGTTCGTATTGCATAACACATAACGAAATTATAGACCGAAAGAGCAATAGATTTTCCACTAAAATAAGGCAATTTTACGTCAAATTTAAGATAAATAATTCACATTTACTATCAAAATAAATAAGAATTGTGTCCAAATGATATTAAAGCGATACTTTTACCCGACCTAGAAATTGTGAGACAGCCATATACGCTGTACCGATCACAGTCGATTGATCTTGTAATTCGGAGTATTGAATGATTAACTTTTGGCGATGATAAGGAAGAGTTCTTCGGGACACCACCTCTTGTAAATACTGATCGATCCATGGTTCTGCCTGTCTCATATGCCCGCCAATAATCACTAATTCAGGGTTAAATCCATTGACTAGATTGGTAATACCAACCCCTAAATATTCGCCGATTTTTTGAAATAAATCTCTAGCTTCCGGTTCATCGAATTCAGCACGTCTTACCCAATCTGCGGTAGTACTACCGGGAATCGGTTCTTTGACAGCATGATCGTAAGCCAGTTCAGAAGCATATAATTCCCAACACCCCTGACTACCACAAGAACAGGGCAGACCGTAAGATTCTACAGACATATGCCCTGTTTCTCCTGCATACCCACGTGAGCCCTTATACAGTTCCCCTTCAATAATGATGCCTGATCCTATCCCTGTCCCTACACTGACATAGACCAGATGTTGAGCTTGTCTCCCTGCACCGAACTGCAATTCTCCAAGTGCCCCTGCATTGGCTTCATTATCGACAATTACAGGAATATGAAATAAATGCTCTAATTGTTCTCGTAAAGCAACACCTTCCCAACCGAGGTTGGGTGCAAATAATACATTTCCTTGTTCATCCACCATTCCTGGTACACCTACTCCCATACCGATAATTCCATGGATCGAATCAGGCAGATTGCGCAGCAATACAGTCATTTCGGTCTGTAGCTGCTCAATAACATCAGTCACTTGATGACTAGCAAGAGGAGAGGTCGAGTTGGCAATAATTTCACCTTCTAGATTGGTCAGAATCAAAATAAGCTCGTTGACTGTAATCTCTACACCTGCGGCATAACCTGCATTTTTGTTAAACAACAAAATCAACGGCTTGCGTCCACCACTAGACTGTCCTTGACCGGATTCGATTACCAGTTGATCGTCAATCAATTCTTGTACAAGATTGGAGACTGTGGCTTTATTCAGCCCTGTTGATTGCGAGACTTGAGTACGTGATAGAGGAGCATACTGGCGAATATTATCTAACACCAGAGACTTATTTATCTTTTTGACAAGCGCTTGATCACCTGTGATTTTCATAATTTTCTTCCTTTCAGATGACTATTCACTAACTTTGTTTAACCGATAGACAAAGTATATCATATATGTTAGGATAGCGATGTAAACGATTTCTTTTTGATTATGTTGGATACATTGTTCTGCTAAATGATTGTTAGATGATCGATTTTAGGCGCACCTTCTCTGCTTACTAAGCCGCTCTAAAAGAGATTTTTGTAACAATCTTATACGAATGATAAGAGGAGGATTTTATTTATGGCTTACTTTGCAAATATCGAAAAAATTACTTACGAAGGTGTCCAATCCAAAAATCCATACGCTTTTAAATTTTATAACCCGACTCAAGTGATCGCTGGTAAAACGATGGAAGAACATTTGCGCTTTGGTATGGCTTACTGGCATACGATGGTAGCAGGTGGAGCTGATCCGTTTGGTGTGAATACAGCAGTGCGTCCTTGGGATTCGTATACAGGTCTTGATCTTGCCAAAGCTCGTGCAGAAGCATTATTTGAATTAATGGATAAGCTTGATATGCCTTACTTCTGTTTCCATGATGTAGATATCGCTCCTGAAGGAGATAGCTTGCGAGAATTTTACAGCAATATTGATACGATTGTCGACCTTTTAGAAGGATATATGAAACAATCCGGTAAAAAATTGCTCTGGAATACAGCGAATATGTTCAGTAATCCACGCTTTATGCATGGTGCAGCTTCAACGAGTAATGCAGATGTGTACGCTCATGCAGCGGCTCAGATCAAAAAAGGTCTTGAAGTAGGTAAACGTCTAGGTGCTGAAAACTATGTGTTCTGGGGCGGTCGTGAAGGGTATGAGACATTGCTCAATACGGACTATGCACTAGAACAAGATAATATTTCACGTATGTTCCATATGGCGATCGATTATGCCAAAGAAATTCAGTTTGATGCTCAATTCTTGATCGAACCCAAACCAAAAGAGCCGACAAAACATCAATATGATTTTGATGCGGCAACTACAATTGCTTTCTTGCAAAAAAATGGTCTGGATAAACATTTCAAATTGAACTTGGAAGCGAACCATGCGACGCTTGCAGGACACAATTTCCAACATGAATTACGTGTTGCTCGTACGAATGGTATGTTGGGATCACTGGATGCGAATCAGGGGGATCTATTGATCGGATGGGATACGGATGAATTCCCGGTAGATCTTTATGCAGCGACTTTAACGATGTATGAAGTGTTGCAAAATGGCGGTCTAGGCAAAGGTGGCGTTAACTTTGATGCGAAAGTACGTCGTCCTTCTTTTGAGCCAGAAGATTTGTTCTTAGCGCATATCGCTGGAATGGATACTTTTGCTAAAGGTCTAACAACAGCAGCGCGTCTGATCGAAGATCGTGTATTCGAAGACTTTATCGACAAACGGTACAGCAGTTTCCAAGAAGGTATTGGAGCCGATGTATTGAGCGGTAAAGCGACATTGTCTTCACTAGCAGAGTATGCGCTTAATAATGAAACTCCTCGTGCCAATGAATCTGGTCGTGAAGAATGGTTGAAATCTGTTCTTAATCAGTATTTGGTGACGGAATAAGAGGGATACACTTTAGGGATTAATTTAGTTTAAATATAGTGTACTAGCGTTAGAGCGCTACGAGAATTTATTCTTCTTGTCGTCGCTGGTAAGGTTGGATATCTTGGTTAGACTGCTAGGCAGTCGATATCCAACCTTAAAGGCGAGCGCTTCGCTCTTTCAGAAGAATAGATTCTCTTCGCTTGAGCGTGTAGATACTGTGGATGAGGATAGAAGATTAGAGCAAAAGATAATGCTAAAAGATAAGGTCAAAGGCATGTCTCCCTTATTCCCTTGTGGGGAGGGAGGCATTTTTTGATGAGGTGAACATTTTGGGAAAATGCTTTTGGTTTTGATATAGGGCAAAAATATAAATAAATATAAAGTTTTAAAAGATTAAAAGATTAAAAGATTAGAAGATTGAATGATTTATTGTGGGTAGATGTCTGCTATGAGTGCAGTTATGGGCGTAGAATACGTGATAATGGTTGGCAATAAGTTTAGAGATAATAAATAATGATTAGCATTTTATGTGATGAAAGAAAAATATATAGGTATAGAATTAAAGGTGTTATGAAGTGGTAAAAGGGATTTAATTTTTTTGATATATTTAGTAATTATTCGTGTAGCAGAGATAAATTGAAGGAGGGGTAAGGATGAGTTATGTGATTGGGGTTGATTTGGGGACGAGTGCGGTGAAGACGGTATTGGTGGATAAGCAGGGGAATATTGCTTATGAGACGTCTGAATCGTATCCGTTATCTCAACCGAAAGCAGGGTATAGCGAACAGAGTCCTGAAGATTGGGTAAAAGGGACGTTAACATCGCTCCGTCGGTTGGTAGAGATTTCAGGTGTAGCGTCTGAAGAGATTGAAGGGTTGAGCTTTTCGGGGCAAATGCATGGATTGGTGTTGTTGGATGGAGACAATAAGGTAATTCGTCCAGCGATTTTGTGGAATGATACACGTACCAGTAAGCAGTGTCGCCGAATTGAAGAGACGTTAGGCGATGAATTATTACAGATTGCTCGTAATCGGGCGTTGGAAGGATTTACATTGCCCAAAATCTTATGGGTGCAGGAAAATGAGCCAGAGCATATGGAAGCGGCACGATTAGTTTTGCTACCGAAAGATTATGTGCGTTACCAGTTAACCGGTGATCTAGCGATGGATTATTCTGATGCGGCAGGTACATTATTACTCGATGTAACCGGCAAACAGTGGAGTGAGAAGATCGCTTCAGCTTTTGATTTGCCTATGTCGTTGCTTCCGCGTCTAATCGAATCATTTGATGATGTAGGTGGATTGTTGCCGGAAGTCGCTGAACAGACAGGATTGAGTGTAAATACACGCGTCTATGGTGGTGGAGCAGATAATGCGTGTGGTGCGATCGGTGCAGGAATTCTAAGTGAAGGGCAGACGATGTGCAGTATCGGTACATCCGGTGTCGTGTTGTCTTATGAAGAACGCAAAGATTTGGATTTTGCAGGGAAAGTTCATTTCTTTAATCATAGTGAGCAAGATGCTTTTTATATTATGGGCGTTACTCTTGCGGCAGGGTACAGTCTAGAATGGTTCCGCAGTGCATTTGGCAAAGACCTTTCATTTGACCAGTTATTGCATGGCGTGAACAATGTGGCGGCAGGTGCAGAAGGGTTGTTATTCACACCTTATATCGTAGGTGAACGTACACCTCATCCAGATGCAGATATTCGTGGAAGCTTTATCGGTATTGATGCCGCGCACAAGTTACCGCATTTTGCGCGTGCTGTATTGGAAGGAATTACATTCTCTTTACGAGAATCGATTGATATTTTACGCGAATCAGGCAAAAGTATCACTTCTGTCGTCTCGATCGGTGGCGGAGCGAAGAATGAGACCTGGTTACAAATGCAAGCAGATATTTTTAACGCCGAGATTGTTCGTTTAGAGAATGAACAAGGGCCTGCTATGGGAGCAGCTATGTTGGCGGCTTATGGTAGCGGGTGGTTTCCTTCTTTACAAGACTGTGCAGCGGCATTTTTACGTCACGCGAAGTCTTACCAACCTGATCCGGAACGTGCTGAAAAGTATGATCAGTTGTTTGCGATTTATCAGGATATTTATGGACAGACTACTGACTTGAATAAACGTTTGGCGGCTTTTCGCGGATAGATAGACGTATAGATAGAAAAATAATAATTAATAAAAACCCTTCTTTTACAACACAAAGAAGGGTTTTTGCTTTAAAGTGGAAATATATTACAATATCATTGTTGTTAAAGCAGAAATAGCATAGTTACAAAGAATGCCTCAAGCTAAAAATATAATGAACAAACTGTTCTTTATGTGCGGTATATTCCTGGATTCCTTCACTTTGCAGATCAACAAATGATTGTTTAATTTTCTGATATTCTAGCTTTTGCTCGGGATGAGTATTTAGATAATCTCGAAAGAAAATAAGATTTTTCCAAATATCACTTTCAAACGTTACTATATGAATAAAATGAGTTTTAACATCAAACGTAGTATCTTTGAATTTAGCGTATACATATTCATGTTCTCTTTGTACTTTCAGTCGATAAAATCCAATTGTTTTTAAATAATCATCATACATAGTTACTTGCTCTAAATGATCAATCCCGACAAGAATATCGATTACAGGTTTGGCTTGGATATTAGCAATCGCTGTACTTCCAATATGCTGTACTCTGTTTGGATGTAATGAGGTGGCAGTACAGATACTTTTTTTCATATTTTCAAATAATCCAATCCAATCAGGATCGTAATCAACAAGCTTGATTTGATTTTTAGCAATACCTAATTCATTTTTCGGCATATATACACATCCTTTTATAGAAATGATGAAGTTGTATTATAACTTGTTGAGAATAAACAAAGGAGGGCAATTCATATGAAATTACGTATCCCATTACTATTGTTATCGTTAAGTATGGCTTTGTGCTTGTCTTATAGTATTGGCTTGCTCTGGGGAGAGAGTACTCAACAAATTGCTTATCTTTTATCGGTTGTAGGTTTGATCTTTTTATTTGAAAAAACAAAGATGAGTGAGCGAAAAGTGAATAGACTGGTAGGAATAGTTATAGGGATATCTGCTGTATGTGCAGGTTCCTTAGTAGAACTTCAAGATTGGTCATATGTAATAAACATGCTTATCTAAGAAAGGAGTAAAAGAGATGAAAAACCAAAACATTTCGCTCAAAATCTGTATTGTAGTCGTTATTAGCGCTCTTCTTTTTCATTTTGGAGTAGAGTATTACAAAAAACAAGTGACTCAAAAAGTCATCAACTATCTGGTACTGGAAAAAGGATATCAAAGTACAGATATTGCTGAAATCAAAACGTATATTAGTAAAGCACCTGTAGTCAGCACAAGTGTAATATTCAAAGACGAAAGAAATGCAATGTATATGTATAAATCAGACAATGGACAAATGGAGCAGTATCATTGTATCCCTGCTATTAATGATTTGAAGCAAAAATATATTCATGCAGAAAATCCGTAATCTACATAGTAGTAAGCAATAGTACATAATAGTAAATCTCGATAACCTACACTATAGTAAAATCGGAACTAAGCATTTCGACATTAATCATTCTCCACTATAAATATCCTTCATAAATAATAAAATTGTTTAGTATCTCAGACTAAATGTGTAATAATAGACATATGTTTAAATAAGTGTCGGCGGAATGGATTCTATTATACATTTCAAATATAAGATACATGATTTTTACATTAAAAAAAGGAGGAACCCTGATGGATAAACGGTATTGGTTAATTGGTGGCGTAAGTGGAGCAGTATTAGCACTTGCAGGAACAAGAATGGTGTGGAATACAGCGGTCAAAGCGCAAACACCCAAACGTATTCCGGTAGAGCGTAAGCCTGCGATGCCTTATCAAGATATTGAATTTTTGAGCGACGGTCTGCGTATTCAAGGGTGGTTTATTCCTTCTAAAATACAAGAAGATCAACAACATCTTACAGATCACAACACGATCAAAGATCCAACAGATCATATGGATTCTACAACGTCTTCACCATTGATGATTATTGCTCATGGTTGGGGTTCTAATCGTTCCCGGGTACTGCGCTATATTGAGCCATTATGGGAAGCAGGATATGCCCTTTTGATGTATGATGCGCGTAGTCATGGACATAGTGAACCGATCGAAGCACCTTCTGCATATACATTTCGGGATGATATTTTGGCGGCACTGGATTATGCTGTACATATTCCAGAGATTGATCCTCAGCGGATTGGAGTGTTAGGGCATTCGATGGGGGGACTGGGTACTATTTTGTCGCTTCCTTATGGATTGCCTGTACGAGCTGTTATTACCGATTCGATGCCTGCTCAATTTGAGAGTGTACTTGAAGCTGAATTTAAGCGTCGGGGGCTACCACTATTTCCGATGGCTAATATTATTCCAAGAATCTGGTTTTATCGTTCTCATATTTCGCTCAAAGAATATCAACAGAAAAATACCGTATTCTCAATCAATGAAGCACGTAAAGAAGCCGATTTGCCAATTCTAATGATCCATTCGCGCGGAGATGCTTTTATTCCACCGACTGAATTAGAATTTGTTATGGGGCAAGTCACACCACCGATTGAGACGTTATTTGTAGATACGAATGGACATAGTTCTTCACAAAAAGATCCTCATTTCTGGGCGAAAGTGTTGCCGTTTTTGGATGAACATGTGAAGCATGCTCAACCTAGAACCAAAGCGATTACTCAATCGCCTATCGTAAATAAGACGACCGCCAAAAAAATGAATATTCGTGTATGGAAAAGTCCAATAAGTTGGCTCAAATCAGTAAATGAAAAAGCATCTGCAACCGATAATTAAAATATAGTGATAAAGTAATATTATTCGTTAGTAATATCAAAATGGATACATATATCTCATGAAAATATGCGGTTGTGTACAATCCAGTTTATAACGACTATAATTAAGCTTATACTCTATAAATAAGTAAATATAATCGACAGATCGTCCTACAGATTATAACGCTTATCATTGCTAAGTTGCTCACTCACTATAGTTATGTTTACCTATTACCTACACGATGAAGGGCGGTTACGTCTGCATGAATAGATCAAGTCAACTTTGGGTGAAGACCCTTTTAGCCGGAACATTAGTATTTTCTACAGTTCCAGCGATTTCGTTTAGTGGTAATACTGCATACGCGGCTACTTCACAGATCACTGTAAACAGCACATCAGATATCGTTGATCAATTGTACAAAGGATTAATGAACCGTAGTGCACAAGTAACATTTACGTACAAAGGCAGTACAGCCAAATTAAAAGCAATGTTACAAGACTCATTTGAGACAGCATTGGAAAAAGATCCATATACAATGTATATCTTGGATAGCTATGGTCTAACATGGCGCAGTAATGCGTATTCTGCTCTGGTAACGGTAGATATGAAGTACCGGGAGACAGTCGCTCAGACTAAATATGTAAATGATCAAGTCGTTCAGACGGTCGCTCAAATTATTACACCGGGTATGAATGATCACCAGAAAGTAAAAGCAATTCATGATTGGGTAGTCCAACATCTGAAATATGATGAAACGTATACACGTTATACGGCTTATGAAGCGTTGCATGATGGTACAGCTGTATGTCAAGGTTATGCATTATTGACGTATGCATTGCTCAAACAAGCTGGCGTAGAGAACAAAATTGTAGAAGGTACAGCAGGCGGCGAGCTTCATGCTTGGAACCTTGTGAATATCGATGGCAATTGGTACCACATGGATACAACATGGGATGATCCATTACCCGATCAAGGCGATGGAGTAGATACTAATTATTATCTACGTACCGATGCTCAGATGAAACAAGATCATAACTGGACCAAAACGTATCCTGCGGCAAATGTAGCTTACAAGGATACATTGAACACATTAATAGCTTCCGGTGGCGATACTTCAGGATTTTACAAACAATTGGAACAAAACTTAAATTATGCTGTAGATAACTCTCCAGCGGCAGTAGACTCAGCAACAGCTTTAAAAGAACAAGTGAAAAACGCTAAAGCAGGCGGACAATCTTCATTGGTATTCCGCTATAGCGGTAATATCACTAGCTTAAAAAGCGATCTAAGTCGTCTATCTTCTGTAGGGATCAAATCAATCTCTTACACTGTACAATCGCTAGGAAGTTCTAACGATCTTAAAGTTAACTTGTCTTGGAAATAAGATCTAAATAAAAAGTCGATAGATTACACTTATTATTTTTAAAAGAAGGGTCGGATATCATATCCGATCCTTTTTGCTGTTTTATCATTCTTTGTCGACGCATTAGTGATGTCATTTTCGCCCCTTATAAGCATATAGATATACTCATCTTATTTAGCAAATGAACCAAGATTTTTAGAAAAATAAAGAGGGGTATCGTATATAAAAAGATAAACGTTAATTCGATATTGTTATATATCTAAAATGGATATAAATTTTAAACAATGAATATACCTTTTCATAATGTATATTTCTATTTATAAATTAATATAAATGCTATTTAATAAATAAATATATTAATTAAATATACATAAAAATATCAATACATTGATTGGTATAAAGATGCTTTAATATTATATTGTACATAATTGAAAGCGCTTTATAATTAAATATAGGCGCTAAACGTTACAACAGTAACAGATAGCGGACTTCGGAAGCAGGAGGCGAACATCATTCATATGAAGCTGAAAAGCAAATTAGTTTTAATGTTGACCTTAACAGCACTTCTTTTTTCTGTTGTACCTAACGGTAAAATTTTTGCGGCAGCCTGGCCATTATCAGGAGATGTCGGTGTCCATGATCCCTCTTTAATTAAAGAAGGAAATAGCTGGTACACTTTTTCGACCGGACAAGGTATTCAAGTCTTAAAATCCGATAATGGCAACAACTGGTATCGTGTACCGCAAGTATTCTTATCTCCTCCAGCATGGTGGAAAACATATGTACCCAAACAAGCAACAAATGATGTCTGGGCGCCTGATGTAAAAACATATAATGGCCGTACATGGTTGTACTATTCGATTTCTTCTTTTGGTTCCAATACATCGGCTATTGGACTAGCTTCAGCAAGTAGTATTGGTGCAGGTAGCTGGCGTGATGATGGTCTAGTATTACGCACAACTTCAGGCTCTAACGATTACAATGCGATTGATCCTGAATTGGTAATCGATGCTTCTGGTAATCCATGGTTAGCTTTCGGTTCATTCTGGAGCGGTCTTAAATTAACCAAACTGGACAAAAATACAATGAAACCAACAGGCAGTATCACTTCGATCGCGGCTCGTCCTAACAATGGTGGAGCAATTGAAGCACCATCAATCACGTACCGTAACGGATATTACTACTTGTTCGCTTCTATTGATAACTGCTGTAAAGGTGTAAATAGTACGTACAAAATTGTCTATGGACGCTCTACAAGTATTACCGGTCCTTATGTAGATAAAAATGGTGTTAATATGCTTAATGGTGGCGGTACGATTTTAGATAGTGGTAACGCACAATGGAAAGGCCCGGGCGGTGAAGATATCGTTGGCAATAATATTATTGCTCGTCATGCGTATGATGCCAATGATAATGGAGCACCCAAGCTGTTAATTAGTGATCTCAACTGGGATTCCAGTGGTTGGCCTACGTATTAGTAATCGTAAATACAAGGCAAACTGATCACGATTACGCTTCCTACCAATCATCAGCTCAAATCATAAATAGACGGATCCCTAACTAAAAAAAACACCTTCTACCTCTATAGTGCTTGGATAAGCATAGAGTGTAGAAGGTGTTTTTGGATTGAGTGGTGTAGCTGTTTTGTTGAATGTTATAGCGGATGACTTTATTTTTTATCTAAAGAATGCCCGCTATTGAGATCACATTCTGTCAGTGGAACCACTTTTGTTTTATTGATGAACTTATATCCTAACCACAAAATAAGAAATAACGGCACACTGATATATGAAGCGAAAATCGATTTCCAGTCAATAGCTTCCGGTGTAATATACGATAGACTTTGACCCAGAATAACAATAGCACATAATACAAAAGCAAATAATGGGCCAAACGGGAACCATTTTGCTTTGAAAGGCAACTCATCCATACTTTTACCCTGTGCGTAAAAAGCACGACGGAAGCGGTAATGACTAATTGCGATTCCAAGCCAGGTGATAAAGCCGCACATTCCTGAAGCATTAAGTAACCATTGATACACAATTCCATCCCCGAACAAAGAAGCTAGAAAAGCTAACATTCCTACAGCAGTCGTTAATAATAATGCATTTTGTGGAATCCCGCGACGATTCAGTCGTCCGAAGATACGAGGCGCTTTGCCTTCTTTCGCCAGTGCATACAATACACGAGTAGAAGCATACATTCCCGAGTTACCTGCTGATAGAACCGAAGATAGGATAACAGCATTCATGACTGCTGCTGCAAACGCAAGCCCTGCTTTTTCAAATACCAGTGTAAACGGGCTGACACCTATATCAGTTAGCTCACCATTCAAAAGAGAAGGTGTGGTGTAAGGAATAATCAATCCAATCACCAAAATCGCTAAAATATAAAAAATAAGAATACGCCAGAATACCTGACGAATCGCTTTCGGTACATGTTCACGTGGATTTTCACTTTCACCGGCTGCAACCCCGATTAATTCTGTGCCTTGAAATGAAAATCCTGCCGCCATAAATACACCGATAAAGGCTAACAGTCCTCCATTAAACGGAGCATCACCTACAGTAAAGTTGCTGAATCCTACTGCTTTGCCACCGAGAATCCCGAAGATCATTAACACCCCAACAACAAGGAAAAGAATAACAACTACAATTTTGATCATCGCGAACCAGTACTCCGATTCCCCGTAACCTTTAACAGACAGAACATTAAGTAAAAAGATAACCGCTAAAAACAATAGACTCCAGATAAACGAAGAACTTTCCGGGAACCAGTACTTAATAATAATCGTTGCCGCAGATAATTCCGCTGCAATCGTAATCGCCCAGTTGTACCAGAAATTCCAACCCATTGCGAATCCAAAAGCAGGATCAACATAACGAGCGGCATACGTATTGAACGAACCGGATTCAGGACGATACGTTGCCATTTCCCCTAGACTGGTCATTAGAAAATACACCATAATACCTACACAAGCATACGCGAGTAATGCACCGCCAGGGCCTGCCTGAGCGACTGCCCCACCACTGGCGAGAAATAGACCAGTACCGATCGAACCGCCGAGAGCGATCATTGTCATATGTCTTGCTCGTAGACCTGCTTTGAGTTCACGCGGTGGTGAAGATGGAGAAGATGCCATAATAGTTATATACACTCCTTACTGAATTAAGCATATGAATTTATGCTGTGAATAGATAAAGGAAGTAGATACATGCAAGAACACAACAAAAAAGACCACGTATATATACGTGATCCTTTAATTATGATCCGCACCATACTTTTCCTTTGTAAAGATAGCTCAACACAGGAATCATCTGTAGATGGTTCACTGTGACAGTTCTGTTCCTTTCGGAGACAGCCCCAGCATAACTAACAACAGAGCATTAGTTATACTTCGGCAACGATACCTTTTTATTTGGGATCAACAGCGGCTCTTACGCTTTCTCCAAATAGACTCATTATAGTTGCGACCTCTACCTCATCGGATATTGTGTGATGAGGCAATTATTATGAAATTAGTGTCATGGATAAGATGACTGTTTTCCAGTATACGTGTAGTCGTTTGATTTGACAACTACTTATATCATGAATCTCTCATGAAGAACAAATGATTGTAATCATTAGACGTTATCTTTGGCACGACTTTTCGCCATTTGTTGCCAGATTGTCCCTGCGGCTTGTTCCCCGGATTCGATTCGTTCTAGAGCCATTTTGGCTTGCAAACTCACTTCGAATTCAGGATCATCCACAGCTAATTCTAATTCGTCACGTGCTTCTTCAGTTCCGACTTCATACAAGAAACGAGCAGCACGCCAGCGCACCAATTTACTGCTGTCTTTGAGTGTAGCTAGCATTGCCGGCGTTGCCGCAGGATCACCGATATCTGATAAAGTATCACCTGCTGTACGACGAACCGCTGCCGATTTATCTTGTAGTGCTTGATATAATAGTTCCATCGCCGCAGGTGTTTTGAGATCACCGAGATAGACAACTGCAAGACGACGCAATTGCATTTTTTCATCAAATAAAGCTTTTTCGATTAAAGGTAAGCTATCCGCGTCTGGTTGCAACAGATCAAAAGCCGCATAACGTACACGCCAATCTGGATTTTCAAGTGCTACAGCAATTTCATCTGCGTTCATTTCCCGACGCTGTTCTACAAATTCTTCCTGGCTTGCGCCATGAGAAATCGCTTGTTCGATAATCTTTTTCAATCGATCTTCTGGAAAAGCCGCTTCAAGCTCTTGTTCGACTTCACGTGCAATATCAGCAAGTTCACCATAACGAACACCATAATCGGTTAATTTGCGTTCTTTGATCATCGTAGCGACTGCTACTTCTGTAACTGCCTGTACAAATCGATCTGCTAGCCCAATACGTTCTTCTTTTGTTCCAGACTTCACCCGAATCTGCATCGGAATCCCGCGGAAAAATTGCACAAATACTTCAGCTTCACCAAAGTGCTCACCTGAGAGATCTGTCGGTACTTCAAATTTATTTTCTACACCTTCTTGACCCATCTGTGCTTGTACTTCATTTAAGATATCCGACCAGTCGGCACTTGCTTTACGATCCAACGCTACAAAGTCTGCGGTATGGAATACACTTTTGACTCCTGCAATATGAAGCATTTGCTGAATAAAAAGAGGAGCAGAGCGTTCATTCGCTAATGTATATGTTTTACGGATACCATGAGGTAATTGCTCATCAAGATGCAACATCATCGTATTCGGACTTGGCGTAGGTTCAATAGATGTGATTTTCATAATGGTGTAGATACCCTCCTTAGGAATCAAATGACTGATACAGCTATAGCCATTTGTTTTAAATTTAATATACTACCATCTTCATATTGTACCCCAAAAGAGGTATAGATGATTGCTCGTTTGTTAATCCCACCAGAAATACCAGAACTCTTGCTTTTGAAGATAAGTAGCATATTGTCCAATCGACTCAAATGATTCCAAAACATACGAGCAGAACATAAAGTGTTCTTGAGCGAGTAATAAAGCTTCTTCATCAGTGACAGGTCTGGTAGAGGCTTGTAGAATCCAAATACTTTCATTCACAATAATAGGAATAGCCTTATATTGTTGATGCCAGTACTGGAAAAGAGAAGCTTGCACAATAGGAGCAGGGCATTCATTGAACCCACCCATAGGAACCATCAATGGAGCGATATATTCTCTGCTAGCAGGTAAAGGAAGTGTAATCCATTGATCTGTTGGTTCACTTGCCGCATGAAAATCAGGCCATAACGAATCCACTTGATATGGAATCAATCGCTCATCTAACCACGCATGTCCTTCCCATAATCTGCTATACATCTCATACAATGATGCCCAATTCATATGTTGTATCGACTTAGCTTGCTCAGCTAGATCGGTATCGAGTAATTGATGACTGACCAATGTTCTGAATGTATCCAATACATCCATCTGTTGCAGTAATGCTAACTGTTGATCGACATAATCGGTTAAGGAGTCGTAATCATCTAGCGTATCTTCCATCACTTCCTCAATATTATCATCAGGAATAACAAGTAATGAATAGGGTGTTCCTTTAGGTTGGATAGGAAATGTGATTTCTTTTGCTTCTATAGATAACGGGTTATATGGTTGCAAATAATTCAGTATTTCTGAACTCATCAATATCCTGCTCCTTTATTATCTCAAGTATGTATCTGAGTACTATCTGCTTTTAAATATAACGTAATCACTCCTATCAAAACAAATTAAAAACAACCCGTTCTATGAAAGAAGGGGTTGTTTGAAAGCTTAATCTTATTTTTAAAATAAGTCTGGTATTAGACGACAGCTTGATCGTTGGAAGATTGAAGAGGATCACGAACAATCTTTACATCATAAAAGGAAATTTTATTTTCGATAATATAATCCGGTGTAGAGCCATGAGCATGGGATTCGCGGAATGCGTCACTTTTAGTCCATCCTTGAAAAGCTTCTTTTGATGCCCAACGCGTACTGATCGTAACTTCTTCAAACTCTTTGCTATTTTGATTAACTAACACTTCAAGCCCCAAAAAGCCTTCCATGTATTCCACTTTGCCTACCTTGTCAAAACGCTCCACCAGTAAATGTGCACTACCTTTAGTTAATTTAGAAGTATTGGTTACAATAATCATATCAAATGACCTCCTGATTGATGATGGGGGATAACCGGTAAAATAAGCGGATAACCACCCTCAAATAGTATTCGAGCTTTCATATGGTAAATGTCTTGGATAAATTCAGTCGTAAGAATCTGTTGTGGAATACCCGACGTAGCGACTTTGCCTTGCTTGAGTGCAATCATATAATCACAATAAGCGACTGCTTGTTGCAGATCATGTAGCACCATAACAATAGTTAATCCAGATTGCGCATTAATTCGTTTTAGCATATCCATGACTTCAAATTGATGCGCAATATCGAGAAAAGTGGTCGGTTCATCCAGTAGCAAAATATCGGTCTGTTGAGCCAGTGCCATCGCTATTCGTGTACGCTGTTGTTCACCTCCAGATAAAGTATGGAACATACGATCTCGATACTGTTCTATCCCTGTCCATTGCAGCACCTGATCGACAATTGCTGTATCTGTTGTATTGTGAGCGGTGTGCCAGCTTCGTCTATACGGTGATCGACCATAAGCGACCAGTTCATGCACAGTCAATTGAGGAAGCATCTCTTTCATTTGTGGTAGCATCGTAATCGTTGTCGATAGTTCACGTAAAGAATAGCTAGTAATCTCACGATCTCCAATATGTACTTGCCCTTGATCTGGCTTGAGCAGTTTTGTAAGCAATCGCAATAAGGTGGATTTGCCAGATCCATTAGGTCCCACAATCGCGGTTAATTGACCTTTTGGCAAAGAAATATCAATTTGATCCAGACGAAAATGACCATTATCCAGACTGAGTTGCTTGCTTTCAATCGCTGCTGTTATTGTAGAAGGATGAATCGACTGTATCATGATAGACCGAACCTTCCTTTCCGTTTCAATAGGAATAAAAAGAATGGTGCTCCAATTACAGCAAGCAAAATACCAACAGGCAATTCAATCGACCCGAACCACGAACGTGCGACAGTATCTGCAAAAACAACCAGTGTGCCACCGCCAATCATCGAGAAGGGGAGTAAAAAGCGATAATCTTCTCCAATCATCAACCGAATCATATGAGGAACGACCAGCCCCACAAATCCGACCAATCCTGCTACACTTACAGCAGCTCCTGCTAGAAAAGCTGACAATAAAATAATAAGCAAGCGATTCATTTCTACTCGTTGCCCTAACAATTGAGCAGCATCATCGCCAAGCAATAATAGATTGGCTGGCTTGATAGCTAATAGTGACAGGATCAACCCGCATACCGCATAAGGCGCCATAAATTCAAGATGATACCAACTTCGTCCATTCAGTCCACCGGATAACCAGGGAAGAACAGCTTGTACCCGATCACTATAAATGACCATAATCCCGTTAGTTAAGGCACCCAGTAGTGCATTAACAGCGACCCCGGCTAGAATAATTTTTACAGGTGAAGCTCCGCGATCCCATGCTAGCAAATAGATCAATACCGCTGTAACAAAAGCGCCTAAAAAAGCAGTTATCGGAAGTAGATAGCTTAACTGTGGTAGCATAACCATCGTGATCATCGCTGTGATCCCGCCACCGGCAGAGACACCGATAATGCCTGGATCCGCTAACGGATTTTTCATTACACCTTGTAACAGTGCTCCAGCAGTAGCCAGACAAGCTCCGACCAACCAGCCAATCATCACACGCGGTAAGCGCAAATCTATCAAAATCGTACGATATGCAGATGGCTCCTGACCCCATAATATCGGTATCACTTCACTCAGTGGAATAGAGATAGAGCCATATAACACACCATACAGACAAGCGATAATCGATAACAAAGGCAGAATAATAGCGACAAGCCATCGTCTGCGGTTACGTTGCTGTTTGTTCATCTTATGAACGTTCCGGATACAATATTTGATGAATCAAGTCCAAAGCATCGGTGACTTTAGTGCCAGGATTAGTGCCGAATAGCGTAGATGGAAGGACTTCCACTTGATTGTTCTGTACCGCTTTGATACTGTTCCATGCCGGATTGTTTTGCATTTCTTTCAAAAAGCCAGCTTTGACTTCATCGGTATTACCATGAGTCATGATCATAATGTAATCAGGATTCGCTTGTACAACCTGCTCTGTATTGAGCTGTGCATACTGCGGAAAGTTTTGCAGACCGGGTAGATTAGCAGCGATATTATGACCACCTGCTACTTCGAGAATATTACCGCTTAATGAATTAGGCAAAGCCGCCATATACGTTCCGGGTGCTCCATACACAAGCAATACATTAGGTTTGGCAGTAGAAGTTTTGGAGTTCAATGTATGGATATGATCTTGTATCTGTTTGTTAAGTTGTTTGGCTTTTGTTTCTTGTTGCAATAGTTGTCCAAACAATGTAATTTGAGTCTGAATATCTTGAATAGAGTTAGCTCCTGTTAAGATCAGCTTAGAACCAATACCTTCAATCGCAGGGATATCTTTTTCATTCATAGGATAATTCCCGAGCACTACATCAGGTTGTAAAAAAGTAATCTTTTCCAGATCGACTTCATGGGTGGAACCGATTTGTTCTACTTGTTCAGCAGCGCTTACAACAGCAGGGCCATTAGAATTCGGTCGACCGACTACAGTTCCGCCCAGTGCATAGATAATATCCATATCGCCATTGCTGAGTGCAATAATACGCTGTGGGATCTGAGTGAGAGCGATCTGTCTTTTGGCAAAATCAGTAATTGTGATAGAAGCCTGTTGTGCTGTAGCAGCATTAGCAGAAGGAGTAGTAACATTCGTTGATGCCGCTGAACTACATCCGGTCATTACAAATAAGAGCAGAGCAGATGACCAGAGCAATGATGATTTCATGAGTATCCTCCTATAATTACTTTCGTTGCAAATGATAATCATTTTCAATTAAATTGTAACTAAATGATAATGAATATCAATTGAGTTGTCAATTGAAAATAAAATATTTTAGTTAAATTTTAGGATGAATTGGATATTGAATTTGAAGGCATATATAGGAAAAGGAATTTGAAAAAAGATAATTAAAATTCATATATCACAGATTTTATGATGATATTAACGTATTGACAAGCACTGGAAGGTTGCTCTAATATCGGAGTTGTATCCACTTTGATTTGCGATCTTTTATCGTGAAAGGAGAGAATGAATCGCTCGGTAAGAGCTTATTTTTTTAATCTTAATTGAGAATGATAATCATTTAAAATTAAAGATTTTAGGAGGAATGCTGTCCATATGTATAAACGATATTCCGTAATCATACTTTCGCTCTTGATGGTTAGTCTTTTCGTCATAGGGATAACGCCTATCAATACGATACAAGCGGCTTCTTCCAAATTGGCTAACGGTACATATACCCTCAAGTACGACGTATTAAAAGCGGAAAATAATTCAGTCTCCATGGCAAATGATTACTTTGAGAAGCCTGCCAAGTTATACGTGAAAAATGGAAAAATGACGATGCAGGTACAACTCAATCATAGTGAGTGGACCACGCAATTCAAAGTGAAATACAAAGGCAAGATTGTGGATACGAAAGTGATTCAAAGCAATAGTAAAAAGGATACACGGATTGTGCAATTTCCGATTGCCGATCTCAAAAATCCTATTGTATCTAAAATTCATGTAACAGTGAGTTCATACAATTATGATCATGACTATACGATTCGCTTAGCTTTAGATTCAAAAAGTCTGAAAGCGATCAAAAAATAAAATAAAACTAATAGGAGTGTGTTGAATAATGAACGCAGTAATGAACCGTATGGAAAAATGGGATTTGAAAAAAGTATTAATCGTTTTGATGATGGCAGCTTTGGCATTTGCAGTACTGGCTCCATTGTCAGCCAAATCAGCACATGCAGCTCTAGCAAACGGAACATACAGCGTAGATTATAAAGTATTAGCAGATGGTACAGAAAATACGTCTCGTCTAGATAGTTATGTTGTGAAGCCAGCTACAGTAACAGTAGTCAATGGCGTGAACACTGTGCGCTTAACGATCAAAAGCAGTAATTTAATTACAGCATTCAAAGTAGAACAAAATGGACAATTGGTAGATGCGACTGTAGTAAGTACAGATACGTCTGCTAACACAAGAGTAGTTGAGTTCCCTGTAGCTAACTTGGATAGCAAAGTAAACGCGTATGCAGAAATCAAAATCCCTGTGATTAATTACACAGGTAAATATAACGTACAACTGCAATTTGACACAGACAGTATCTAATTTAGAACGCTATACTATTCTATTGGCATTGGGGTGCGATAGATGAGTACGGATTGGCTTGAATGGTTAGATGTATGGCTTCAAATATGTAGACCACTACCTGTAGAAAAGAGGATATATCGATGAATATGATGATAAATACAGTAGAAAAATTTTCGTTCAAAAAAGTAGTCATGATGTTGATGATGGCGGCTCTGGTATTTGCGGGACTATCTCCATTTTCTGCAAAATCAGCACATGCTGCTATTCCTAATGGCACGTATTCTATTGATTACGTTGTATATGCAGATGGAACTACTAATGCTTCGTATATGGATAGCTCCGAGTATTCAGTCAAACCAGCGACTCTTGTCGTTACAAATGGTGTAGCTAAAGTCAAAGTAACATTGAAGCACAAAGACTGGATCAAATCATTTAAAACACAACAAAATGGTACGTATGTGGAAGCGACCACGACAACAAGTGGTGATACTAAAACATTTGAATTTCCGGTAAGCAACTTATCTGCTAAAGTGAACGCGCAAATTCATGTCGTAGTTCCTGCCGAAATCGCTGGCGTTCCTTACGACCATACGTACACAGTGCAATATTTATTTGACGAAGATAGCATCTAACATATCTTCTTCATCTATGTAAAAAAGTATTCCAAAATACAACGTACTTCTCTGGAGCTTTTATGTTCTAGAGAAGTCTATTTTATTAACAGGGGGATTATGAACTTTGAAAAGGCAATTTAGAACTTATTTGATCGTATGTACTGTATTTTTGATGATGTTATCGTTGGTATCTCCGACGTTATCGGCTGTTTTTGCAGAAGAGACAAGCCCTTCATCAAGCAGTACTTCAGGATCAAGTGTAACTGACGATACGTATTCTTCTTCAGGCGCAACGTCTGAAGCAACAAGTCCGGCAACAACCCCTGCTACAGAAAAGCCATTATTTACAGTACAATCGAGTCAAAATTCAGTCACTACCGCTACATATGACACTTATGCAGACGGTGAATACACTATTGCTTACCAAGTGACGCGCACGAATGCTTCTGGAAAAGTAGTTGCTTCTAATATATTTAAATATCCTTCCAATGCGAAGACTCCAGGACAAATGATTATCAAAGATGGTCAATATCATTTCTTATTTGCAAGCGAAAATGCCTATTTATTTACCCAATTCAAAGCTACTGAGAACGATCAGACTCAAGATGCCAAAGTAACTTTAGATGATGGAAGTACGACTAAAGGGACAGTTGCTTTTGATGTATATGACATGTCCAAAGAAATCAATATTGCTTATACATTTAACGGATCTTCTTATAATGAACGGTTAACACTTGATCCTTCCACTTTGAAAGTTATAGACAAAACACCGCCTGTTATCCCAGTTGAACCTGCGACAGGAACGGAAACTTCTATTGTATATACAGTATTAAAAGATGGAACAAATGAAACATCGATGATGGATAGCTATTTGCAAAAGCCAGCTACATTAATCACCAATGGAACCAAAAAGTATATTCAACTGACATTGAATCAGAGCAGTTGGATCAAAGCATTACAGACAGATATCGATAAAGATGGAACCTATACGGATGTAGGATTGATCTCTGCAAACGAAACAGCCAATACACGTCTAGTGCAGTTTGAAGCTGATTCATTATCCCAAACGAATCCGGTTATTAATGCCAAAGTGCATGTTGTAATGCCAGCAGGTACGATTCCAAATATGGGAGCCTATGATCAATGGTATACGGTTCAATTTAATTTTGACAAAGCTTCGATTCCATTATCGTTACCCGATGGGCAGTATAGTCTCAAGGTTGCGACATTAAAAGAAAAAACAGATGATCCTTCGTCAATGGCTGCCTATTTTGGTAATCCAGCAACACTAGTAGCTAAAGATGGTAAGTACCAAGTCATAATGAATATTATCAAAGATAGTTCAGTGATTACTTCTTTTCAAACAGAATACAATGGAGCATTGACCGAGACGAGTATCGTCAGTACAGACTCCACAGCGAACACGCGAGTCGTTACATTCCCGATCGCTAATCTAGAATCGATAGTCAAAGCCCAAGTGCATATCAAAACAGCATATGCAGGTTCAGTGTATGAAGCTGATTATCCAATTCGTTTTAAATGGGATACAAACAGTATTGGCCCAGTAGTCCTGCCTGTTCCAGATCAAACGACTCCAATTAATTATCAAGTATTCAAAAACAATAGTAGCGAAATATCAGTCATGGATGACTATGTAGAAAAACCAGCTACATTCATTATTAAAGATGAGAAAAAGTATATCCAACTTACACTTAAAAATAGTGCTTGGATCAAGTCATTACAAGTCGACGGCAACGGTGGGAAAAATTATACCGATGTGACTATTATTTCGACGGATGTAGCAAAAAATACGAGAGTCATTCAATTTGAAGCAGAACATTTATCCAAAACGAATCCTGTTTTAAATGCTTATACACATGTAGTGGTTCCACCCGAAGTTACACCTGATTATGATCATTACTATACGGTTCAATTCAAATTCGACAGTACGCAATTACCAGAACCGACAATACCAACAGTGCCTACACCTGTAGCACTGGACAATGGAACGTATAGTATTCCGATGTCTACGTTAAAATCAACATCAGATGCGGTATCGACAATGGGTAGTTATTTCGATTCCAAAGTGACATTGACCGCAGTCGATGGTAACTATCAAGCTACGCTAAAAGTGATTAAAGATAGTTCAGTAATTACGGCTTTTAAAACAGAACAAAAAGGTACGCTTACAGATACTCAAATCGTTAGCGAAGATAAGATCAACAACACAAGAATCGTTACATTCCCTGTGACTGATCCGAGCCGTCCACTAAATGCTCAAGTGCATATCAAAACAGCATATGCAGGCTCTGTATATGAAGCTGATTATGCTATTCGTCTTCAATTCGATCTAGATAAGATGACAGTGATTCCTACTACGCCAGAAGAGCCAACTACACCAACAGTACCTACGAATCCGAGTGAAGTGGCAGACGGAAAATATAGTGCTAACTTTGTAGCTTATAAATTTAAAGAAAAAGACGTATCGGTGATGAATGGATATGTATTACATCCAGCAACCGTCATCAAACGTTCAGGTAAGCTATATGTGCAAATCACTTTAAAAGAAAGCGATTGGATCAAAACATTTAAAGTAGGCGGAAGTGATGCGCAAGTCATTTCGGCAAGTGGTAATCAACGTATAGTTCAATTTGCAGTGAAAGACTTGTCAGAGACGATCGTTGTTAATACACATGTTGTTGTACCCGGACTTGAAATTGGTGGAGTCACTTATGATCATACGTACAATGTTGATTTCAAATTTGGCCCGCTAGGACCGTATGAAGAACCAAAAGCATCCACCACATCTACGCCAGTTATTCCATTGGATTACGATAAATTAAGCAATGGTAAGTACAAAATGCCTTTCCAGGTTCTTGTACCTAATTCATCTTCAGATGCAGTGTCTCCTGTGCAACGTTTTCTATCTAAAGATGAACCTGCTCAATTCGTGGTTGAAGGAGATCAACGGTATGTGATCGTAACTCTTCAAGATGCCAAAGAAGTAAAAGCATTACGTGTTAGCAATAATGGAGTCTATACAGATGCAGAAGTAACAGCAACCGATGAGCAAGCCAACACCAAAACAGTACGTTTCAGTGTAGCTGATTTTAAAAAGAATATTGCTGCGCAATTAGTCACAAGCAGTGGAGTGAGTATAGCGAGTACTCCGACAGATAGTGACAATAAGAACGAGACAGTCTATGATTTTGAATTTAAATTTGATACTGCCAAAGTCACCAAAGATACAACCGAGACGACCACAACAGTAGAAAAAGGAACCAATACCATCGAAGATGGTGAGTATACCGCTCAATATCGCATTTTACAAAATGGTAGTGAACAAGATTCTGTACTGGCTGATTATGTAGATCAGACGGCTCAACTGACAGCGAAAAATGGCAAAGTCTATGCCACGATTACGATCAAAAATAGTCAGGTTGTACCTACATTCCAGACTGATTTCGAAGGGAAATATACCGATCCAACGATTGTGGCAAATACAGCAACAGACAACGCTCGTACGATTACGTTTGAAGTGCCTAATCTGGATCAAAAGCTAAGTATTTTCAGTCAAGTGTCTATTCCAGATCGTTATATGAACAATGAGAAAATGGGCGGACAAATTATATTTGATCGCAATACACTCAAAGCAAATGGAATCGAAGAAACAGTAACAGCACCTGCTCAAGACACACAACCAACAGTATCAACACCAAGCCATCCGACAACAGAAGTAACAGAACCACAAGCTACAACAGAACAAAAATACACGATTGCTTATAAAGTATACAAAGATCAAAGTAACGAACTATCAGTGATGAATGACTATGTAAACAAAAAAGCGACCTTAATCGAAAAAGACGGTAAAACATTTGCTCAAATTACACTGGATAAAAGTAGCTGGATGCCGGTATTGCAAGTGAAGCAAAACGGTACTTTGCAAGATGTTGAAGTGATCTCAACATCAGGCGATCAGCGTGTAGTGCAATTTGAAGTAGGTGATTTATCTCAAAAAATCAGTGCATACACCCATGTGATTGTGCCTGGATTAGTTATCGGCGGTGTCGCTTATGATCACTGGTACACCGTACAATTCCAGTTTGATCTAGCAAGCAAAAAAGAGCAGTAACTCGATCAATCTAATGATCATGTCTTTGAGTCTTGGTGCGATTGTGCCAGGACTTGTAGGCATGTAAGGGACAATCGATAGAAAGAGGGGAAATCAGTGAATGTAAAATATACAGCATGGTTGTTGGTCATTGTTCTTGTATTAGCCGGGTGTTCAACAGGTGCTAGAGCAGAACAATCTACATCCGCTAATCCATCTGCAACCGATTCAGCTTCATCTGCACGAATTGTCGCTACCACTGTAGCCATTACCGAAATTATGTCTGCGTTAGATCTTCCTTTAGTCGGTAAACCAACCAGTACCAAAACATTACCTGAACAATATAAAGATATTCCAGATGTCGGTAACCCGATGAGCCCTGATATGGAAAAAGTATTATCTCTACAACCGACAGATGTATTGTCTGTAACTACGCTTCAATATGATCTTGAACCCAAATTCAAAGATTTAAATATGAATGCTGAATTTTTAAATTTTGAAAGTCTGCAAAAAATGGAAAATGAAATTTTGAAAATGGGAACCAAATTTGATCGCGTAGCTAAAGCTAAAGAAATTACAGGTCAGCTAGATGCCAAAGTAGCCGCAATAAAAAAGGCAACCGCAGGCAAAAAATCACCTAAAGTATTAATTCTTCTCGGCGTACCGGGCAGTTATTTAGTAGCTACCGAACATTCGTATATTGGTGATCTAGTCAAAATTGCAGGCGGAACCAATATTGTACAAGGAGAAAGTGTAGAATATTTAGCTTCAAATACTGAATATCTGCAAAAGTCTAATCCAGACATTATTTTGCGTGCTGCTCATGGTATGCCAGAAGAAGTCGTGAAGATGTTTGACGAAGATTTCAAAAGTAATGATATCTGGAAGCATTTTAATGCAGTTAAAACAGGGCAAGTGTATGATCTGCCTGAACCATTATTTGGCACGACTGCAAGTCTTTCTGCTCCACAAGCTTTTGATGAATTATTGAAAATGATGTACGCTTCCTCCTAATCGATCATATGAAGGATGTTATTAATGATAACTAAACCATCTACTGAATATGCGCAACAAGAAACTGAATATAATGTATCTCACCAACCTGTGTATTCTCGTCAAAACCGCAAACGACTATGGAGCTTTATTGTCGTATGTTTACTACTGATCGATGTTGTTTTATTTTCAGCAATGACCGGTAGTCTTAAAGTAGGGGCATGGCAATTAGTACAAGGTCTATGGACAGGTACTGATAATCAGGTCAATGTAGTTCGAGATTTGCGTCTGCCTCGCATTATTGTAGCGATGATGGCAGGAGCGGCACTGGCAGTAGCAGGGGTTTTGCTACAAGCTGTGATGAAGAATCCGTTAGCCGATTCTGGTGTGATCGGAATATCTTCTGGAGCGGCTTTGGTGTCTTTGATTGCTGTGACTGTATTTCCAACGTTATATTTCTGGATGCCTTTGTTTTCGTTTTTTGGCGGTGCGCTGGCATGTCTAATGGTGTATGGATTTTCATGGAAATCTGGACTGCATCCGATTCGCTTAATATTAATCGGTGTAGCGGTTAATGCGATCTTTTCAGGGCTGGGGCAATCATTTAATTATCGGGGAAGTTATGCAGTCACCAGTATTAATCAGGTGACAACCTCTACATTAGCGATGAAAAAGTGGGTCGATGTTGAGATTATTTTGATGTATGGTGGACTCGGGCTGATTCTAGCAATGCTTGTTTACTCATGGTGTAACTTTCTAGCGTTACAAGAAAAAACAGCCAAAAACTTAGGTCTGCATGTGACTCGTGCACGGCTTATCATTTCAGTGATTGCTGTTATTTTGGCGGCGACAGCAACAGCTATTGCCGGAGTGATTGTATTTATCGGACTATTGATTCCTCATATTGCAAGGCAACTTGTAGGATCAGATCATAAATGGTTGATTCCTTTTTCAGCAGTGGCAGGAGCCTTATTATTACTGCTAGCAGATACACTAGGTCGAACCGTACTGGCTCCTAATGAAATTCCAGCTTCGATTATTATGGCCGTCATTGGCGGCCCTTTTCTGATTTTCCTCATTACAAGGAGTGACCGTATCTATGGACGTTAACGATATTACTTTTTCGTATGATCGTCGTATTGATCGACTACATCAAGTGAATGCTCAGATTCAGCAGGGTAAAATCACTACGATTATTGGGCCTAATGGATGTGGCAAGTCTACATTACTGCATGTGATGTCGAACAATGCTGTACCCCGTCTCGGGCAAGTGATACTGGATGGCAAGCAAGTTGCTCAGTACAAACCCAAAGAATTAGCACGCAAATTAGCTGTAGTGCATCAGCAAAATGAAGCACCGGCAGATCTTACGATCGAAAAGTTAGTTAGCTTCGGTCGATTACCACACCGTACATTATTTAGCAGTTCTCAAGAAGAAGATGAACAAGCGATCGAGTGGGCGCTAGACTGTACGAATTTACAAAGTAAAAGGTTCAGTACACTTGATCAATTATCTGGTGGCGAACAGCAACGGGTCTGGATTGCTATGGCACTTGCACAGCGAACACCGATTCTTTTTCTCGATGAACCAACGACCTATTTGGATATGTATTATCAATTAGAAATTATGGAATTGATTCACGATCTCAATGAACAACATCAACTGACGATTGTGATGGTATTACATGATATCAATCAAGCGATTCGGTACAGCCATCATCTGATTGCAATGAAAGCAGGTTCGATTGTCGCCAGTGGATTGCCAACAGATATGATCACTACCGATCTTATTCGTGATATTTATGGAGTCGAAGTGCTTGTTAGACGCGATCTTGAAGCAGGTCTGCATCTAATTCCGATAGGGATAGGGCAGTAATAATATCGCTTGTAAGTAGTGCTTTTTTGTCTATTGAATCTAGGATTGACGAAGTGTAGCTTGATACGCTTTTTTGAAAATAGGGTAATAGTGGAAAAAGAAAAGCACTGAGGAGAGTGAGTAGCACATGCCGAAGATTCGCTATAACAATATGGATAATGTCAGTACCGATAAGACACTCAAACAGCTACGGCAATGGCGTGAAGAACGACGACTCAAAAATAAAGACTATTCCTATGTAGTGCCTAATCATCCACCTGAGATGGATTATTTACATCATAATCGTGAAGATGCTTCGATTACATGGGTAGGGCATTCTACCTTTTTTATACAATACGAAGGATTGAATATCGTTACTGATCCTGTATGGGCAAGTCGAATGGGCTTTCAAAAAAGAATAGGACAGCCCGGAATTCCGATTGTAGATGTTCCTCCAATCGATATTATTTTACTTTCACATGCTCATTACGATCATATGCATATTAGTTCGATTCGCCAGCTTTACCGCAGTTCTACACTGATTATCGTTCCACAAGGGCTCAAAGCCAAAATGAAGCGTAAAGGATTTGCACGTTGTCATGAAATGCAGTGGTGGGAAACGTTTAAAGTAGGCGAGATCAATATTACGTTTGTACCCACTCAGCACTGGAGTCGGCGTACATTGTTAGATACCAATACATCACACTGGGGCGGGTATATTATAGAACCTGTGCATCATCCTGTGAGTTCAGAGCAGGCGGAACATCCTACTCATCATTCTATTGAAGAGAAAGTGCCACCAACGATCTATTTTGCTGGAGATAGCGGTTATTTCCCGGGGTTCACTGAAATTGGTAAACGCTACAAGATTCATATTACATTGATGCCGATAGGAGCCTATGAACCTGAATGGTTTATGAGCTCTCAACATACGACACCAGAAGAAGCAATTCGTGCTTTTTGCGATGTACAAGCTGAGACGATGATACCGATGCATTACGGTACATTCCGTCTGGCTGACGATACTGCCCGCGAAGCATTAGATCGATTAGAAGCAGAACGACAACGTCTGGAGATCGCTGAAGAACGTATTCGTGTACTGGCTCATGGCGAGACTCTAATTGTGCATGGTAATGCTCAGTCTAAGCTATAAATAGATAAGATGTAGAAAGAATACATGTATTGATAAGATAGCAATAAATATTGTATATTTCGCCGTTTAACTGAGTTGAAGTTAAACGGTTTTTTGCTTTGCTGGATGATCGTGATATATCAAGTGATATTTTAACTGAGCAACTCACTTCAAATATTCCAGCACATTTTTTCCAGTTTCCTCAATACTGCTGTTCGATTAGATGGTGTTGTGTGGTATACTATTGCCATCGGCAATTTTATGAAAACAGCGATGCTTATTTTCATAGAGGTCAACACGTCTACAACAAATACTTCACTAACGATAAGGATGGTAATGAATACATGATCAATACAACAGGTGTCACGCTTCGCTATGGTAAGCGCGCGCTTTTTGAAGATGTTAATATCAAGTTCACACCGGGTAACTGCTATGGTCTAATCGGTGCGAATGGTGCAGGTAAATCTACATTTTTAAAAATTCTTTCTGGTGAAATCGAGCCTAACCAAGGTGAAGTCCATATTACACCGGGCGAACGTTTAGCTATTTTGAAACAGAACCAATCTGAATATGATGAATTTCCGGTGCTAGAGACTGTTATGATGGGTCACAAGCGTCTGTACGATATTATGAAAGAAAAAGATGCATTGTATGCCAAAGCTGATTTTACAGATGAAGATGGTATGCGTGCAGGCGAATTGGAAGCTGAATTCGCTGAAATGAACGGTTGGGAAGCAGAATCCGAAGCAGCAGAAATGCTAAACGGTCTGGATATCAAAACCGATATGCAATCCAAATTAATGAAAGAGCTTGGCGGTAACGAGAAAGTTCGCGTATTGCTGGCGCAAGCATTGTTCGGTCATCCGAATATCCTGTTACTGGATGAGCCTACCAACCATTTGGATATCGATTCGATTCACTGGTTAGAAAATTTCTTAGCCGATTATGATGGTACAGTTATCGTAGTCAGCCATGATCGTCACTTCTTGAATACCGTATGTACGCATATTGCCGATATCGACTTTGGTAAAATCCAAATGTATGTGGGTAACTATGATTTCTGGTACGAATCCAGTCAACTTGCTCTACAATTGGGTCGTGAACAGAATAAGAAAAAAGAAGACAAAGTCAAAGAACTACAAGCCTTTATCTTGCGTTTTAGTGCGAACAAGTCCAAGTCCAAACAAGCGACTTCTCGTAAAAAAATGCTCGACAAAATTACGCTTGATGATATTCGTCCTTCGAACCGTAAATATCCATTTATCAACTTCAAAGGTGAACGCGAAGCAGGTAAACAGTTATTGTTAGTAGATGGTTTGACGAAATCTATCGATGGCGAAAAAGTAATCGACAACTTAACATTCACAGTCAACAAAGGTGATAAAATTGCTTTGGTTGGTCCAAATGGATTACCAAAAACAACGTTATTCCAATTGTTGATGGGTGAGATTGAACCGGATGCAGGTACATTCCAATGGGGAATTACCACGTCTCAAGCTTATTTCCCGAATGATAACTCGGCTTACTTTGATGGCGTAGAAGATACATTAGTAGACTGGTTACGTCAGTATTCCAAAGATCCAGACGAATCATTCCTACGTGGTTTCTTAGGACGTATGTTGTTCTCTGGTGACGAAGCGCTGAAAAAAGCGAACGTTCTATCTGGAGGAGAAAAAGTACGTTGTATGTTGTCCCGTATGATGTTGATGGGCGGTAACGTATTGCTACTAGACGAACCTACCAATCACTTGGACTTGGAATCTATCACAGCACTCAATAACGGTTTAACTGATTTTGATGGTACGATTATTCTAACGTCTCATGACCATCAGTTTATCCAAACGATTGCAAACCGTATTATCGAAATCACACCAACAGGTCTGATCGATCGTATGATGAGCTATGATGAATACTTGGAAAACAAAGAAGTTAAAGAAATGCGTGAACGGATGTACCCTGTACAAGTATAAGGATAGCAAAAGGATAAGATTAGAGTGAAACAGCGGCTCTTTACGGAGAGCCGTTTTTTATTTGCGCTCAGAGAAGGATTTTTTTGTGTAGAAGATAGCGATCTACATAGAAAAATTCGGCTCATTTTTCCTATGGGCAAAAATGTTGTATAGTCGTTACAAGATTTCGTCTGTCATACAACATTTGCTTGGTCTCACAACGTTTGACCTAACCTAAAACGTTTCTCTAGACCCACTATGTATTCGTTTGATAAGATAAACAAGCTCTACAGACGTATATGTACGCAGGATATTTAAAAAAGATAATCTCAGCATTTTTGAATGCTTAATTTATAGCAGGGGGAACAAAATGGTTGATGTATATCAAAATATTAAGGCAGGGGAACGCGGAGCATGGGTTAGCATTATTAGCTATCTGGTATTGTCTGCTTTCAAATTAGTTATTGGTTATCTTTTTTTATCAAGTGCACTCAAAGCCGATGGGCTTAACAACTTAACAGATATTGTAGCTTCATTAGCTGTGCTAATCGGGTTGAAAATTTCGAGAAAACCGCCTGATTCTGATCATGCGTATGGACATTTCCGCGCAGAGACGGTTGCCGCATTAATTGCTTCTTTTATTATGGCGATGGTAGGCATACAGGTGCTCGTAGATGGTGTACAATCCCTGTTCGCAGGACGGGAAGAATCTCCGGCTTTATGGACAGCAGGTGTAGCTGTACTATGCGCTGTAGTGATGTATTTCGTATATCGCTATAATATTAAGCTTTCAAGACAAACAGGCAGTCAAGCGCTCAAAGCGGCGGCTAAAGACAATCTATCTGATGCGATGGTAAGTATAGGAGCAGCAGTGGGGATTATCGGTTCTCAATTTGGTATGCCGTGGTTAGATATTGTAGCCGCTCTTGCTGTCGGATTAATTATTTGCAAAACTGCATGGGAAATTCTAAGTGAATCAATGCATCGTTTAACCGATGGATTCGACGAAAAAGAATTACCTGGACTGCGTCAAACGATCGAATCGATTGATGGAGTTGAGCATATCAAAGATATCAAAGCTCGTGTGAATGGAAGTCAGACGTTGTTGGATGTAGTGATCGAGGTACAGCCGGATTTAACGATTATCGAAAGTCATGATATTACGGATGAGATTGAAGCCAAAATGGAATTAGTTCATAATATCCGATATGTTCATGTACATGTAGAACCAAAAACGATCAAATAAACAGTACATTATATTGTATAAAGGGGTAGCTTACATGTCCGGTACACGTTCTACCACTCGGCGTATTCGTTTGTGGATCATTTGGATAATCAGCATCATTTTGGTAATAGGGATTGCAGGAGCAGTTACATTATATTGGGCAGCAGCGCCTGAACGCCAGCTTAATTTGAACTATACAGATGTAGATACAACATCCAAAATTTTAGCAATGATCGAGACCAAAAAGTTACAGACGACTATTTCTCAAGATGAATTTAATCAATTAGCCAAAAAGGAATTGATAGATCGTGAAGATGAATTTCCGGTCGGTCTGAAAATGACCGGAGCGCAATTCACTCTGGATCATGATACGGTCAAAGCTGATCTAACAGGAACATATTTTGGTATTCCTTTTGGAGCAATACTTGATTTTCATATTAGACGAGAAGATAATTTTTTGATTTTGGATCATCAAGCGACTCATGTTCGTCATGGAAATGTGCAAGGGGCACTGATTTCTCCTATTCGAATATCGTTAACTAAATATTTCCCTGCTATAGCAAATGTAAGCCAGATGGAATTTGAACAAGATCATATTCAAGTATCATTCAAGCTCAATTTGATGAGTCTACCCCGATTGTTATTGCGATAATGATAACGGGTACTTACATAACAAAAACGCTTATCTCTTCAAGAGATAAGCGTTTTTTGGTGTATTATAGTCATTTCTAACCGATTGGTGCTTTGTTAGAAACTACGTTTTCTGCCTGTAAACAAGCTGATCACGAACAATACTAAGAAGATAAAGAATAATACTTTAGCAATAGAAGCAGCAGCTTCAACAATTCCGAAGAATCCGAAGATACCAGCTACTAATGCAATGATTAGTAGGATAACAGACCATTTCAACATAAGTAATCACCATTCCTTTTCAATATTAAGTATAATTAAATAACGATTGAAATAATCGTAAAACGACTTCTATTGAGTAGATATGTATGTGTAATCTACGATGACTCAATGTTATGATGTCGTTGGTAGTTGTATCTTAACCGACAAAGTTTAGCTTGAAACAATTTACATTGTTTAAGCAAGCGTATCTTGATGCTCATAACGCCATCATGTTTCGGTGACAAAACTGAAGGGTAGTTATTGAGTAACATCTTGAAATGTTGACAGATACATTTTCTACTAGAGAAATGTAGTAACACCAAATCATATTGTGAAGAAAAGAGAGGGAATGCCATGATTATTGAGATTAGTGTAGCCGTTATCGCATTAGCATTTGTAGCACTTGTTATTTTCCTAATTAAAGTGCTTCAATCCGCAGCAAAATCTTTAGACAATGTATCTTCTACTTTGGTAGACGTACAAAAAACGATCGAAGAGTTAACGTATGAAGTGAAACAAACGATCCGTAACGTGAATGATATTACAGTGGATGTTGAACACAAACTAAAACAGGTTGATCCTTTAATGGAAACTGTAAAAAACTTGGGCGAAATCTTAAACGAAGTGACATTGTCTTCTAAAGATTTGTCGACACGTGTTATTGAAAAAGTAAAACATATTGGTGAAAGTAAACCAAAACCGGTTGCTTCTACAAAAACAGGCGTAAGCAATCAAGCGACTGCTTCTACACCTCAACAACGTACATTGCAATCGTACTCAGCTACATATAGCCACAGTAAAGCTACCAACTGGATGAAATGGGTAGATACAGCGGCTACAGTATGGCAAAGATATCGTAAATAAAAGGAATTTGTACATTTTTAAGATCATTAACCAAAGGTATAACCGATAACAACGTATATTGTATTGAGAGTTTATACCGTAAGAAAGGGTGAGACGATGATTACTTTCATGATGTTACTTGCTGGCATATTGTCCCCTTACTCCGGTTCTGCTCAAGTATCCGCTGCTACTCCAGTACAAGCTGTTACAGCTGTACAAACTGCTGATTATGAAGCAACACCAGTATCTTATACTGAAGTAGCGACACCTAAGTTAACAGCTTCGACTGCGGTGTATTCAACGACTGACTCTGTTTATGATGAACAATATAGCCGTTTGAATGGAATTTCTTTGGCAGATACCAGAGAAGATGTTCTACGGATCAAAGGGAAACCGATGAATATTGTGACCAACGAGTTAGGAGATCAAGAATATCAATACAAAGATGTAAGTGTTGGTTTTCAAGATCAATGGATTACCTATATCAGTGTGCCCAAACAAGCAGGCAGATTTACACTAGATGGTCGGACATTAACGATAGACAAAGCCGAGATCAGACAAGAACTAGGTACTCCAGATTTTTCAGCAGAAGATGGAGAAGGTTATACCAATGGTATATCTGCTCTAAAAGTGTTTTATGATTCCAGCACAGGCGCTATTCGTAGCGTAGACATATTTGATGCAACTTCAGAATAACAGCCTATCATTTAAATGTTTCATTCCATGATAAGTAAGGTTAATACTATTCAATCATAAGTATATAGAGGAGAGTGGAGAATGATGAGTTCAACAGATTCCAAAGCTTATGCTAAAGTAGTCGAAAATGGTGTACAAGCAGTCGAAGAAGCTAAAAACCTGCGTAATACAGGATATAGCGTTGAAGAGATTTATGTACTTGCACATCAAAAAGACCGTACTGAAAAAATTGCAGAAACAGCTAATGCCAAAGAAGTTGGCGTGAAAGAAGAAGGAATGTTCGATTCTGTAGCTAACTTTTTCCGTTCACGGGGAGACGAATTGCGCTCCAAAATTACATCTATGGGCTTTACGAAAGAAGAGGCTGATTTCTATGAAAGTGAACTCGATTTGGGCAAAGTACTTGTCATTGCCAATCGTAAATCATAAAGAAGTTGTATCAAAATATAACAGTGAATCGTCTACCTTCAATTTTACTTTTTAGTAGAATTGAAGGTTTTTTGACGAGTTTTGATACAGCTTCTTTTTGGACAAAAGAGGTATTTGATCTATAATAGAAACTGCATTTGGTAATGTATATCAATCAGTATACGTCTAAAAAAGCTGAAATAAGGCGACAAGGAGAAATTATGCATATATTAATAGTTGATGATAACCCTACTAATGTGATTATTATTCGTGAAATTCTTAAGCGAGAAAAATATACAAATATAACGACTTCTTCTTCTGCACGTGAAATGTTTGGATATTTAGGGATTGAAGATTCAGGTGTAGTTAATGTACCGAAGATGAACAAAGTGGATCTAGTATTGCTAGATATGATGATGCCTGAAATGGATGGAATTGAAGCTTGTCGGATAGTACAACAACATGATGAACTACGTGATATTCCAATTATTATGGTTACCGCTGTCGGGGATTCTAAAAAGTTAGCTGAAGCTTTGGATGCAGGGGCAGTCGATTATGTGACCAAACCGATTAACAAAGTGGAACTATTAGCAAGAATACGCCTTGCGTTACGTTTAAAACATGAAAAAGATTGGCACAAAGAGCGTGATCAACATATTCAAGATGAATTGAAATTAGCAAGTCAGGTACAGCATGCTGTATTAAGTGTACCTATTCAAGAAACCAATATTCAAATTGAAGCACTTTATAAGCCTTCATTTGAACTAGCAGGAGATCTGTATGCATGGTATCCGTTAGGCGAAGGACGATATGGAGTTATTTTGTTAGATATGATGGGACATGGTATTTCTTCTTCTTTATTCTGTATGTTTATCGCTTCTGTATTGAAAGATACAGTAACGACTTATGTAGAACCAGAAAAAGTAATCCAGGAGCTGAATCGACGCTTTAATCAATTGCATATCGAAAATCAACTGGTGCAATACTACTTTACCGCTATTTATCTTGTTGTCGATACCAAATACAAACGGGTAGATTATGTAAATGCGGGTCATCCACCAGGACTATTTTTCCATGACAATGGAGAGATTACCAAATTATCTACCACTACATTCCCGGTTGGATTATTTGATCGTATTGAAGCAGAACCGAAAAGCTTTTCATATGAAGGCGCTGCTCACCTTGTCCTTTATACCGATGGTTTGCTGGAAATGGTTGAAGGTGATCAAGATGTACAATTAGAATTCTTGATCAATGAATTGAAATCCAGTCATCACATCAATAAACAACAGATTGAAAAAGTATTTTTTGACGAGATATCTTCACAAGAACGTGATGATGATAAATGCTTAGTATGGATTTCTTTGGCTGAAGGGGCGGAGCTTGGATGAAAATTAGAACGAAGCTGGTTATAGGATTCAGCGTTATCATTTTGACAATGATGACGCTGGCTTTTATCAGTTATGATCGAATGAATTACATGAATGCACAGTTAGATAAAGTGTATCAAGATCGGTATTTAAAAGTAAGATATTCTACAAGCTTGCGCGGGGATATGAATAGTATTGCCAAAGCATTAGCGAATCAATTGCTAAGCGCTTCATCAGAATCGGTATCCGAAAGTCGTGCTACTGTACAGAAGTTAAGTGATGATGCTCAAAAAAATGTAGATTTATTACAAAAGAGTGCTCAAACGTTAGAAGAAAAGCAAATGGTTAATGAAGTCGCTGATGCTTGGACAGACTTTGATGCCTATGGCGATCAAGTATTGAATCTATTAGAAGATAATCAGATTGCTCAAGCTAACAATTACCGTACCGGCACAGGGCTAGCTGCTCAGAATAATTTGGGCGCTCTAGCGAACGCATTAGCAGATTATCAAGACCTTGCAATCGATCAAGAAATAAAAAATGCGAACCAAGCATATCAGAACTCTATTCAAACAACCACCTTTGTGATGTTAGGTGGCATTTTGTTGAGTCTACTGATTATGTTATGGATTATTCCAAGTATTAGTAAAGGGCTGGGGACAGTTTCCTTAATGATCAACGGTTTTTCGGAAGGGCGCTTACGGGCGATCAGCCGAATTAAAGTTCAATCCAAAGACGAGATTGGCGATGTAGCTCGTGTGTTTCAAGAGATGGCAACTGATCTGGAACAGCAACGAGAAGCAGAGCATCGTTATCAAAAAGCACAACAAGATCAATCATGGCTCAACTCGAACAGTGCACGCATTACAGAGTTATTACGTGGCGTTAGCACATTAGAGCAGAGTGCACAGACATTTATCAATGAATTTTCTCCGACATTGGGCGCACATTTTGGTGCACTTTATGTACGTAAGATTAACAACCCTAATGAACTTGCTTTGCAAGCATCTTATGCAGGGGAAGGTACATTACAAGCGAAGCCTACTTTGATGTTGGGAGAAGGTCTTGCAGGACAATGTGCTTCTGATCAACACCCTATCATGTTAGATCATGTACCTGATAATTATGTTTCTGTTCATTCAGCAACAGGACAGAACCCACCTCAAAGTATTATGATCTACCCGATTTTATTTGATGATGAATTGTTAGGTGTTATTGAATTAGCTTCTTTAGGCACATTTACAGAGTTACAAAAACAATTACTTGCGCTGTTATGCCATAATTTAGGCGTGATTTTGAATAATATTAATCGTCGATTGCATATCGAAGAGTTATTACGTGAATCGCAAGCAATGACTGAAGAATTGCAAAGTCAGTCTGAAGAATTGCAAATGCAACAAGAAGAACTAAAACGCACCAACGAAAATCTGGAAGAACAAACAGAAGAGTTGAAGCGTTCTGAAGATTTGCTACAACGTCAACAAGAAGAGTTGGAACATTTCAACACGGAATTAATTGCGAAGACACGTGAATTGCAAGAACAAGTACAACAAGTGGAAGAGCAGAATCAAGAGATCGAACAAAGTCGTCACCGATTAGAACAACAAGCACAACAATTATCAATAAGCAGTAAATACAAATCAGAATTCCTTGCTAATATGTCTCATGAATTACGTACTCCGCTCAACAGTTTATTGATTCTTTCTCAATTGCTTACAGAGAACAAAGGCGGTAATTTGACCGAGAAACAGGTAGAGTATGCAAGCACGATCTATATGTCCGGAGCAGATCTACTAAAAATGATTGATGAAATTTTAGACTTGTCTAAAGTGGATGCAGGTAAAATGGATATCAATCTAGAGGCTGTACCGATGAAAGCGATCGAAACATTTGTAAATATGAACTTTGCTCCGGTGGCTATCCAAAAAGGAATAGATCTAAATATCAATATTGATGATAACGTTCCAGAAGCTGTAGTGACGGATGATCATCGAGTGAAGCAAGTGTTGCGTAATATGTTATCGAATGCGTTCAAATTTACAGATAAAGGTCATATTGATGTCAATATTAAAATTCCTGCTGCGGAACAAGTACCTTCTTATCTGAATCGCAAGCATGATTATATAGCTATTACAGTAAAAGACAGTGGTATTGGTATTCCAGCAGATAAACAAGATATTATTTTTGAAGCTTTCCAACAGGTAGATGGTACAACCAGTCGTAAGTATGGTGGTACAGGATTAGGATTATCGATCAGTCGTGAATTATCCCGTCTACTTGGTGGGGGAATCGGACTGGAATCGGAAGAAAATAAAGGCAGTGCCTTTACACTTTATTTGCCAAGACAAGATGCACTGACCGATGAGCAGGTAACACAAGCAGAAGAATCGGATACAAATACAGCGAATCGTGATGTATATACGCCAGCTGACTTTACAGAGCAATTGCTTCGCAATTCACCAGGTTCATTAACACCTAGCAAAAATAGCACGAATGAAGAACAAATGATTATTCCACAACCATTAGCAGATGATCGAGATCGTTTGAGTAAAAACGATAAAGTTATTTTGATTATCGAAGATGATGTGAATTTTGCTAAAATCTTATTAGAAATGGCTCGTGGTCGCGGATTTAAAGCTTTAGTCGCTATGCAAGGTGATACAGGTATGCATATGGCCAAAACGTATATTCCAGATGCGATTATTCTTGATATTCAGCTACCTATTATGGATGGTTGGTCAATTTTGAGTGAACTGAAAAGTAATGCTCATACACGTCATATTCCTGTTCATGTAATCTCTGTCGTCGATGATGTGAAGCAAGGATTAATGATGGGAGCGATTGCCTATCTCAAAAAGCCATCAAGCAAAGAATCGCTTGAACAAGCATTCTCTCATTTGGAATCTTATACAGATCAAAGTCTCAAACAACTATTAATTGTCGAAGATGATGAAAATCAACGTAAATCGATTATTGAATTGATAGGACATGATGATGTTGCGATCACTGCTGTATCTACAGGTGTAGAAGCTCTTAATGAACTACGAAGCAAGCGTTATGATTGTATGGTGCTGGATCTGATGCTTACAGATATGACAGGCTTCGAATTATTAGATCGTATTCGTGATGATCAACAATTGAGTGATCTACCGATTATTATTTATACAGGTAAAGAACTCGATAATAAAGAAGAAACACAATTACGCAAATATGCAGAGTCTATTATTATTAAAGATGTGAAATCTCCAGAACGTTTGTTGGATGAGACCACGTTGTTCTTACATCGTGTTGAAGCTGATTTACCAGAAGATAAGCGTCGTATTTTACAAAAGCTGCATAATAAAGAAACATTGTTTGAAGGCAAACGCATTTTGTTAGTCGATGATGATGTACGTAATGTATTTGCTTTATCCAGTGTGTTAGAAGGATATCGGATGGATGTTACATTTGCTGAAAATGGACGGGAAGCGATCGAGCTTTTACAGCAGGATGATTTTGATCTGGTATTGATGGATATGATGATGCCAGAAATGGATGGATACGAAGCGATGCGTATTATTCGCCAAATTCCAGCTTATGAGAAATTACCAATTATTGCACTGACCGCGAAAGCGATGAAAGATGATCGAGCGAAATGTATTGAAGCCGGGGCTTCCGATTATGTGAAAAAACCGATTCAAACGGACCAACTTTTATCATTAATGCGTGTATGGTTGTATTCGTAAGTGAATAATTTGGGTAATGGATAGTAATACTGAAGTTTTATATCTTTCACAGACATTTTACACTTGAAAAATATACAAGAAATATTGAATCGGGGCTGAATATAATGACACAGACAGAACGTGACCAATTACCAATCAAATCCGAACCGCCCCAAGCGGATGAAATGATTGTCAATAATCTGGCAGAACGCGAAAATATCGAAGTTGATTTGCTTATGGATGGAGTTCATCGTCTATATGGTTACGATTTTCGCAACTATGCCAGAGCTTCTTTAACCAGACGAATCTGGCATCATGTGCATGCAGAGAATCTTAAATCTATCTCAGCACTTCAAGAAAAAGTACTGCATGATCGTGCTTGTTTTGAACGCTTAGTACAGAATTTATCGATACCGGTCACTGAAATGTTTCGTGACCCTTCTCTTTTTCGTATGTTTCGTGAGAAAGTCGTTCCTTTATTACGGACGTATCCTTATATTCGGATCTGGCATGCTGGATGTTCTACAGGAGAAGAAGTCTATTCAATGGCAATCTTATTGCATGAAGAGGGTTTGTTAGATAAAGCAAGAATTTATGCGACGGATATGAATAACCGTTCTTTGCAACAAGCGCGTGAAGGTGTATTTGGAATAGAACGTATGCAACTTTACACTAAAAATTATCTAGAAGCGGGCGGGAAGCGTTCGTTTTCTGAATATTATACAGCGAAATATAGTTCTGTAATCTTTCAACCGTTTTTACGAAAAAATATGATCTTTGCTGAGCATAATCTAGCAACAGATCGTTCATTTAACGAATTTAATGTTATTCTTTGCCGCAATGTTATGATTTATTTTAATGATGAATTACGTGATCAAGTTCACGGATTATTCAACGAGAGCTTGAGTCGTTTTGGCATATTAGTACTGGGCTCCAAAGAATCGATGCAATTTACAGAATACAGTGATAGTTATGAATTATTGGATCGCGTAGAGAAAGTATATCGCAAAATTAATTAGAGATTGTAGGGGGATTCCATGAGGTTTCATGAACCGATTCATATCTTATTAGTAGATGATCGACCTGAAAACTTGCTCGCTCTGGAAGCCGTTCTTGAGAGTGAACGTTATAATCTGGTTAAAGCAACATCCGGTGAAGAAGCATTACGCTGTTTGCTAAAAGATGAATTTGCTGTAATTGTACTCGATGTACAGATGCCAGGGATGGACGGGATTGAAACGGCCAAACTAATCAAAGCGCGTGAAAAAACAAAAGAAATTCCGATCATTTTTATATCTGCAAATAGCAAAGAATCTGAGCACTTATTCGCAGGTTACTCTGCGGGTGCGATTGATTATATGGTCAAACCATTTATTCCACAGATCCTCAAGTCCAAAATTGAAGGATTTGTAAGTATGTATTTGACCAATAAACGTCATAAAACGCAATCGATGTTATTGCAACAAAAAACATTGGAATTGGAAAAAATCAATCAGGAATTAACGATAGCCAAAGAAGCAGCAGAAATCGCAGCCAAAGCAAAAACAGAATTTTTGGCAATGATGAGTCATGAGATTCGTACACCGATGAATGGTGTAATCGGCATGATTGATCTATTGATGGATACTGAACTTCAAGAAGAACAAAAAGAATATGCTTCGATTATTCGAAGCAGTGCAGATACATTGGTTATGGTGATTAACGATATTCTTGATTTTACTAAAATGGAATCCGGTAAAATGGAATTGGAAGAACATCCTTTCTCACTGGAAGCTTGTATTTCAGAAGTATTCAGTCTGTTCTCTGTCGATGCTGGCAAAAAAAATCTAGAGTTAATGTATTCTGTAACAGAAGATGTACCAGCTTATCTGTATGGAGATATGGCTCGCTTGCGCCAGGTATTGATCAATTTAACAGCGAATGCTATTAAATTTACAGATGAAGGCGGAGTTTATCTAGAAGTCATGATCAAAGATAAACTAGCAGATCGGTTAGAACTTGAATTTAGAGTGAAAGATACTGGAATTGGCATCGCTGAAGAGAAACGTGAACAATTATTCCAACCGTTTTCACAGCTTGATTCTTCGATGACAAGAAAGTATGGTGGTACAGGTCTTGGCTTAGCTATTTGCAAAAACTTGGTTCAAATGATGGATGGCGATATTCGATTAGAGAATACACCGCTTCATGAAGGCTCAGGTGCTGTATTTGTATTTACGATTTGTACAGGCGAATATGTTATGGAGGATCCCACGCTTGGATTGTTAGAAGAGCGTGCAGAGCATCTATGGTCGAATAGACATTCATCGGCTCCTAATATTCTTGTTGTAGATGATCACCCTATCAATCAGAAATTAATGGTAAGTATGCTTAATCGTCTAGGATACAATCCGGATATGGCAGATGATGGAGAAGAAGCGATTCGAATGGCTTCCGTTCATCAATACGATTATATTTTTATGGATGTTCAAATGCCTAATATTGATGGCCTTGAAGCAACAAGAATGATTCGAAGTCTCCAAAAAGACGAGAATCCTATTATTATTGCAATGACTGCTGATGTTATGGAAGGCATCAAAGGACGCTGTTTTGCAGCAGGCATGGATGATTATATTAGCAAGCCTGTCAAATTAATGAGTGTTAAAAATATGCTTGAACATTACTCTGCCAATCCTCATAATTATGAAACCAAAAAAACAGTCTTTTAAATAAAATAAGATTCGCTGATAAGAAAATAATGTTTATGTCCTGTAGTGAGCGTATACTTACAAGAGATAGAATTATTTTCTTATTTATACATTTGTTGAGACAATGAATTAAAGTAGTTTTATTGCTCTATTTTTTATGTTATATTTTGGATGTTTCAGAAGTTTTGCAGTTGGGTTATTAGTAAAGAAACCATTGTTCAGGGGAGAATGTCTATGACTACTAATAAAAATGAGAAATTTAATGTTGTAACTGAAATGGATGAAAGAGCATGCACCGTATTTTTAAGTGGGGAAATGGATTTATCGGTTGCTCCGGAATTCCGTCTTGTTATGGAACCGCTTGTTGGGGAAGCAGAACAAGATTTAATTATCAATATGAAAGACCTGAAATATATTGACAGTACTGGTATTGGTATTCTACTTTCTATTCTAAAAGCACGGCACGGTATGAATGCCAGCTTTACTGTTGAAGAAGTTCCTCCACAGATTCAAAAGTTATTTGAAATGACTGGTATTGCTAAGTTTTTTGTCCCTCAGGAGAATTCCCAATAGGAAAGGATCGAACATCGAATGAATGCTGATACTCAAAAAGTAGTTCTTAATTTGCCTGCGACGGCAGAATTTGTGGACGTTGTAAGACTAAATTTGTATGGAATTGCTTCTAAAATGGGCTTTTCTTATGAAGATATTGAAGATATGAAAGTAGCTGTCTCTGAAGCTTGTAATAACTCTGTGTTGTATGCGTACGGACAAGAGGGAGGACATGTGGAAGTGACTTTTGAAGTTGGTGAAGAAACATTATCCATTATTGTCGAAGATGAAGGGGAGAGCTTCGAATCAGTAAAGGATATGGGACAGAACAATACACTTCATGATAAAGACCTAAACGATGTACAAATCGGTGGATTAGGTTTTTATTTGATGCAAGCATTGATGGACAATGTGAGTATCGAAAATTCTGCTGGTCAAGGTACTCGTGTAGTATTATCTAAAAACCTTGCTCTAAGCGAGGAAACTGTATGAGTGAAAGATTAACTCCCCCCGAGTCTATGGACGAGGCAATCAGTATGATCTGGGAGTATCAACAAACAAAAGATAATGACATCGCTACAGTACTGATCAAAAAGTACGAGCCTATGGTCAAAATGGCTTCGGGTAAAATTGCCCGTAACCGACCGGACTTGTACGAAGATTTGTATCAAGTAGGTCAGATGGCATTAATCCGTTTGTTGCAGCAATACGATATCTCACTTGGGATTCCTTTCGAACCATATGCGATGAAGAGTATGATCGGGCATATGAAAAATTTCTTGCGCGATAAATCTTGGTACATACAGGTTCCCCGTCGTATTAAAGAAAAGGGAGCATTAGTACAACAAGCTATCGATGAATTGACCATGAAATTGGAACGTTCGCCCCATGTGCGTGAGATTGCTCATTTTCTAGATCTATCTGAAGAAGAAACAATTGAGGTTCTAGCTGGACGTGAATGCTATCACTATGTATCTTTGGATTCTCCACTTTCACAAGAGGAGAGTGCGGCTACACTAGGTGAATTGATTAGTGCAGATGTGAATGATTACGATTCTGTCGAGAAACGTATGGATTTACAACAAGCTCTTAGTCAATTGAAAGAGCAAGAACAAAAAGTATTGTTATTGGCTTTCCAGGAAGGTCAATCTCAACGCGCGATTGCTCAAAAGCTTGGTGTATCTCAGATGAGTGTATCCCGTATCCAAAAGCGGGCAACTGAAAAGTTGAAGCAGATCATGTCAAATGCTTCCACTTCAGGCTAAATGCATTTTATACATGCCACGAAGTGCAGCAATGATGCTAGGATACTTTGGAAAATAGAAGATTGTTAAAATGCGCTTTATTGTTCCGAATAATGGAATAGTAAAAGCGCATTTTTTGTAAGTATACAGAGCTAAATACATCAAAAAACCTCTATATTCAATCCCTATACTATGTAGGGGATATATTGAACATAGAGGTTTTTTGACTTTGATAGAAAATCATATCGTCTTATCTACCTTGTGAAGCTTTCACATAATCTAGGATTTGAGCAATATAGTTTCCGATCAGAGGAAGAGAAACCAATTGGCTTAGTATAAAACCCAGAATCGCTAGAATAACAATCGTTCCTAAAGATAGACCTAGACCACGTGCTGCACCTGCAATAAAGTTAACGACCAATCTGCGTTTGACACTACTATAGTTTTCAATAATGTCCTGAATCTCTGCTTTATCCAACGCTTCTGCAATCTGATCCAGACGTTCATTGAGTCGTTTTACTTCATGGCGTAATTCAAAAGGATGCTCTCCAATTTCACTAGGAGGTTTGACGAGTTCTGGAGACCGTGGTGATACTTCCTTGTCTTTGGTGTCATGAGCCATCGGATATTCCCTCGCTTTCGTATAAATAATAAGATCAATTAAGTATATATTTCAGATGTTCTATGAACCGGACATAAAAATAGCCGACTGCAATGAGCCGGCTATTGGTGAATACCTATTAACGTGTAGGGAAACTTGTGTTGTTGCTACCCGTTGTAGAATTCACTTCTTTTTTCACTTCATTGCTTTTATTTTGAGCTTCTTTAGCTACATCGTTAGAAGCGCTTTTTACGTCTTTAGCAACGTCGTTAGAAGCATCTTTTACATCTTTGCTTACATTATCAGAAGCTTCTTTAACGTCTTTAGCTACGCTTTGAGCAGCATCAGCCAAAGAGTTACTTACTGTTTCTTTGTTTTCAGTAATAGATCTAGCTACATCTTTAGCTTTAGTAGATACCGTTTGAGCTAAAGAAACAGCAGAATCGCTTACTAGACCAGCTACTTGAGAAGTTTGATCTGCTACAGTAGTAGCAATCTCTTTCGTACGATCAGTTACATTACCTGCAACTTCTTTCGTTTTATCAGAAGCTTCTACAAATTTTTCAGAAATATCGCCGCGTAATTCACGACCTGGTTTTGGTGCGAACAATAATGCTGCTGCTGCTCCCAACAATCCTCCGATAAATACACCTTTTACAAATGTAGAACTTGTTTGGACTGGGTACTGTTTTTCGACTTCATTCATTATTAATCACTCCTTGATTTAATTTAGATCGATTTGTCTGAACAGATCAATCTTTGTAAGTAAGAAAAAAATTAGCCATATGTTATTCCTTAATAAAGCTGTTCTCGAAGTTCAGGTATTATGTGTAGCTCACGTTAAGTATGGCTTATATATGTGATGCTGGTAAAGGTTCAGGCTGTTCTTCTGAACAATCTGGAAACCAGACCAAGCAAAAACACAAAAATAGCAGTTCCTAGTATAGCAGGAATAATAGCAAAATCTCCAATCGTTGGTCCAAAATGACCAAATACGAGAGCGCCTAACCAAGCGCCTACAAATCCAGCAATAGCAGCCCCGATAATGCCACCTGGCATTTCATTACCTGCAAGTGCATTACCAATAACGCCGATAATAACCGCCATAACAATACTGATAATAATGCCCCACATCGTAATCGCCTCCTTTGCTGAACAAGTCAAAACACCTGTCGTAATATCAATCAGTTAGCAGTTTGTCTTACTTCGTATATAAACCCAGTACCAAAAGGTGAAACATTACATTTCTTCTATTCAATAGCGAATCGAAGCCCTTTGTTCATCGGAATGTCTCCATAAGTGTAAAGAATAAGCACAAGCAGACAGCCAAAGTGAACCAGCAATATAGCCACCAATAATATCTGTAGGGTAATGTACACCCAAATATACTCTAGATAGACCTATACCTACAATGAGGAAAATACCACAAATGACTGGAAGGGCAATCGACAAGTGACGTCTTCTACGATGCATTGACCAGATGACAAAAAGCATACCATACATCGCGGCTGCAATTGTAGAATGACCACTGGGGAAGCTATAACCTGAAGCATGTGTCCAAAATTCAAGATCAGGACGTGGACGCATAAAGAAAGATTTAAGCAATACATTGATTTGCCATGCGCCTGCTGTTGTAACGAGCAGAGCCAATCCTTCACGATACATATTATGGAACATAAATAAGATCGAAAATGATAATGCTACAAACACTGTAGAATAAAATGAACCCATATAAGTGAAAAATAACATAATCGTTCGTACAGGTTCTTCATGGAATGTACGTACATACGCTTGAAGCCCTTTTTCCCATGTGTGTATATCATATAATGCTATCGATTCAACAATCCATACGATTCCTCTTAATAATAGGAAGGAAGCTACACCTCCACCTACCAATACCATAACAATAAGGAGCCAGATCGGAATAGAAGAAAATCGTTGGGGTTGTTCATGTTTGGAATTAGAGAACTGCTCGGATGACATCTGTATCGCCTTCTTTCTTTACATAGAGTTATGTTTAATTTAACCCTAGTTTAACAAATGAATCGAATATAAAAAAAGCCTCTCCTTATTATTCAGGAAAGACTCATTCATTTTATTTATTTTTTACGTAAACGTCCTAATTCAGACACTAAAGCTTCTACTTCACTAATACTTAAGTTCGGCTTATTGATCACGATATCGTATACTTCTTGAATATCTTCGTATTGTTCGGTCGAAAAAGCAGAAGCTTGCATTGCTGCTCCGCTGGCCATCCGAAGTTTGGTTTTGATGCCTTCAATCATAAAAGCGATATTTTCTTGGGTAGGTTGAGACAAATCCATGAATGGGTTCTTCCTTTCTTCATTAAGCATTAGCTTATTTTTTGTATTGTATCATGGATAATGATGGGGAACCAATTATTTTGCGGTAACTTGTTGCATAAGGTAAAATGAGTATCGATAAGATACGCTATCGAATCGTACCTCAAGTACGTATATATGTTGATAAAAGGAGGGACATGGTTTTTATTATGATCAATCGTCGTTCCAGTCTGCTTCCTTATGATAATCAAGATCGCCGCAATGTAAATCAAGATGGACTGACTGATTTTTTTCGCGATATAGGAGCTACTCATTCTATAGATACATTAGCTTTTGTGTGTATTGGTACAGATCGTTCTACAGGAGATGCGTTAGGGCCTTTAACCGGTAGCGGGCTAGTCGCTTATGGACTGCCTCATGTTATAGGTACGATGGACTTTCCTTGTGATGCTCATAATCTTCATGAACGTATTCCCCAAATTGAAGATTATCTCCAAGTGATCGCTATTGATGCGTGTCTGGGTAGACATCATACTGTGGGGTTGTATAGTATAGGAGCAACTCCACTATTTCCTGCATTATCGGTAGGAGGACGTTTTCCTGGAGTAGGCAATTATAGTATCGCAGCGATTGTCAATGAAAATGGCCCCAAACCATATTGGACACTTCAGACCACTTCACTGCATACAGTGATGAATATGTCACAAGATATTGTCCAAGCTGTTGTTCAAGGGCTAGGTATATTAAAATAAAAAGAATCAACGTTATTTCATTATTGATAGGAGATGAGGATATGAGCCAACCAACAGAACAGCAACCGATCAAATTACATTTTTCAGATACTGGTCAAGGAGAGCCGATTGTATTATTACATGGTTTTCTAGGAAGTTCAGCGTATTGGGATGAAGTAATTCCTCTTTTATCAAAACATTATCGTTGTATTGTGCCGGATCTGCGTGGACATGGTCATAGCCCTGTATCAACAGATCCTTATACGATAGAAGACATGGCAGCTGATGTGGTGAACGTATTAGATGAACTTGGTCTACAACAAGTGACCGTACTGGGGCACTCGATGGGTGGATATACTACATTAGCATTGGTCGATCTATATCCTTCATATATTAAAGCATGGGGACTTGTACATTCCACAGCATACGAAGATACAGAAGAAGCGAAGCAGAAGCGCTTGAATACTATTACACAGATTCGTACAACAGGTATTATCGACTTTGTCGATGGATTTGCTGAAGGGTTATTTGCTTCGCATTTAGTCTACAAATTACCTGAATCTGTATTAAAGGTAAAAGAGATCGGTTATATTACTTCTCCAGAAGGTGCATGTGGAGCAGCGGCGGCGATGCGAGAACGTCCTGAACGATTGCATATTATCCAAAACGCAAATGTTCCTGTATTATTAGTAGCCGGGGCAGATGATCCGATTGCTCCACCTGATCGGATGTTTATTGCAGATTCTAAGAATATTACAACAGCAGTTATTCCAGATATTGCACATATGAGTATGATGGAAGCACCTGAACAATTGGTCAATATTATTCATGATTTTATGGAAAATCAACGAAAAGATTAATATTAAAGGCGGGATAGGAATGTTCAGAAATGATTACCTTATGGGTATGATTGAAGATATGGCATCGGTAATTTCGAAAGTATTCGGATTAAAGCAACAGAAGAAATTAACAGAAGCGCTCTGGGAATTGGATGATATGGTTCGCCAGAAGTTCCAGTTGAATAATGGATTGATTAACCGATTGCCAGCAGAAGAAGTAATAGAACTATTCCGTATCGGTTCAGTGGTTGAAGTCGATCGTCTGCAAGCATTAGCAAGATTGATGCGTGAAGAAGCAGATATTTACGAATTAAGCGAGCAAGAACAAGAAGCAGCCGTACGCCGAATTAAATCTTTACATTTATTTTTATATTGTGCAGTTAATGATGCCGATCGGACAATGTTTGATTATCCAGAGCAGATCGATCAATTAACCGATGAATTAGCAGACTATGCACTGCCGGCTGCGGTTGAGCATCTATTTGTCCAGTATGAAGAGCAAGAAGGCTACTACGATAATGCAGTAGATGCTTTGAAGCGTCTTACCGAGCTTGATCCTGCACAAGGTCATACAGAAGGTCAGGCGCTGTATCAACGTCTACTATTATTAAGCGATGAACAGTTAGAAGAAGGTGGCGTATCTCGTGCAGAGCTGACTACAGCACATGCCGAGCTTGAAGCCCAGTCAAATTAAGTTGAAAGACAGAAAGCGAGCTGTACACCATGGATTCACTGCAACGATTAATTACTCAATGTATCGAAGTTGGCGAGCTAATTACAGCAACTCTAAGCCAACTTCGTAAAAAAGATAATGATGCTTTTACCAAAGTCATTATCAAACCTGTCGAATTGAAAAAGCAACTTCATTACCAATTCGCATATCATTACAGCAACAAAGTGACTCATGATAATCTGTTACCAGCAGAAGCCATCACGACATTATTTGCATTATTGCAAGAAACGATGCGTCAAGGGCTTATCTGTACCAAAGAAGCGGATTATCAAGTACTGATCAGTAAAAAGTATAAAGTATCTATTTTGACCAAAACACCAACCAAAACATCGACCGATCTTAATCATAATCGCAAAAAGCAATATATTCTTGAAGATGGCGAACCTGTTCCTTTTTTGATTGAACTAGGTATTATGAATGCAGATGGCAAAGTATTGGCTCGTAAATATGATAAGTTCCGCCAGATCAATCGCTTTTTGGAAATGGTACAAGATGTACTCCCTTCTTTACCGGTTAACAAAGAGCTGACGATTGTTGATTTTGGTTGTGGTAAATCATATCTTACATTTGCACTCTATCATTATCTGAATATTCAACAACATCGTCCGCTAAATATTGTCGGTCTTGATCTCAAAGCAGATGTGATTGAACATTGTAGCCAATTAGCAGAAAAGCTTCATTATGATCAATTGAAGTTTTTAGTCGGTGATATTGCGGATTACGATGAGCTAGAACAAGTCGATATGGTAGTGACATTGCATGCTTGCGATACAGCAACAGATGCCGCGTTAGAAAAAGCAGTACGCTGGAACGCATCTGTTATTTTATCGGTTCCTTGCTGTCAGCATGAATTATTCAGCCAGATTCAGAACGATACTATGAGTCCACTATTATCGCATGGTATTTTAAAAGAGCGTTTTTCTGCACTAGCTACTGATGCGATACGTGCCAAATTGCTTGATCTGTTAGGATACAAAACGCAATTGCTTGAATTTATAGACATGGAACATACACCCAAAAATATTTTAATTCGTGCTGTCAAAGCAGATACAGAGCAATCGGCGGAAATGTGGCAGGAATATACAGCATTTCGGGATATGATTCAAGCCAAGCCATATCTTGAAAATGCATGCAAAGATCTGCTACAGCATTATCAAAAATCATTAGTATAATCTATATTTTATGGTATAATCCAAGCTGGATTCGTTGTTTAACAGCGAGTTCAGCTTTTTTCATGGGCAGAGGGGATTCAGTCACTCTGGTACATAGTGGAATGCCTTCTATGGGCTGTGCTAAAATAACAGAACATCGTGATAGCTGGCTTACTTGTACTGACATGGGAATACATAAATATGGGATACAAAGATACAGAACGATACACATCAAACAAAAGGTTAAGGGGGATTGGTGGAAATTATATCTGATATTATTGCCCAATTATTGCATTGGGTTCAACAACTTGGGTATTTTGGAATTATGCTTGGATTGATGATCGAAGTCATTCCAAGTGAGATTGTACTGGCTTATGGAGGATATCTAGTCTCCACAGGAGCGATCAATTATTTTGGAGCTGTCTTTTTCGGAACAGTAGGGGGCGTTGTTGCTCAGCTATTTATTTACTGGATAGGACGGTATGGCGGTAGACCTGTTTTGGAAAAGTACGGCAAATACATTTTGATCAAAAAAAGCCATATCGATCATGCCGAAGCATGGTTTGATAAATACGGTTCAGGTGTTATTTTTACAGCACGCTTTATTCCTGTCGTTCGTCATGCGATCTCGATTCCGGCAGGTATTTCTAGAATGTCACATATGCGCTTTATTTTATTGACTACCCTTGCAGTTATTCCATGGTCTGCGCTATTTGTTTATCTAGGAATGGTACTTGGAAGTCAATGGGAACATATTGATGATATCGCTAGCAAATATACAGTACCATTGATTGTTGCAGCTATTGTGCTATTGGCAGCTTACTTTTTGGTTAAATGGAAGATGAAGAACAAAAAGAAGGGTGGCTAATCTTATGAACAAACCAAACTTAGCAGATAAATGGGAAAAAGGAATTTCTCCTCAGGAATTTATGGAGGGGATGACTCAAAATAAAGACGAATTTCATCATGGATACGAATTGTTTAACTGGACGGATCTAGACGATCATGAGTTTTTTAAATTGCTTGCTCATCGTGATGATTTGCGCTCATTAATTCTAGCAGCAGATTGGTGTGGAGATGTCGTTCGTAACGTTCCTGTCGTATTCCGTGCATTTGAAGAAGCAGAGATTCCAACCAAAATTTTAATTTTGGAAGATCATTTTGATACGATGGATGACTATTTAACAATGGGTGGTCGCTCTGTACCTGTCGTGATTATTACAGATACAGGTGGACATGTGCTTGCTCAGTGGGGACCTCGTCCAGAACACGTACAAGAATTAATGATCGCTTTCAAACAGGAAAATCCAGATCGTGAAGCACCAGACTATCAAGAAAAAATGGCTGTTGTCCGTAAAGGTATGGCTGAACGGTATGGTGAAGGTTCTGCTTCTCACGCTATGATTATTCGTGAATTGCGTGAAATTTTATCGGGGGTGTAATACATTTTGTTCAAAATAGAAAGTTTTTCGTTAGGCCCTTTACAGACCAATGCGTATTTACTCATTGCTGAAAATAGTTCCGATGCGATAGTGATTGATCCAGGTATGAATCCAGGCGCGTTAGTTCGCCGCATCCAATCACTGAACCTCAACGTAGAAGCGATTTTGCTAACTCATGCTCACTTTGATCATATGGGTGGACTGGAAGAAGTGCGTACATTATGCAACTGCCCTGTATACCTGCATGATCTAGAAGCAGAGTGGTTAACCAATGCCAAATTAAACGGTTCTGCTAATTGGTCTCAAGTGACACCGCCGATTACAGCCGAACCTGCTGAATATGCTTTAGATGAAGGACAACAATTGAAGTTAATCGGTCATACCTTCACCGTATATCATACGCCAGGTCATTCACCGGGGAGTGTAAGCTTCCTTTGTGGTAAAGAACTATTTGCAGGTGATGTCTTATTCCGTATGGGTGTAGGTCGTACTGATCTTACAGGTGGTAGTGAACGCCAATTGATTGATTCTATTCGTACCAAGCTATATCGTTTGGCAGATGATGTGACGGTATATCCAGGTCATGGACCCAAAACGTCAATCGGTGCAGAGAAATCCAGTAATCCTTACGTTCCTGCTTAATTTGAAGGCATAATCTATTACAATCTTCGAAAAGAGTTCCAACACGCAAATCGAGATCATTTCTCTGGTTTGCGTGTTTTTTATTGAATAAGATTAATAATTGACCAGTAAATGACATGAATCGACTTTGGATATAGAAATAAACGTTATGCAAGTGTAATTAGCCTGATTTTTCGTAATAAAATTGGACATCGTTATTTTTTTTTAGTATGATACAGAAATAAAGTAGATAAAGCTAGGGGGAGTTACACGATGCTGCATTTAGGAGAAAAAATCGTAGTTGTCGCTGATACCTTTGAGCAAAGTCTGCCTGTAGGAGATTACGGATATGTTATTGCATATGACCGTAACCCTGATAATGCCTTCGATTATGTCATTCGTATTCCTAAGGTCAATCGTAATTTTTTTGTTCCTTCCGGTGATATTGAGCCAGAAGAACGGTTGCTCCGGCAGGAAGCTGAACGAGTCGGACGCGAGGCGCTAATCGATTATGCTCTAGCGACACATAATGAGAAATTATTTTATCATATTATGAATGGCGAAGAACTTCCATTTGTGGAAGAACCTTTGACGGATACTGTAGCGCAAGCAGATTTTGTAAAACAAATTAATTTGCGTGCTTGGATTTAAAGAGTCGGCTTGCCGGCTCTTTTTTATTATCTACAAATAACTAACGACTTATTATAGAACTTCAATTGAATTGTCACCTTATCTACCCTATAATTAAAAAAGTTATTTTCAGCGAGGGAGGAACCACAATTGAGTATTAATATCAATGATGTAGAGCATGTAGCCAAGCTAGCACGTTTGGATTTGAGCGAGCAGGAGAAAGAAATGTTTACTGCGCAGTTGAGTGCTATTTTGAAATATGCAGAAAAATTAAAAGAATTAGATACAGAAGAGGTAGAGCCGACTACTCATGTATTGCATTTAAGTAATGTAATGCGTGAAGATGAAGTTCACGAAAGTCTTCCGATTGAAAAAGTGTTGCGTAATGCACCAGACGATGAAGACGGACAATTCAAAGTACCTGCTGTACTGGAATAGACTATAGATCAACCACTGTGATCAACAGAATTGAAGGAGGAACCTGCATTGACTTTATTTGATTTGAGTCTGAATGAAATACATAATCGGCTTCATGCCAAAGACTTGGCAGTCACCGACCTTGTAGCTCAAGCATTCAAGACAATCTGTGAACAAGACGACAAAATACAAGCATACCTTACACTTAACGAAGAAGGCGCAACAGAGTCTGCCAAAGCACTAGATGAAAAGCTAGTGAGCGGAGAAGCGCGCGGATTACTGTTTGGACTTCCAGTAGGGGTTAAAGATAATATTGTGACAGAAGGGCTACGAACAACATGTGGTAGTCAATTTCTTAAAAATTACGATCCTATTTATAACGCAACCGTAGCGGACAAGCTTCGTCAAGCAGACGCTGTTACGATCGGCAAGCTAAATATGGATGAATTTGCTATGGGTGGTTCTAATGAGAATTCTAGCTTTGCACCTGTGCGCAATCCGTGGAACTTGGATTATGTTCCTGGAGGTTCAAGTGGTGGTTCGGCAGCAGCTGTAGCAGCAGGGGAAGCTTACTTTACGCTAGGATCAGATACAGGTGGATCGATTCGTCAGCCTGCTTCTTATTGTGGAGTTGTAGGACTGAAGCCGACTTACGGTCTTGTGTCTCGTTTTGGTCTAGTTGCCTTTGCATCTTCTTTAGATCAGATAGGCCCTTTGACCAAAAATGTAGAAGATTCGGCTTATGTTTTACAAGCAATCGCAGGATATGATGCCAAAGATTCAACATCTGCAAAAGTGGATATTCCTGACTATGTAAGTGCATTGTCCGGTGAAATCAAAGGTCTCAAAATTGCAGTTCCTTCTGAATACATCGGTGAAGGTGTCGATGCAGAAGTGAAGCAATCGATTATGGATGCTTTGGCTGTATTAGAAGGATTGGGTGCAGAGTGGGAAGAAGTATCTTTACCACATACTGAATATGCAGTAGCCACATATTATCTGCTTGCTTCTTCTGAAGCTTCTTCCAATCTAGCACGTTTTGATGGCGTACGTTATGGTGTACGTGCAGAGAATCCTGGCAATCTATTAGAGTTGTATCATCAATCGCGTAGTGAAGGATTCGGAGATGAAGTGAAACGTCGTATTATGCTTGGAACATATGCGTTAAGTTCTGGTTATTATGATGCTTATTATTTGAAAGCACAAAAAGTACGTACATTGATCAAACGTGATTTTGATAATGTATTTGAAAAATATGATGTTATTATTGGACCTACTGCGCCGACAACAGCCTTTAAGTTAGGTTCCCAATTAGATGATCCATTAACAATGTATCTTAATGATATTTTGACGATTCCTGTAAGTCTTGCAGGTGTTCCAGCAATCAGTGTTCCTTGTGGATTTGCTTCTGGATTACCTGTAGGGATGCAAATTATCGGCAAAGCCTTCGACGAACAGACGGTTTTGCGCGTGGCACACGCTTTTGAACAAAATACCAATCATCAACAACGGCCGCAGCTCTAAAACCGTATGAAGAAGGAGGAACCTATCAGTATGTCCAAATACGAAACAGTAATCGGACTGGAAGTTCACGTTGAACTACATACCAAGTCCAAAATCTTTTGTGGCTGTTCTACAGCATTCGGTGCACCTGCCAATACACATACTTGCCCTGTTTGTCTCGGTCATCCAGGTGTATTGCCTGTACTAAATCGTCAAGCTGTTGACTATGCAATGAAAGCAGCAATGGCGATTAACTGTAAAATAGGCGATGTTAGTAAGTTTGATCGCAAAAACTATTTCTATCCTGATTCTCCCAAAGCGTATCAGATTTCTCAATTTGACCAACCGATCGGCGAACATGGTTGGGTTGATATTGAAGTAAATGGTACAACCAAGCGTATCGGGATTACACGTCTGCATTTAGAAGAAGATGCAGGTAAATTAACACATACATCCGGTGGATATGACTCTTTGGTTGATTTTAACCGTGTCGGTACACCTCTTATTGAAATTGTATCGGAACCTGATATTTCTTCACCAGAAGAAGCGCGTGCCTATTTGGAAAAGATTCGTGCGATTATGCAGTACTGTGATGTATCTGATGTGAAAATGGAAGAAGGATCACTTCGTTGTGATGCGAATATCAGTCTACGTCCAGCAGGTCAAAAAGAATTTGGTACTCGTGCTGAACTTAAAAATATGAACTCTTTCCGTGGTGTACAAAAAGGATTAGAGTATGAAGAATATCGTCAAGCTGAGATTTTGGATGATGGCGACAAAGTGATTCAAGAAACTCGTCGCTGGGATGAAGCTCAAGGCAAAACATTATCGATGCGTGGCAAGGAAGAATCGCATGATTATCGTTACTTCCCTGATCCAGATCTAGTGACATTGCATATCGATCAAGCATGGAAAGATCGTATTCAAGCTTCTATTCCTGAATTGCCTGATGCACGTAAAGCTCGTTATACTTCAGAATACGGATTGCCTGAATATGATGCAGGTGTTATCACCTCTTCCAAACCTTTAGCTGATCTATTTGAAGATAGCCTGACGTATACCAGTGATGCCAAATCGGTAGCGAACTGGATGCAAGGGGAATTGCTAGGTTATTTGAACGCAAATAGTCTTGAATTAGCCTCTGTTCCTTTAACAGGACAAGCACTAGGTGAATTGATTGGATTGATCGAAAAAGGAACCATCAGTAATAAAATTGCCAAAACCGTATTTAAAGAAATGCTACAGTCTGGCAAATTACCGCAACAAATTGTAGAAGAGCAAGGATTAACTCAGATTAGTGATGAAGGTGCAATCAAAGGTATTGTTGAAGCAGTTATCGCTGCGAATCCGCAGTCTGTTGAAGATTACCAAGCAGGCAAAGACAAAGCGATTGGCTTTTTAGTTGGACAAGTCATGAAGCAAAGTAAAGGCAAAGCGAATCCAGGTATGGTTAACAAACTATTGGCTGAATTATTGCCTCGCTAATCTGGCATCATCCCGGAATGATAAAGGAATATAGGGGCATGCCATATGGCATGTCTCTTTTATTGTTCTTTTTTTGCTTTTGAATACATTATATCTGGCGATCAAGGAGTGATCTTGTGATTCAAAAGTGTGTATTAGAAGATGACAATACCGTTCAACAAATATGGGCGTTACAACATATTGCTTATCGATTAGAAGCTGAATTGATCGGGTTTAAAGAACTTCCACCATTAATGGATACGGTGGAAAGTATTCGTCGTTCTGGTGAAACGTTTTATGCGTATGTGAATGAGTACGAAGAAATTCAAGGTGTTATTTCTATAGAGCAAGAAGAACATGATACATTAACAATCGCTCGAATGATGGTGCATCCGATTGCTTTTCGACAAGGGATTGCAAGTCAATTGATTGAACATGTGTTTGCACAATATCCTAATGTTCCTTTATATATTGTATCGACAGGGAAGTTAAATCAACCTGCTGTCGCTTTATATAAAAAGTATGGATTTTGCCCGGTAGAGACTTTTGAAGTAGCACCAGGTGTGAAATTAACAACATTTCATCGGTTAAATCCTGCTCTTTCTCAAGTAAGGGAGGACTCAGTTGACTAATGTCTGATCCCTGGTACATTACCAATGTTCATATTTTACTTCGTTTAGTTGCATCTATGCTGATGGGCGGATTGATCGGTTGGGAACGAGAGCGTTCTAGTCATGCAGCAGGACTTCGAACACATATTTTAGTATGTGTAGGTTCTACTTTGATTATGATGCTCTCAGTCTATGGATTTGCTGAATTTGTCAAAGAACCGAATGTAAGACTTGATCCGGCTCGATTAGCTACAGCGGTTATTTCAGGTATCGGATTTTTGGGTGCAGGTACGATTTTATTTACAGGTAAAGCGATCACTGGTCTGACTACAGCCGCTTCACTTTGGGTAGTAGCTGCGATTGGTTTGGCGATTGGAGCTGGTTTTTATTTTGCAGCTTTTGTCTGTACATTGATCGTTCTTTTGAATTTGTGGGTACTTAATATCGTAGAACAACGTTATATTCGTCGTAGCAAAGATCATCAGATTACGATTGAAGGCATAGCAGGGACATTAACATTAGATAAAATCTCTCGCTTTATGGATAGCGAACATATCCAGATCAGAAAAGTCACTTATGTTAAAGAACGAGGCGGGATCAGTATGACATCTGATTTGTTAGTTACTGAACTTCGTTTGAGCGTAGTGATCAAGCACGAATACGATTCATTAGAATTGATAGGCAGTATTCAGAAGATTGAGGGAGTCACCGCAGTTGCTATTGAGTAAAAGCAAAGAAGAAGGAGGCATGATCAACAGTGAAGAAATCCCCTGCCAAGCTACCTCTCAAACGTAAATTTATCGCTGTTCTTATCGCTGCTATTCTTCCTGGATTTGGTCATATGTATCTAGGATTGGCGCAAAGGGGAATACAGTTTATTGCTGTTTTACTGCTTGATATTGCTGCCCTTTTTTATTTCACATCAAAAGGCATTCAGATCAACGTACCTCTTTTAATATTGTTAGCATTAATGATTCCTGTTATTTATTTTTATAATGTATATGATGTTTTGCAATCAACAGATTGGATTAACGATCATATAAAAGCATTGATTCCCAAGTATAAGCGTCGCAAGTCATTTGCAGGTGTACGCGGCATTTCATTCGGTTTAGTATTGATGGCTGAAGGATTATTAATCTGTATGTTTTTAGTACGACCGTATTGGCTACGCAATATCGTAAGCTTTTGGGGCGGTTATATTATCGCCGTCGTTTGTATAGTTATTGGAGTAGGACTGCTTGCTTTTCAAATGGTACGTATCTATCGTACGATTCAGAAACACAAGTCTTCTGCTACATCTCAAGCGGTAGGAGGTGCTAGCAATGACCGGTAGAATTAGAGTAGGACGAATTACAGCTTCCCTGTTATGGATAGCATTGGGTATATTAATCTGGATAGATCAATGGAGCGGTGGTAGCCAATTAATGATCCTTCTCCAATGGTGGCCGCTTATTTTCGTATGCTGGGGTTTGGAATATATTATCTTTTATATCCTTTCCCGGCGTAACCGTATGAGATTCCGTTTGGATATCAAAGGAATACTGACAGCTGTGATTGCGACTGCGGCTATTTTTTTCGTGACCGAGCAGAATCAGTATTTATATTTATGGAGCAAAGTAAGCTTAGATTTAACCGCCGCTTCTTCTGAATTTAGCGAAGCATCTGGCAATCGAATAGAATTAACGCCGGTTGAGATTCCGGTAGATAAAGATACGGATGAATTAACAGTAGAAGGCATCAACGGAGATTTAATCGTTCATCGTGGGGATGTCGAAAAAATCGAAGTTCGCCCTGTTGTCTGGATCGATGAGATCAAAGCAGAGGAAGCACAGAAAATTGCAGATGCTACAAGTATCGACGTTTCAGAAGGCGATGAGATTTCAATTCGTCCACAGACCCAGACGTATGGAGAATCCAACAATCGGCAACCACGAATCAATATGGAGATTACATTACCTGAAAAAAGTCGGCTAGATATCAATGTGCAGACAACCAACGGTAAAGTCACGATGACCAATATTGAAGCATTACGCAATATTGCTGTACGTTCAGGAAATGGTAGTCTGATTATGCGTAACCTTGTAGGGGATATCAAAGCTCAGACGGTTAATGGAAATATGGACATTTCGTCTATTTTAGGTAATGTCGAAGCAGATACGAAGCAAGGCACATATAAAGCTAGCGATATTAGCGGCGCTGCCAAATTGTATACCCAAGTAGGTGATGTTTCATTAATCGGTGGACTTGGTGATATTGATGTCAACACAAGAAATGGTAATGTTATGGTGGATGAAGCCAATTTTGCAGTCAAAGCTGAATCGTTAAATGGAAATATAGAGATTCGTTCTGTCAGTATTGGCGGAGATTGGTCGGTATATAGCGCTGTTGGTGTCATTCATCTATATTTACCACCTACAGGCGATTACAAAGTTTCCGGATCTAATAGTTATGGAACGATCAATACAGATTTACCGTTAAAAGTTGAAAAAAGAACAATCACAGGTGAATTTGGTACGGCTGATCATTCGATTCAGGTAGATGGTAATGGTGATTTGAATATTATGCGTAACAGTGATGCAATGATCAAAGATAATGATGATCAGACGATAGATCCATCCAATGCTGAAGAGACTGATTCTTCCACCAATTCGAAATCTTCTAGCAATATACCAAAAAGCAATACAACCAACACAGATGAAGCGGTCACAGAGTCCACCTCAGCCAACTAAAAGAGGTCGCGTTGACAATCCTCTTCATCTAACCGTACAATTAAAGCTGACGAATGTCTGCCTTGTCTGGTCACTTTCTTCTTTTATTAGTTCTTACCGGACATACAGTTTTTTTCGGAAAGTTCAATAAGGCGGTGAATAAGATGACGACAAGTGTTCAACACGCATTAGAACAACTCAAAGTCAGTGGCGTACGGATTACACCTCAACGTCATGCGATTTTAAGTTATTTATTAGAATCAATGGAACATCCAACAGCAGATGAAATTTATCGTTCGTTAGAACCTCAGTTTCCAAGTATGAGTGTAGCTACGGTATATAATAATTTGAAAATGTTTATTGAAGCAGGTATGGTGCACGAATTAACGTACGGTGATAATTCCAGTCGGTTCGATGCGAATATTACAGATCATTATCATGTCATTTGTCAGCAATGTGGCAAAATCGAAGATTTTAGTTATCCTTCTTTAGAAGCAGTAGAACAACAAGCAGCCAGGCATACAGGATTTCAGATTTCTGGGCATCGGATGGAGCTCTATGGAACTTGCGCACATTGCAGAGGCTTGAATCAACAGTAATTTCCAAAGCGCGAGAAACCGTATGGTTTTTCTCGCTTTTTTTATTAGATGTGCAACTAGCAGGGTAAAAGTAGAAAAGAACAGCATGAGCCTGAATCACGCAGCACAAGGAGGATACTTTGAATAGAAAAGAACGAGCACGTCTACGCAAATCAAACAAACGTCGTTGGTGGATACTAGGGTTTGCTGCTCTTTTAGTTGTAGGTTGGATGATATTTGAGATTTTCCCTAACCCTTTACATAAAGACCCAGATTGGAAAGGCCTAACCAAGCCTATTTTTATCAAAGGAGAGATCCTTCCTTATTCCGCAATAGGTACAGGAGATTCTTTACAGTTACCTCTGCCTGTTTTGCAAGAACAGATAGATCCTAATATTCGCTATGAAGAAGCAACGCAATCAGTCATTTTAACAACAGATCGTAATCTAGTGCAATTACAAAGTGGAAGTAAAGATGCACAACTGAATATGAAATCAGTACAATTGCGATTTGCTCCTCAACAAGAAGGAGACATTTTGTATGTACCGCTAGCTCCACTCAAAGAAACGTATGGCATTAATGTATATGAAGATCCGACTACCGGTGCTGTGATTTTGTTAAAAGCAGGCGAAAAAGTTCAATATGCTCACACAGTCACAGGAGGATCAGACCAGACAGTAGCATTGCGAGCAGAAGCAGATATTCATTCTCGTATTTACAAAGACGTTCCTGATAACGCACGTTTACGTATTTGGGAGACTGGAGAAGGTTGGTATACCGTTCAGTTAGATAATGGGTATGTTGGTTATATGCAGAGCGATAACGTTGTTCTGGATGATTTAGAGACAGTATCAGTGCCACAGATGCCCGATAGTCGAGTCAATAGAGACTGGGCTGGTAAAAAAGTGAATCTAACATGGGAAGCAGTCTATGAACGTCAACCTGATACTACAAAGATTGGCGAGTTACCAGGAGTTAATGTCGTCAGTCCGACATGGTTCGAAATTGTCGATAATACAGGAAATGTACGCAGTAAAGCCGATATGCATTATGTAAATTGGGCACACAACCGCAACAAAGAAGTATGGGGATTGGTCACTAACAATTTTGATGCTGATATGACAACAGGAGCACTATCAACGTATGAGAATAGAAGTCGTGTTATATCACAACTATTAGAATATGCCGATCTGTACCAACTAGACGGGATCAATATTGATTTTGAAAGTGTCCATACCAAAGATGGTCCTAACGTAACTCAATTTGTACGTGAACTACGACCACTTGCTCTTCAAAAAGACCTGGTACTTTCAATGGATGTAACACCAAAGTCCAATAGTGAGCTATGGTCGAAATTTTTAGATCGTGAAGCATTAGCCCCTTCGTTAGATTATATGATGCTCATGGCGTACGATGAACACTGGGCAGCAAGCCCCAAATCCGGTTCAGTAGCTTCATTACCCTGGGTAGAAAAAGCAGTAAATCGTGTTCTGGAAGAAGATGAAGTGCCAGCTAACAAATTGATTCTGGGTGTTCCTTTATATGCGCGTGTATGGACAGAAAAGACTGAAGATGGCCAAACAAAAGTCTCATCCAAAGCATTAGGCATGAACGGCATTGCAGAATTAATCAAAGAAAAGAAATTATCACCGAAGTTAGACCCTAGCACAGGACAAAATTATGTAGAGTACCAACAAGACGGAGCACTCAAGCGAATTTGGATCGAAGATGAAGTGTCACTCCAAGCAAGAGTAGAACTTGCTCAAAAGCTTAATCTAGGTGGAGTCGCTTCATGGACACGTAGCTTAGGTGATGATCGCGCATGGAGTACATTATCCAAGATAGAGAAATAAATCATGGTGAATCAATAACACTTCATCACCAATAAAGTAATCTTCTTTTATAAGGCTAGAGCATCTATAGAGTATCCATCTATAGGCGTTCTAGCCTTTTTTATAGAAATACTCACATTTCAAGCAGGAAAGGGATTCCAAATTGTAGAAATAAGTTCTATAGCGATAAAAACAATGAGTCAACTTTCAACCAAATGAAGGAGGACAACGTGGAATTAACTAATCTTTCTTTTCTACATGCACATTCCAATAACCATAAGATTATCGGGGCGGTTGCATCGAAAGGCCAAAACCAGCAATTCAATGGTTCACTTTTACATGATTTTGAAGTTCTTATTATTGTAGTATGCAGTTATCATGAGCAGGTAGAAGTTATCGAGCATCGTATTGATGGATCAAATACACATGTACAAGTTATCTATGTCGATCAAGACATTCTAGAACAATGTATGATCACTGGAGATAACCGTATTATGATCGAACATTTCCTTAAAGGGGAATTGCTCTGGGATACCAATGAACAAGTAGATCATTTAAGAAAACAATTTATACACTTTTCCAGCCCTTTGCGTGAGCGCCGTATATTTTTAGAATTTACACAATTTCTAACACAATACGTAGAAGCCAAGCACCATATGAAACAGAATCAAGTTATGGATGCTTATAATAGTATTTTTCAAGCATTACAACACTGGGCAAGAATTGATCTATCTGAAAAAGGTATCTATCCTGAATCAGCAGTATGGGAACAAGTAAGGACATGCAAGCTAGACGTTTACAAATTATATGAACAACTAGCATTCAGTACAGAGACGATGGAGCAGCGAGTAGAGTTAGTATTACTGGCATGTGAATTTTCAGTCATGTCCAAAATGAGAGAATGTTCATCTATACTATTCCAAGTGCTTCGGAGCCGTAAGCAACCATGGAGCGTCAAAGAACTATTACAGCATCCTGACCTATCTCATGTGGGCAATATGCTACCTATGGTTATTCGCAAACTTGTATTTCGGTCATTGATCAATGAAGTCGTATCATGGAGACCAGAACAAGCAGGTGGAGAAAGAGAAATTCGCTATTGGCTTAACCGATAACAACTGAAGAAATTAATGTTCACTAACGAAGCGGAATACGGCAATATCCAATCTATAATAATTTGCTAAATAAGTAGTTGACTTGTATCAACAATCTGTGATAAATTATAAAACGTTCCGCTTCAACGGATACAGCGATTAACACTATATATTCTTCTATAAGTAAATGAAAGATTACGAAGGAAGAAAAAAACTTCTTGAAAAAAAAGTGTTGACGAAATGAAATGAGCATGATATATTATAAGAGTTGCTGATGCGATAACGCGTCGGTGCACAAAAGCAAAACAAACGAAATGTTTGATCTTTGAAAACTGAACAACGAGTGAGTCAATAAAGGTCTTAGCCGACCTTTACAAAATAGAGAACTTCGGTTCTCGCCAGTTTCAATTGAGCAAGTCAAACACTTTATGGAGAGTTTGATCCTGGCTCAGGACGAACGCTGGCGGCGTGCCTAATACATGCAAGTCGAGCGGAGAATGAAGGAAGCTTGCTTCTTTTATTCTTAGCGGCGGACGGGTGAGTAACACGTAGGCAACCTGCCCTCAAGCTTGGGACAACTACCGGAAACGGTAGCTAATACCGAATACATGATTTGTTCGCCTGAACGAATTTGGAAAGACGGAGCAATCTGTCACTTGAGGATGGGCCTGCGGCGCATTAGCTAGTTGGTGAGGTAACGGCTCACCAAGGCGACGATGCGTAGCCGACCTGAGAGGGTGATCGGCCACACTGGGACTGAGACACGGCCCAGACTCCTACGGGAGGCAGCAGTAGGGAATCTTCCGCAATGGACGCAAGTCTGACGGAGCAACGCCGCGTGAGTGATGAAGGTTTTCGGATCGTAAAGCTCTGTTGCCAGGGAAGAACGTCCGGGTTAGTAACTGAACTCGGAGTGACGGTACCTGAGAAGAAAGCCCCGGCTAACTACGTGCCAGCAGCCGCGGTAATACGTAGGGGGCAAGCGTTGTCCGGAATTATTGGGCGTAAAGCGCGCGCAGGCGGCTTTTTAAGTCCGGTGTCACAGCCCAAGGCTCAACCTTGGGTCGCACTGGAAACTGGAGAGCTTGAGTACAGAAGAGGAAAGTGGAATTCCACGTGTAGCGGTGAAATGCGTAGAGATGTGGAGGAACACCAGTGGCGAAGGCGACTTTCTGGGCTGTAACTGACGCTGAGGCGCGAAAGCGTGGGGAGCAAACAGGATTAGATACCCTGGTAGTCCACGCCGTAAACGATGAATGCTAGGTGTTAGGGGTTTCGATACCCTTGGTGCCGAAGTTAACACATTAAGCATTCCGCCTGGGGAGTACGGTCGCAAGACTGAAACTCAAAGGAATTGACGGGGACCCGCACAAGCAGTGGAGTATGTGGTTTAATTCGAAGCAACGCGAAGAACCTTACCAAGTCTTGACATCCCTTTGACCGGACTAGAGATAGTCTTTTCCTTCGGGACAAAGGAGACAGGTGGTGCATGGTTGTCGTCAGCTCGTGTCGTGAGATGTTGGGTTAAGTCCCGCAACGAGCGCAACCCTTATGCTTAGTTGCCAGCACATTATGGTGGGCACTCTAAGCAGACTGCCGGTGACAAACCGGAGGAAGGTGGGGATGACGTCAAATCATCATGCCCCTTATGACTTGGGCTACACACGTACTACAATGGCCGGTACAACGGGAAGCAATATCGCAAGATGGAGCCAATCCTTAAAAGCCGGTCTCAGTTCGGATTGCAGGCTGCAACTCGCCTGCATGAAGTCGGAATTGCTAGTAATCGCGGATCAGCATGCCGCGGTGAATACGTTCCCGGGTCTTGTACACACCGCCCGTCACACCACGAGAGTTTGCAACACCCGAAGTCGGTGGGGTAACCGCAAGGAGCCAGCCGCCGAAGGTGGGGTAGATGATTGGGGTGAAGTCGTAACAAGGTAGCCGTATCGGAAGGTGCGGCTGGATCACCTCCTTTCTATGGAGAATCGTTTCCTGCAACGGAAACATTCGAACGTCTTTCTTTCGGGAAAGACAAACGCAGAACACTCCGGTGGATCTGTGGTCATTCATTGAATGACACCACTCACTCGTTGTTCAGTTTTGAGAGGTCAATCTTCTCAATCTTTACCGTATGTTTCATCGTTTGGTGGCGATGGCGGAGGGGTTCCACACGTACCCATCCCGAACACGACCGTTAAGCCCTCCAGCGCCGATGGTACTTGGACCGCAGGGTCCTGGGAGAGTAGGACGCCGCCAAGCGCATTCTTTTCATGTCGAAAAGAATCTTACAATACGGGCCCTTAGCTCAGCTGGTTAGAGCGCACCCCTGATAAGGGTGAGGTCGGTGGTTCGAGTCCACTAGGGCCCACCATATAGATTTACTTCCCAATTATGGGGCCATAGCTCAGCTGGGAGAGCGCCTGCCTTGCACGCAGGAGGTCAGCGGTTCGATCCCGCTTGGCTCCACCATATTATTTTTACCCAAGTTGATCCTTGAAAACTGGATACCGAAAACGAAACATCGCGTTTTAGAAGGTTTCTTCTCTACAAACTGTGTAAACAGTGGTAGGCGAGAAATTGAAATACACCGTTTCTATTAATTTAGAAACACTTAGGTTAAGCTACTAAGAGCACACGGTGGATGCCTAGGCGCTAGGAGCCGATGAAGGACGTGGCGAACAACGATAAAGCCTCGGGGAGCTGTAAGCAAGCTGTGATCCGGGGATGTCCGAATGGGGAAACCTAACTGGATTCATCTCCAGTTACTCACACCTGAATACATAGGGTGTGCAGAGGCAGACGAGGGGAACTGAAACATCTAAGTACCCTCAGGAACAGAAAACAAGAGTGATTCCGTCAGTAGCGGCGAGCGAACGCGGAACAGCCCAAACCAATGAGCTTGCTTGTTGGGGTTGTGGGACGTCTCTTTGGAGTTACAAAGGAAGATGGTAGGCGAAGAGGTCTGGAAAGGCCCGCAAGACAAGGTGAAAGCCCTGTAGCTAAAATCATCTTCTCTCCGAGACGGATCCCGAGTAGTGCGGGGCACGTGAAACCCCGTATGAATCTGCCAGGACCATCTGGTAAGGCTAAATACTCCCTAGCGACCGATAGTGAAGCAGTACCGTGAGGGAAAGGTGAAAAGGACCCCGGAAGGGGAGTGAAATAGAACCTGAAACCGTGTGCTTACAAAAAGTCAGAGCCCTATTACTGGGTGATGGCGTGCCTTTTGTAGAATGAACCGGCGAGTTACGTTCCCGTGCAAGGTTAAGGTGAAAAGCCGGAGCCGCAGCGAAAGCGAGTCTGAATAGGGCGACTGAGTACGTGGACGTAGACCCGAAACCAGGTGATCTACCCCTGTCCAGGGTGAAGGTACGGTAACACGTACTGGAGGCCCGAACCCACGCACGTTGAAAAGTGCGGGGATGAGGTGGGGGTAGCGGAGAAATTCCAATCGAACCTGGAGATAGCTGGTTCTCCCCGAAATAGCTTTAGGGCTAGCCTCGGAAGTTGAGTCGTGGAGGTAGAGCACTGATTGGATGCGGGGCCCGCAAGGGTTACCAAGTTCAGTCAAACTCCGAATGCCACAGACTTTATTCCGGGAGTCAGACAGTGAGTGCTAAGATCCATTGTCGAAAGGGAAACAGCCCAGACCATCAGCTAAGGTCCCCAAGTGTGTGTTAAGTGGGAAAGGATGTGAAGTTGCACAGACAACCAGGATGTTGGCTTAGAAGCAGCCACCATTGAAAGAGTGCGTAATAGCTCACTGGTCGAGTGACTTTGCGCCGAAAATGTAACGGGGCTAAACACACCACCGAAGCTATGGCTTGATACTTTGTATCAGGGGTAGGGGAGCGTTGAATGAAGATTGAAGGTGTACCGCAAGGAGCGCTGGACCTCATTCAAGTGAGAATGCCGGTATGAGTAACGAAAAGATCAGTGAGAATCTGATCCGCCGAAAACCCAAGGATTCCTGAGGAAGGCTCGTCCTCTCAGGGTAAGTCGGGACCTAAGGCGAGGCCGAAAGGCGTAGTCGACGGACAACAGGTTGAAATTCCTGTACCACCGAAAGCCGTTATGAGCAATGGGATGACGCAGGAGGATAGTGACGCGGACTGATGGATGTCCGTTCAAGCAGTGAGGCTGGTATGTAGGCAAATCCGCATACCCCAAGGCCAGGCTGTGATGAGGAGCGAAAATTACAGTAGCGAAGGTCATGATTTCACACTGCCAAGAAAAGTCTCTAGCCAGGAAGCAGGTGCCCGTACCGCAAACCGACACAGGTGGGTGAGAAGAGAATTCTAAGGCGCGCGGAAGAAC